>JAZDKE010000013.1:0-85367 GCA_043803245.1 Chloroflexota bacterium
CTTAAAGGGTGACCCTTCGGACAACATCCCCGGGGTGAAAGGCATCGGGGAAAAGACCGCCCGGAAACTTATCGGGCAGTTCGGCAGCATCGAACAAATCTACGACCACCTGGACGAGGTAAGCCCGGACAAACTAAAGGAAAACCTGAAAAATAACGAGGCGGTGGCCCGCCAGAGCAAGACGCTGGCCACCATCGTCACCGATGCCCCGGTGACCCTTGACCCGGACCGGAGCCAGGTAAGCCACTTCGACCGGGACCGGGTCGCGGCACTCTTCCGGGAACTTGAGTTTACCAGCCTGCTGGACAGGCTCCCTTCCGGGGTAGCTCCGAAAACCTCGACAACTACTGAAATCATCGACCGCCCGTCGGCGCTTGACGGACTGGTGGGCCACCTGTCCACCGCCAAACGTCTGGCCTTCGACCTGGAAACTACCGGCCTTGACGCCATGAGCGTTAAACTGGTGGGCATCTCGCTGGCAATAGACTCCGGCCAGGCCTTTTACCTGCCGGTAGGCCACCAGGGTGACCGCGAACAGTTGCCCCTGGAACTGGCCATCGAGCGGCTGAAAGGCCCATTGCAGGACCCCGCCATCGCCAAGGTAGCCCATAATGCCAAGTATGATATGACGGTGATTGGCCGGTACGGCATCACGGTAAAAGACCTGCCTGCCGACACTATGCTTATGGCCTACCTGCTGGGAGAAAAGGCGCTTAACTTAAAAGCCCTGGCCTTCGCCCGGCTGGGCATCGAGATGACACCGATTACCGACCTCATCGGCAGCGGGGCAAAACGGGTTACCATGGCGGAAGCCGATATCAGGCAGGCCGCCGATTACGCCGGTGCCGACGCCGACGCTACCCTGAGGCTGGCTGAGATTTTTGAGCCGGAACTGAGAGCGCAGGGGCTCTGGTCGCTCTACTCCGAGGTTGAATTGCCGCTGGTGCCGATACTCATAAAGATGGAAGCGAGCGGCATCAGCCTGGACACGGCGCGGCTGGGGGAACTCTCACGCGAGCTCGGCGAGCGGCTTGAGAAACTGGCCAGCGAGATATACCAGTTCGCGGGGCACCAATTCAACATCAACTCACCCCAGCAGATGGCAACGGTACTCTTCCAGGAGCTCAAACTGCCGCCCACCCGACGCACCAGGGGTGCCTACACCACCGGCGCTCCCGAGCTGGAAATACTTTTGGGCAGCCACCCGATAATCAAGCCCATCCTGGACTACCGCCAGCTATCCAAGCTGAAATCAACCTACATTGACGCCCTGCCCGGCTTAATCAGGCCCGAAACCGGGCGGCTGCACACCAGCTTTAACCAGACCAAGACGGCCACCGGCCGGCTCTCCTCAAGCGACCCGAATTTACAAAACATCCCGGTACGGGGCGAACTGGGCAGACAGGTGAGACGAGCTTTCATCGCCCCGCCCGGCGCTTACCTGCTTTCGGCGGACTATTCGCAGATTGACCTTAGGGCGCTGGCCCACCTCTCGGGGGATGAGAATTTAATCGCCGCTTTCCACAATGACGAAGACATTCACGCCGCCACCGCAAGCCGCCTGTTCGGCGTCGAAACGGAACAGGTGACGCCCGACCAGCGCCGGCTGGCCAAAGTAGTTAACTTCGGCGTGATTTACGGCATGAGCGAGTACGGCCTGGAGCAGGCCACCGAGCTTACGCGGGAAGAGGCCGGCCAGTTCATCAGCGCCTACTTCGATAAATACCCGAAGGTGCGGCAGTACCTCGAAGCTACCAAGCAGCAGTCCCGGGAAAAGGGCTACGTCCAGACGCTGCTCGGGCGCCGGCGCTACCTCCCCGAGGTAAGGGCCTCAAACCGTCTGGTGCGGGAGGCCGCCGAGCGGATGGCAATCAACATGCCGGTGCAGGGGACATCGGCGGACATCATCAAGGTGGCCATGATTAACCTGGACCGGGAAATGACCAAGCGGGACTTAAAGAGCCGGATGCTGCTCCAGGTACACGACGAGCTGGTCTTCGAGGTGCCGGAGGATGAACTCAAAGTTATGCGCCGCCTGGCCCCGGAAATAATGTCCGGGGCGGTGCTGCTCAGCGTGCCCTTAAAAGTCGATGTCAAGGCGGGTCCCAACTGGGAGGAAATGGAGTAAACGGTGCCTGAGCTACCGGAAGTCGAAACGATTAAGAACGAGCTTTTGCCCCACGTCAAGGGAAGGACTATCACCGAGGTTAGCCTCACCTGGGACGGGGTCGTCCGCGGCATAACCGCCGAGGAATTCCGCCGCCGCCTGACCGGCCAGAAAATAGTCTCGCTCAGCCGGCGGGGCAAGTACCTCATCTTTAACCTCGCCGGCGCCGAAAAGCTGGTGAGCCACTTAAAGCTCACCGGTTCGCTGCTGGTAAAGCCGGCCGGAAGCGAGCCGGAGCGCTTTGCCCGAGCCATTATTTACCTGGACAATGACACGAGCCTCCATCTCCGTGACCCGCGCAAGTTCGCCCGGTTGTGGCTCACCACCGACCCGGACTCGGTCACCGGCAAGCTGGGGCCGGAGCCGCTCACCGCCGGTTTCAGTCTGGAGTGGTTCCGCGAGCACCTGAACCACCGCCGCACCCTGATTAAGCCGCTGCTCCTCGACCAGAAATTCATCGCCGGCATCGGCAACATGTATGCCGACGAAGCCCTCTTCGACGCTAAGATTCATCCTGCCCGGGCCACCGCCAGCCTCACGCCAGAGGAAATCGAAAGGCTCTACCAGTCGATTCAAAAAGTGCTGAAAAAAGCCATCAGCGATAAGGGAGCGAGCGTGCAAAACTACTTCCGCCCCAGCGGCGAGAAGGGCACGGCGCACTTTCAGTTCAAGGTGGCGCACCGAAGGGGAGAAAACTGCCCGGTCTGCGGCGCACCGCTCGGCTACTTAAAACTGCGCGGCCGTGGCACCTATTTCTGCCATCACTGCCAGCCGGAAAGACCGGAGAATAAGAACACCGGGGGATAAAATGAGCACCGAGAGGAACGAGATAAAAGAAATCTTCAAGGCCCCGCTTCTGGCGGCCATCGCCCACCGCCGCGCCCGGCGCTTCCCACTGGGCTGCAACATTCCTGACCGGGAACTGCGCTACGCCTCGGAAAAGCCGCCGGTGCCTTTAACCGACCTTGAGCTGGCGCTTTTGTGCTGGGCCGGCAACGGCATCACCGGCACTATCACCGGCGACCTGCCCATTAGCGGTGGCAATCTCTTTACGAGCTGGCTGGGCAGGGCTACCCCCTACGCCTGCAACGTGCACAACACCAGGCTTTTTTTCACCGGTGACGGTGGCACCAGCGTCTACCACCCCGAGGCCGCAACCGGGATGGTGGAAATCAAGGGCGAGGAAGACTGGGAGAAGATACCAGCGGCTTACCAGCAGGGCTGCCGGAAAGTTTTGGACGAGCGGGCCGAGTTTGTGCCCAAGTCTCTGCTGCGCGCCATGCACTGGAACACCAACCAGCCCGGCACCACCATTTTCATTCCCGTGGTAGACCAGACCATGGAATACATCAATTTTCTACTGGGACTTTTTGACTACGAGGGCTACGGCTACCAGCTCTTCGATGACCGGCAGGGGAAATGGGCGGGACTCGGCGAGTGGATTGACGGCGGTAAACTGAAAGGCCCTAAAGTAGATTTGAGCGCCTTCGAACAGACGCTGCTCACGCTCAATCTGGCCCCGGCCTACATGATGCTGGAGAACATCCACCTCATGGCCGAGGCGATGGGACTGGGCTCGGTGGTCTTCGGCGGCTACACCGGCACCGTGATGCTGGGAGTAACGCCCCAGAGCAAAGGGCTTGGCTTCCGCGCCGTCACCGATAAGGCCGGTAAGACCAACGCCGTGGGCTTAGACGGAATTTTTGAGGCCTTCTGCCCGCCCTACTACCGCGACATGGACGAGGCGGTGGAAGCGTTTGTCGAGAAGAAATTCGGCCCGGGCGGCCTGTTTGCCGCCGACTACAAGGGCAGGGTGGCCTTCAAAAACTGGCCTCAAATCCAGCCCAAGTACCACCACCCCTCGAAGACGTCAATCGACCAGGTCAAAGCCGTCTGCCGCCATGTCTACGAGACCTACGGCCGTTTTCCGGCAAGCTTCGACACCAAGCTGATACCCATCTGGCTCCAGGTGCACCACCTGGAACTCGATTTCTACCGGTCCCACTATCCCCCGGAAATGGTGACCGAAGCGCAAAGACAGCACATGGCAACCTGGCACAGAGAGTAGTTGCGGGGAGTGGCTAACGTCCCTAAACCCCGATTAATAAACTTCCCACGACCTTACGATCGGGGTATTAGTTGACTTCAACTCCGTTGCCCGGCATCTTTAAGAGCTTTCGGAAAGATGCCGGGAGAACTTCATCCCTCGACCCGATGGTCGGGGTATAGTTTGGTAGTATAATATTCACCCAGCTAATTTGCTGAGGGCAGTAATGGCCGCCCGGATGCACCCCAGGCACCTTTCCCGCCCGAGCACCGCCATCGTCTCGAAAAGCGGCGGGGCGGCGGCGCGGCCGGTGACCGCCACCCTGAGAGTGCCGAAAAGCTGGCCGGTCTTAAGCCCAAGCTCCTCGGCCAGAGGACGCAGCCCCGCCTCTAATCCCCCGGCCTCAAAAGAGCCCAGCGGACTGAGTCTTTCCAGCGATACTTGAAGGGCACGCAACGTCCCCTGAGCGTCCATTTTCTTTTCGATAAGCGCGCTAGTCTCATATGCCAGTTCACGCTCGAAAAAGAAGCGGCTCAATTCCGCCACCTCGGTAAGGCAGCGCACCCGGTCCTGAATAAGGGGCATGACCCGGCTAACGTAATCCAGCGCAAGCGGGCGTTCTACCGTGGCTGGTAAACCGCTTTCCAGGAAAGGCAGCGCCCGGCGGGTGAACTCGTCGGGACTTAAACCCCGGATATAGACGCCGTTCATCCAGGCCAGCTTCTCGCGGTTAAAGATGGCCGCCGTCTGGCTCACCCGTTCCAGGGAATAATTGCTGACCAAGTCCTTGCGGGAGATAATCTCGGTCTTATCGTCCAGCGACCAGCCCAGCAGCGCCAGGAAGTTCACCATGGTCTCAGGCAAAAATCCCTGTTCCCGGTACTCGGTGATGGAAGTCGCCCCGTGCCGCTTGCTCAGCTTGGCGCGGTCCGGCCCCAGTATCATCGGCAAATGCGCGAAAAGGGGCGGCTGGTAACCCATCGCCCGGTAGAGCAGGACATGGCGGGGGGTGCTGGAGAGCCACTCCTCGGCGCGCAGCACGTGGCTGATACGCATGGCATGGTCGTCAACGATGCTGGCCAGGTGATAGGTGGGATAACCATCCGATTTCAAGAGCACGAAGTCATCAATGGTGCTGTTCTCGAAGCGCACCTGGCCCCGGATGATATCGTTAAATTCCGTCTGACCACTAAGCGGCATCTTGAAGCGGACCACCGGGGTGATGCCGGCTACCCTGTTCAGTGTTATTTCCTCGCGGCTAAAGTTGCGGCAGTGGCGGTCATAGCCCGGCGGCTGCTTGCGACGCGCCTGCTCGGCCCGCATCTCGCTAAGACGCTCGGGAGAGCAAAAGCAGTGGTAGGCGTCCCCCTGGGCTACCAGGCGCTCGGCCGCCTCGCGGTAAAGCCCGAGGCGCTGCGACTGAAAATAAGGCCCAAAGTCGCCGCCTACCACCGGCCCCTCGTCCCAGTCCAGTCCCAGCCAGCGCAGCCCGTCCAGGATGGCCTCCAGCGCCCCGGGAACCGTGCGGGCAACATCGGTATCCTCTACCCGGACAATGAAGCTGCCGCCATAGTGACGGGCAAAGACCCAGTTAAAGAGGGCGGTGCGGATATTACCCACGTGGGGAAAACCGGTGGGGCTGGGAGCGTAACGTACTCTAACCGGTTCGGCCATTCTCTATAACCCTTTCCTGGTCGCCCGCTTAAAGCCGCGGGGCAGACGTTTCGTATTTTCAAAACTCTGGATGTTGAACCCGAATAGGCGGCGGATAAGGAGCTTTTCCGGTCGGTTCATTTTCATCCCGTAAGCCTTCCCCCATTCTAGCACCACCAATTTGATGACGCTAGCTAACCGCCGCAAGCGCCCGTTCTAAGTCCGGGGGCAGACCGGCATGGAACTCGCGGTATTCGCCGCTTTTCGGCAGCTTGAAACCGAGCGAGGCGGCGTGGACAAAGTGTCGTGAAAGGTGCTCCGACTTCACTCCGTAGGTGGCGTCGCCGACCACGGGATAGCCGATGGCCGCCAGATGGACACGAATCTGGTGAGTGCGGCCGGTCTCGGGCCTGACCTCAAGCAGGCTGTGGCCGCCGGGATAGCCGATGACCCGGTAGTGGGTGCGCGCCGGACGGCCCCGCGGGACTACCGCCATGCGCTGGCGATGGCGCGGGTCCCGCCCGATGTCAGCCTCGATGACCCCCTTCTCCGGCTTAAGATGGCCGCTGACCAGCACCTTGTAAACTTTGTTCACGGTGCGGGCCTTAAACTGTTTCATCAGATCGGTATGCGCGGCGGCATTTTTTGCGACCACCATCACCCCGGAAGTGTCCTTATCCAGGCGGTGGACGATGCCCGGCCGCAGCGCGTCGCCGGTATCGGGCAGGCCGGGCAGGTAGGCCAGCAACGCGTTAAGCAGGGTGTGGCCCGGTTGCCCCGGCGCGGGATGGGTAACCAGGCCCGCCGGTTTGTTGACCACGAGCAGGTCGTCGTCCTGGTATATGATTTCGAGTGGTATTGGTTCCGGGGTAAGCGGGCTAGGCGGGATGGGCGGCACCGTGACCACGATTTGCTCACCGGGGCTCAAGCGCTGCCCCGCCTTTGCCACCCGACCGTTAACGGTGACCAGACCATCGGCAATCAGCTTCTGCAGGTAAGTCCGGGAATACTCGGGATGACGCTTGCTCAGATACCTGTCCAGCCGCTCACCGGAACTGTCGGCCACCAGGCGGATAACCTCTTTTGGCGACATCAGGTCCACCTCATCCCAAAGGACCAGCCGTTTCCCTTAAACCGTCCGCTTGCCACACCCGAGGGACAGCAGGGAAACCGCCAGCAGCACCGCGCCCACGGTTATCGCCGAATCTGCCAGATTAAAGGCGGGCCACCAGCCAATGTTGATGAAGTCGGTGACCCCGCCGAGCGAGGTATTCAAGCGTTCGACCAGGTTGCCCAGCGTGCCGCCCAGAATCAGGCCAAAAGCCAGGTTATGCCAGCGGTTATCCAGGACCGGAAAGCGGCGATAGAAGACGAAGGCATAGAGTAAAAAGAGGGCAACAAAGACTAAAGAGACTAATATCAAGGCCGCCGTCCCGCCCCGAAAAATCCCGAAAGCCGCCCCGGTATTGGGCGGTACGCGGCTGATACTGAAGATACCGGATTCGAGTAGCGTTTCCCCGACCGCGAGATGGGACCTCACCCAGACCTTGGTAAGCTGATCAGCGACCAGGACCAGAGTTGCGGGCAGGAAAATGAGCCCCATCCGCCAGCTAGCCGGCTGAGAGCTTACCTTTGACATCCTTCACTTCAGCCTTACATTTCAAGCACAGGCTCGCCTGGGGCAAGGCTTCCAGCCGGGCGGGGTCGATGGCGACACCACAGCGGTCACAAAAGCCGTAGGTGCCCTTCTCAAATTTAGCCAGAGCATGGTCAATTTCCGCAAGCTGGTCGCGGATGCGCTGCTGGAGGGCAAGGCGTTTCTCAAACTCAGCGCTCTCAACCGCCTCTTCTTCACGCTTGCCAAAGGGACTGCCCTCACGCCGCTCGCCAGCCGGGGACATCTCAGCCTGTAGCTGCTCAAGCTCGACATTCAAGCGTTTCTTCTCACCCTCCAAACGAGACCGCAAAATGGTGTGCTTGTTGACCACTTTTAGCCTCCTTGACCACCTGACTTTCTGCGGCAGGTTGCTGGCCTAGCTGTGGGGCGCTAATAACGATACTATGAAATACCAGATGAGCAACCGCTAAAAACGGATACCTGGTAAAAAGCCCCTAATGAAGTACCATCAGGGTGTAAGTTCAGTGTAGCCTATTTCTCCCCATCCGTCAACCCTTGATGCGGGAAAGTGCCCGTTTGACAATAAATTCCCCTTTGGAGTAGAGTAAAAAGGCCGCTTACCGCTTCCGGATTAAACCGTTCTCAAGGATATTGCTTAAGGCTGGCATTATGGAAATACTCGGGCAATTAGGTTATACCGAAGAATCGATAAGCCACTTTTACCGGGATAAAATCGTAGCCTAGTATCCAGGAGGTGATTAGTATGTCAGCCAGAGCTTACGTCTTGGTTGAGACCACGGTGGGCCGTGCCAGGGAGGTCACCAACGTTATCGGAAGCCTTGCCGGCGTAAAATCAGTGGACCAGGTTACCGGCCCCTACGACATCATCGTCGTCATCGAGGCAGCCAGCCTGAACGAAATCGGAGACCTGGTTACCGGTAAGATTCACCCTATCCCGGGTATCTCCCGCACCGTCACCTGCCTGGCGATTTAACCGGTGAACCGGAACCAGCAGTTAGCTCCCTGAGCCTGGCCAGTACCTCTGCCAGAGACGACTGGGGCGTGGAGGCGCCGCCGGCAACCCCGATGTGCCGGTGCCCCCGAAGCCACGAGGGCCGGATTTCCCTAGCTTCAGCCACCCGGTGGGTCCTGGTTATCCGGGAGCAGAGACGGGCCAGGTGACGGGTGTTGGCGCTTTCGCGACCGCCGACGATAATCATCAGGTCAACCCGGGCCGCAAGGTCGGCGGCCTGCGCCTGGCGTTCCCTGATATCATAACAGATGGTATCGACCAGGCGAAACTCGGAATTCTGGGTAAAGGCCTCGCTAACCAGCTTTTTGATAAAGCGCTGAAACCGGGCCGGCATCTGGGTCGTCTGGGAGACCACCCCCAGGCGGCGCGGCAGCGGCTGGAGCGATGCGAGAAAACGGGTGTCCAGTGCGGCCAGCCCCCGCCCACCAGCCCAGCCGAGAATGCCTTTGACCTCGGTGTGCGCCGCTTCACCGTAAACCACCACGAAAAACCCGGCCCGGGCCAGTTTCCTGGCCGCCGTCTGGGCACGGCGCACGAAGGGGCAGGTGGTATCAATCACCTCTATCCCGCGCTCTTTGAACTCCCTAAGCAGCTCCGGGGTAATACCGTGGGCACTGGTCACCACGGCAGCACCCCGAATATCATCCGGGGCGCGGGCAACCCGGCAGCCGAGATTCTCAAGCTCCGCCATCACCCGGTCGTTGTGAACCACTGACCCCAGCATCTCGACGCCACCACGCTCGCGGGCGGCCTTCTCCACGATTTCGAGGGCGCGTCCGACCCCGAAGCAGAAACCGCTTTGCCCCGCTTTTTCAATTTTTATACCCATAATCACCTCGATAGGCACCAGGTAAAAGTCCGGCGACGGCAGACATTATCAGATTGGTAAGCTCGTCCAGTTCCTGGCGAGAGACCGGGCCGTTTGCCCGTGGCAAATAAAACGGGCAACCGATGTTGACCGTGACTTTGGGGCGGCTAAACAGCCCAAAAGGGCGCTCCAGTGCCTCGGTACCGGAAATGGCCACCGGTAGAACGGGAACTCTTGCCCGCACCGCAATCTGCGCCGCCCCCCGGAAGGCGGTCTGCAACCTGCCGGTACGGCTCCGCCTGCCCTCCGGAAATATCGCCAGAGCATTGCCATCACCCAGCACCCGGTACGCCCGGCGCAAGGCATCGAGGTCCATGTGACCCCGGTTTACCGGAAAACTCCCCAGCCTCTTCAGGAAAAAGCCGATTACCGGGAAGCGAAACAGCTCCCGCTTGGCCATGAAAGCGACGGGACGCCCCAGGCTCACCCCAAGCAGCGGCGGGTCGGCCAGGCTTAAGTGGTTGGCGACCACGAGAAGCGGCCCCCGCTGCGGGACATTCTCCAGGCCATGCACCCGGCAGCGGGTCGTTACCCGAAAAAAGACTACCAGCAGCGCTCGAATGACACTGTGTAAACCGGGCATCAGTTTACCCCGTTAAAATGATTACGCACATTATAACTCTAACGTAATCGCACCGACAAACCGGCACAAATCCGGAAAAATATGCCGCCCTTGATTACCCGACCCCGGGGTAAGACGCTCATGGAAGCCTGCCGCCTGGCGGTCGCCATGGGCACCGCCGCAGTATTAAACCGGGGTAGCGAGCTCTGCAACCGCCATGACGTAGAAAACCTGCTGCCGCAGGTCACGGTATACCCGCCGGGAGCTAAAAACGGGCTTAACCAGCGAGACCTCGCTTAATGTCGCCAACGGCAGCCATAGCCGCCGCCTCACCCGCAAGGGAAAGCTCACGGGCCCGGAGAAACTCACCCGCCCCGATGTGCCCGACCCGGGGCTGAATCACGCAGTCGGCCCCCTCAAGGGAAGTTTGAATGTGCTGATGAGTGGTGATATAGATTGCCTGCATCACCACGCTAAAGATGTTGTGCACCGCCCGGTGCGCCGCGGCTTTGTCGGCTGTCCCGGGCAGGGCTTCCAGCTTTTCGGGCAGAACATTCACCGCGATGACGTAATCGGCTCCCATCTCACGGGCCAACTTGACCGGCACCGGGTTGGTGAGGCTGCCGTCAACCAGACGCCGGCCCTGATAATCGGCCACGGCAAAGATGACCGGAATGGAAATGCTGGCCCGGATTGCCTCCGCCACCGAACCCTGCTTAAGAACGACTGCCTCGCCGGTGTCGATATCGGTGGCGGCACAGGCGAAAGGGATATTTAAGTCGGCAAAATCCAGGTCGCCGCCGATAATTTTCTTTATCAGGTCTATGAGACGCCGGCCGGCGATGAAACCCGTCCGGGGCAGCGTCAGGTCGAGAAGGCGGGGCAGTTTCTTCCAGTCTACCTGCTCCAGGACCAGCGCTTCAATCTGGTCGATGCTCCTCCCGCGGGCGTAAAGGGCGCCGATGAGGGCTCCGGCGCTGGTACCGGCGATGAGACTAACGGGCACCTCAGCCTTTTCCAGAGCTTTAAGCACCCCGACGTGAGCCAGCCCCAGGGCCGCGCCGCTTCCCAGAGCCAGGCCGACCTTTTTACCGGTTTTCAGCCCCATAGCTCCTCGATGTCCTTTTGCACCTGCCGCTTCAAGTCTCCCCGGTCACCCTGGACGAAACTGCGGTAGGACTCCGCCGAACCGTATTCCCGAATTTTTATGGGTGCCGGCATGGGCACGGCGTGGCCGAATATCAGCGCCTGCTGCCGCGATTCAAGCCGGGAAAGCACCGATTTCAGCTCGGCTTTACCGGGGACACCGGCCAGGACACTATCGACGTCACGCTCGTTATCCAGCAGACAGGCGACCTTGGTGCCGAGCTGCGAGAGCACCTCCTCATCAATGCCGCTGGGGCGCTGGTCAATGACGAGCAGGGTCACGTTATACTTGCGCATCTCGCGGGCGATGGTGCCGAAGATGGTCTGAGAGGCCACCTCGGGAGAGAGGAACTTATGCGCTTCCTCAATGGTAATGACCAGCGGCTGGGGCCGGGCGCTATCGGCGCCCAGGGCCTTCTCCATCCGCGCCTGGTACTGAGCATATATGCGCCGGCTGAGTATGTTGGCTACCAGGACATAAGCGGTGACATCGCGGAACCGCCCGAACTCCAGCACGACGTTGATACCGCGGTCAAGGTATTCCAGGATACGCGCCACCGCCTTCTCGGTTACCTGGGGCACCATGAAGGGCAAACGCCGGATGACACCTAACCCCCTTCGAAGATTTTGGAAAGTGCCTTCGTGGATATTAAGTTCCTTAAGCAGGTCTTTGATTACCTGGTCATCATCAAGCTCAATCACTTCCTTGAGCCAGTTCCGGCCAAAGCGTCGGGCTATCTGATAGACTGCCTCCACCGCCGGTTCGGTAAGTCCCAGTGTCTGCCGGAGCAGCGCGATATCTTCCGGCTCAAGCTCGTCATAGCCAATCCTGACCACGAAATCGGTGCTTACCCGGCGGACTTTCGAGTTCTCCTCGTCCAGGGTGAAAACCGCCACCCGGGAAGGGAAAAGCTGCTTGAGACCCTTGACCTTATGTCCCCGCTCGCTTGAGCCTTCCCAGCCGTACTCATTGTGCATATCGAATATCAGGTTGACCGCCCGGCTTTTCTGGAGCATGCCGATGAGCAACAGCCGCGTCAGGAAAGTCTTGCCGGTGCCGCTTTTGCCGAAGATGCCGTTGGAGCGCTTGACCAGCTCTTCCAGGTCAAGGCAGATTTTGGTCTCCATATCCAGGGGAGTGCCGATGTAAAACCTTTTTTCGTCCTCGGGGCCGAAGACCAGTTCTATATCCTGCTGTGAGGCCAAGCGCACTACCGAAAAATGACCGGGCACCGTCTTTACCGGCTGCGGCCCGTCCGCAAGGCTGCCAACGCCCCCGATGCTGAGCAGCGGCAGCACGTGCCCCAGGCCGTAGGTGCCCGTGCCCGCCAGCACCTCGGCGGTGAAGGGGTCGGCGCTGTCCGGCGGGGAAAAGGCGATTTCCTGGTCGGCGACCTCCAGGCTGATATCGGTCAGCATGCCGAAGAAACGCTGCTTTTTGCCGGTAATGACAACGTAACGCCCCACCACCATATCCTCCACCGAGACCGCGCCATCCAGCCTGACCTCGACCCCCTTGTTTAAGGAGCCGGAGACGACAATGCCCAGTCTGGGAGAAACATCCTCGGTCATTCTCTAATCCTCTCCAGGACACTCCTGAGACGGCCATACTCGCCGCCGAGCAGCACCGCCAGCTCACGGCCGGCCTTTACCAGAAAAGCCCGGCGGTCATCATAGACCCCGGCCATCTGCCTCAAAGTGGCGGCGGCAAGCTCTTCAGGCGGCACCGCCAGGCGGCTTGAGAGCAGGAGCTTCAGGAAGCCGAACTCCCGGCTGAAATCTCTCACTTCATCAGGGGAGCAGTGGTAAACGAAAGCGTGTATCCGGGCCGGCTGGGGCGCAAGGTAGTGGCAGACCCGGCCCCCCTGCCGGTTGCCCACCATCAGCGCGCTGAACTCGCTGCGCAGCAGCTCAAGGAGCTGCGGGCTGGAGCGGTAAACACCCTCCTCGCTGACCTCATCCCGGCCCCGGGCGATAGGACGCCGCCCCGGCTCGATACCCCGGGTGGTGGCACCGCAGACAATGGCGTAAAGCGCCGTCTCCCCGTCACCGGTCTTAACCAGGCTGCCCAATGGTGGAATCCGGTAAAGCTCGTAGCACTGGGCGATGAACTCGGTGGTGCTGGCCTCGATGACCTCACCGACTCTTAAGTCTTGCGTCACCCTCTCCCCCTCTCTCTATAAGGGTTTTACCTTAAAACTGGTACTTGCACCAAAAGTACAACAGGTTACGGGTGTTTCCCATAAACATGCTCCGCTATCCTGTCTCTCAGGTGTCCTAGTGAGTCGACTCTGTCTTCAAACAACGTAGCCTGTCGCATTTTCCCACAGAATTTGGCAATAGTCTTATCTATATCGTCGTCCCATAGAGGATTCATTTTGAGGTAATCACTAGGTGTTGCGAGGCGGAAGTTCATTTCCCATTCGTCGCACCGTAAAACAATACCCCACCCATAGATGCCAGGGTCAATTTTCCCAGACTTCACATAGAAGAGTATCATCATGGCGCCAGGTAGTGGCATTCCTTTAGAAACAGAAGGCCTTATTTTCCCAACACCCCAATTCTGAATATCGGAACCTTCCCAAACTTCGGCTCTATATCTCTCCACTGGCCACTTTGTGGCATTCATTTGGTACAACCAGAGAGTCATATCTTCCTCACTTAACCAGTTTACTTCTTCTTTTCTTCCGGTTTCTTAGCCTTGTCCTGTTTGGGTTTCTTGACGTTTTTCCGGCCTTTGCTGCCCATTTATAAACCTCCTAATTTAATTTTGAGCTTTTATCCTGAGCTAGCTTTCTTCGTTAAGACCTTTCCCTTTTTTCCGAAGGATGCGGTCAATCTCCTGCCACATGTCTTTCCCGGCTTTTTTCTCCACAATCTGCACGTCATCGCCCAGGGTGGAAAAATTGGCGTACATCCGCTCAAGACGCTGGTTCAGCTTTTCGGCAGACTTGGCCGTGGCCGGGAAGCGCTGGTGCATCCCCGCAGCACGGATGGCCATCTTCATGAAAGGGTGTCCGGCATTCATGTCCACCATCTCATTGAACTCCTTAACCACCTCCGGCGTGGGCTTACCTTCAATCCGGTTACGCTCGTAAGTCCGGTTAAAGGACTTCTCCAGGACTTCTCGCAGCTCATCGGCATACCGGGGAAAGGCTACCGGCAGGGCGCGGTAGATTAAACAAATCAACATCACCCGGAAGACATTGGGGAACCGTCTCCTAGCGGCAAAGTCGAACAAAGAGATGTCAAGAGTGCGGTAGTCCTTCTCGGTAAGGGGCATGACTACCGCCTGGATGAAAAACATCACGACGTCGCCAAGCGTCCTTTCCTTTACGATGTTAAAGCCACCTCGTTTTTTTTCGCTGGCTCTTGGCAGAACGGTGGTCGGGCAGGTGTTCCGAAACCAGCTTTGATTCCACCAGCCGCCAGAAACTCTCCCGGTCGCCGCCGGTGACCACCGCCTGCTCGTGGGCTTCGCTTAAAGCGGCGGGATAACCGTGCCCGCGCCGGCACTGGTCGAAAACCAGGGCGTGAACCAGACCGAGCAGAACACCGTCATCGGCCACCCAGGCAGGCACCTCGATCCGGGCAATCTCCGCGCCCACCCCGAGGTAGAAAAACTTAACGCGGTGAGCGCCGTAGTATTTACCGACCACCGCCGAGTGACTGGCGAAAAGCTCCGACCTTTCCCCCTCGCCGAGCAGCCGGCTAAACAGCTCACGGTCGCAAATACCAGCCACGGCATCACAAGGCCGGCTCTGGCGGGCCGGGCAGAGGTCGCAGTCCGGCTTTTCGTCCGGGCAAAGCGCCACCCGCAGGGTATTGGTCACCTCGGTGCTGCCGGGCAGGCTGATATAGCTGGCAAGAGCCAGCCGTCGGCCCCCGTTAAGCCGCCTCATAGATTCAAAAACCGGCAGCAGGCCTTCTTCGAGCAGCCGGTAGCTCACAAAATCGGGGTAGGCTTCAAGACCCCAGAGCACCAGCGTGCCGTCGAGCAAAGCCAGAGCGGTGCTGCCCGCCGCCAGACCGGCCGCAAGTTCCGCAAGCCCCCGGCATTCCTCAATGCCGCGCTTGATGCCGAGCAAACTGCCATCAATCACCTGCTCCCGCCCCCTCGGGCCGGGCGGGGCGAGCACCAGGTCGGCTTCGGTAAAATAAAGCCTGGGACGGCTGGCCAGCGCCGCCCCCGGAGAAGAGCCGTAGCGCAGGGCCACCGTGCCAATGTTGACCAGAAAGCAGGGGGGGCTGCGGTGGCGATCAAGCTCAATGTGAGAGCCGTCAGCCCCAAGAACGGTAAACTCATCGGGCAGGCCAGGTAAAGGATAACGCCCCGAGAGCCCGCCAAGCAGACCCGCCACCAGCCAGGTGGTGCGGCTCTGGGCGGCTTTAGCTTTCAACTCTTCCAGGCGGCTGTCCTGCTCCATAAACAGGCTGAAAGCCCCATCAAGCCGCTGGTGACGCTCATCACGGCCGGAGCTAAACCGGGCGACCATATCAGCCACCTGCTGGGCGACTTCGGCTAAATCAAGCGACAAGCTCAACTCCTCCCGACTAGGCCAGGTAGAGGACACGCCCGCAGTTGCCACAGTGGACAAGACCGCCGGTCCTCACCTGCCGCAGTTGCGCCTGGGACAAAGATATGCGGCAGCCCTGGCATATCCCCTGCTCAACACTGGCTACGGCTTTACCCTTCTGAGCCCTTAACTTCTCGTATAATTCGCTCAAGGCCGCTTCGAGACCAGCCTTGAGCTCCTCGCGTCTTCGCTCCAGAGACTCAATCCGGGCGGAAAGCTCCCCGGCCTCCTTCTCAAGCACCGCCTGCTCCGCCCGCCACACTTTCTCCATACCGGCCAGCTCATCCCGCCGTGACTTTATACCGGTCGCCGTAAGCTCACGCTGCTCCATAACCTCAAGCGCCCGGTCTTCCGCCTGATGGCGCCGCTTTTTGATAGCCTCGGCGTCCTGCTGAAGTCCGGCCAGTTCCCTGGGGTTTGAGACCTTACCACCGTAAAGCTTCTTTTCGAGGCCGGCGATTTTACCGGAATGGTCATCGATTTCCCACTCCAGCGTTTGCTGCTCGCGGGACATGCCTTCCAGGCGCTCGGCCAAAGCCGCAAGGTCAGCCTTAGCCTTGGTTAAAGCCTGGCTTGCGCCCAACTGGCCGCAAGTCCTCTGCAAGGACCGGCGGGCTGTCTCAATCTCAAGGTCAAACGCCTGCAGTTGATAAAGCTGTTTTACGGCTCCGATTTTCTGACCGGGGGCTTCCATTACCCGCTATTTTATAACAGCCCGGCGCTGATAGCAATGAAACCTGAAAATAACGACAATATACGCTTGGCAATATAATACATTTGTGCTAATATGTTTAGCCTAAGGCGGATAGAAACCAGGGAAGCACCCAGGGGGTGAAGCCGAATGGAACTCGTAGAAAAAAGAAAAGGGGGCGCCCCGGCCGGCAATCAGAATGCCCGAAAACACGGGTTTTATTCCCGGGTGCTCGATGAAGATGAGCGGCTGGACTTTGAGGAGGCTTCAAGCGTGGAGGGCATTAGCGACGAAATCTGCCTCCTCAGAATAAAAATCAAGTCGCTCTTGCGCCACGACCCCCAGAACATCAAGCTGATAATGGCGGCGACCAACACCCTGGCCCGGCTGGTACGCACCCATTACAACATCGGCGCCAAGGACAAAAAGGGCCTGATGGAGGCCATCGCCAACGTCCTCAAAGACGTCGCCCTGCCGCTGGGCATCAGCCTCGGCACCAAGTTGAAACGGTAGCCGGTCTATTTACGTTTTGCTATGGTCACTTCCTCACTGAACCGGCTTTACCCTTACCAGCGTGAAATTGCCCTGGCAGTGCTCGACAGCGTTTTTAACCGCCGCGGTCTCACCTTCTCGGTGGAAATCGCCCGGCAGGGAGGCAAGAACGAGCTATCCGCCCAGCTGGAGCTGCTGCTGCTGACCCTCAATATAAACCGCTCCCGGAACCTGATAAAATGCTCGCCGACCTTCAGCCCCCAGACGGTCATCTCGATGCGGCGTTTGGAAGACCGTCTGAACGACGCCGGTTTCGGCGGCATCTGGACTTCTGAACTGGGCTACATCATCCGGCTGGGCTATGCCCGGGCCATCTTCCTCTCCGCCGGGGAGCAGGCCAACGTGGTCGGCAACACCGCCCACCTGCTCCTGGAAATCGACGAAGCGCAGGACGTGAGCCGGGAGAAGTACAACAAAGAATTCAAGCCCATGGGGGCCACCAGCAACGTCACCACCGTCCACTACGGCACCACCTGGGATGACCGCACCCTGCTGGAAGAGACCAGGCAGACCAACCTGGAATTAGAGCGCCGGGACGGTATCAAGCGCCATTTCCGCTACGACTGGCAGGAAGTGGCCAAGTTTAACCCCGATTACCAGGCGTACGTGACCGCGGAACGGGCACGGCTGGGAGAAGACCATCCCCTGTTCTTAACCCAGTACCGGCTCCTGCCGATTTGTGGCGGTGGCCGCTTTCTCTCTCCGCAGCAAAGGGCCCAGCTCCAGGGGGAACACCCGCGAAGGCACACCCCACTACCCGATAGCATCTGCGTGGCGGGCATCGACCTGGCCGGAGAAGCCGAAGAGGTGGAGGGCAATCAACTGCGGCAGCTAAAACCACGCCAGGACGCCACCGTGGTCACCATCGCCGAGCTATTGCGCGGTGACGAAATCACCGGCCAGCCCGTAATACGCATCCTGGAGCACTACTGGTGGACGGGTAAAAAACACACCGAGGTCTATGCCCGGCTGCTCGACCTGCTTAAGAACGTCTGGCGCTGCCGGCGGATTGCCATTGACGCCACCGGCGTCGGGCAGCCGGTGAGCTCCTTCCTGCGCCAGGCGCTCGGCTCCCGGGTAAAACCCTTCACCTTCACCGCCGCTTCCAAGTCGGAACTGGGCTTCGAGCTGCTGGCGGCGATAAACTCGGGCCGCCTCAAGGTCTACACCGGCGACGGCTCTCCCGAATACCAGGAATTCTGGTCCGAGATGGAAAAGGCAAAAAGCCACTACCGCCCCAACCAGACCTTGAATTTTTACCTCGACGCCGCCGAAGGCCACGATGACTTCCTGATGAGCCTGGCACTGGTGGTCCAGGCTGCCAGCCATTATGAGCCCCGGGAGGCTAGAGGCGGGGATATCCCGGTAATACACCCACCTTAGTGTCTATTCTCGTTAACAGGTAAATATTCGACTTTATGAGAAATGAGCCGATGTGCTATTCACCGACAGGATTCGGTCGGATGCCCATCCCGATATCATCGGGACTCCCGGATGGCAGACATTCGGAGAGGTTAGATATTATATATATTAATAATAGGCGGTCTTTCGGCCTATCCAGAAACCCAGGAGGCCAATAACCAGGGCACCAACCCCGACCAGTGCGTAAATGCCCCAGGTGGGCAACGCGAAAGAAAAGCCGGTATAGAACGAAGACGGTTTGGTCCAGTCGCTCTCATTAAAAGCGCCGTCAACCGCTTTAACCCGCCAGTAGTAAGGCTCTTTCTTGCTGGCCGTCTCAAGTTTGTCGGCTTCTTCAATACTGAACTCAGAATCAGTCAGCCCTTTCTCATCGTACAGGAGCTTCTTAAAGTCGGGGGCGGTGGCCAGCTGGAAGTTATAGGTTATATCGCTGGGGTCGGTAACATCCTCCCACTGGAAAGTCAAAACCCGTCCCGCCCTGGCTTTGTCCTTTGGCGATAGCATCTCCGGCACCGGGGGCGCGGTAGATTCCATGGTAAAAGTGTCGCTGAAGGAGTTGACACTGTCGGTGGCGACTACCTGATAATCGCCGCCTTTTACTGCCGGGGCTTTAAAACTAGCCTTGAAACCCCCGTTGGCCGCCACTTTTGCCTGGGTCATTTCGACGCCGTCAAAAGTTACCGTCGCCTGGGCATTAGGTACAAAACCGGTAGCGTTCACTGATATCGTGGTGCCGACGTTGCCTTCCTTGGGTTCAAAATTACCGGTGACCACCATGGTAAAATTCCTCGATGAGCTTAAGGTGCCGTCGCTGACCTCAACCAGATAGGCACCAGCGGCACCGGAAACAGTGAAACTGCCGCTGAAGGAGCCGTCGATTGTCGTAGCCATCGGTGATGGCGTAGTGACCACCAGAGCCCCGCTAAACTTAACGCTGATTTCCCGGTTAAGCCCGAAACCGGTGCCCGAGACGCTGACCACCGTGCCCACCGGTCCGTTGGTCGGGCGGATGGTTATTTTTTGCCCGACGGTGAAGGTCGCCGTGGCGGAACTATTACCGCCCCGAACTTCAACGGTATGGTTGCCCCGGGTGCTGGGAGGAACGGTAAAGATGAGGTTATTGAAAACACCCTTGTCGCTGGTCACCGATGGAGCCGCCGGCACGATAACACTATCAAAGTAAATGCCCAAGCTCTGGCCGGCTCCAAAACCGTTACCGCTTACCGTAACCTGGTCGCCAGCCCCACCCGAGGCCGGCGTGATGGCGATTTTAGACGATACGACATAGCTCAAGGTCGGGGAAAGAGTATCGCTGCTATCTTTCGCGGAGAACGTGTGAGAGCCACCAGCAGTCTCAGGAACGGTAATCACGGTGTCGGTGAGGGCGCCGGTGCCGCTGGTGTTTACCGGGTTGCCCACTATGTTGCCATCAAAGCGGATTCGGGCAGTGGAACTGGGGGTGAAACCGCTGCCGCTAACCGTAACCCGGTCGCCAACGTAGCCCGATGCGCTTGAAATCGTGATTTTCGGGTCAATGACCACTTTAATCCTAAAATCTTTGATATTACTGGTATCGCCGGCGGTGGTGGTCACCTTGACCGCATACCAGCCGGCGGGCAGGTCGGGGACGATGAAGTAATTCGAGAAAACGCCGGAATCAACCCGGTTATCTGGATTTACCGGGGTTCGAAGACTATTGTTGAAGAGAATGGTATAGAAACTGCCATCGGTGAAACCGCTGCCCCCAATTCCCACCCTGGTTCCGACGGCCCCTTCGATAGCCGACAGGTTGATTTCGCCGGACAGGGCAAAGGCCGGCGCTGCCGGTATGACCAGGATACCGAAAACCGCTAACAGGCCTGCCGCCCACAGGTAAAACCGTCGCCAATCTTTCATTACACTCCCCCTTTATCTCCGCTAACCGCGTCACCAAAACAACTTCTAAACCACAATGATACTCTTTTATAACAATTACCGCTCGCTGTGTCAACCTTGCCGCCGCACGCCGTCGCTGGAAGTGTGACAAAAAGGCATTGACATCAATAGAACACTTGTACTATATTAGCACCGACACAGGCTTTGCGAGGGTAGGACAATGGCGTTAGGCGAAAAACACTTAGACCCGGCAACTATCCAGGACACCCCCGACGCGCTGCCGGAATTCTGCCACTACCGGGACGAAGGCTGCGAGCTGGCCACCAGGGAACTGGGCCAGCCTTCCCGGTGCGCCCGGTGCCCTTTCCCCGAGTGTCTCTACGCCGAGCCCGCCGGGCAGCGGAAGTGGCTCAAAGGGCTGCGGGACCGCGAGATACTGGCCCAGTTCCGCCAGGAAGGGAAAACGGTGAAAGAACTGGCCAATTGCTTCCAGATAAGCAAGAGAACGGTACAGCGAGTGCTAAAGAGGACGAAAAATGACTGAAAACTTCATCGCCGAGCTAAACCGCCGGGACACCGAACGAATCAAATCCTACCAGACCCTGCTCAATTTCTACCAGGGGCAGCACTGGCCGGACCGCCCCCGTTGGGGAGAAAAACGCCTCACCTTCAACTATGCCCGGCTGTTCGTGGACAAGATAACCTCCTACTTAATGTCGGGCGTGAGCTTCGCCATTGATGCCGCCCAGGACAGCGACCAGGCCAGGCAACAGGCACAGCGGGCCGAAGCCGCCCTGCTCGAGGTCTACCAGCAGAACAGTCTGGAACAGCTTGACCTCGAAACGGAGACCGACTGCGCCGTGATGGGCGACGCCGCCTACAAGGTAATCTGGGACAGCGCCGCAAAAACGGTGCGGGTGACCGCCCCCGATATCCAGGGCATCTACGCCTGGTGGCCGGGCGACGACGCCGCCCAGGTCTGGCGGGTAGCCTCCAAATACCGCCTCTCCCCGGAGGAAAGCGAGCGGCTCTACCAGCGCAAACCGCGGGGCGAGACCGCAACCGTCATCGAGGTCTGGACAGATGCTAGTTTCGAGCTTTACCTGGATGGCGAGCTGCTCGAAAGCCGGCCCAACCCCTACCGATGCATACCTTTCGTTATCTACCCTAACATGCGCGAGCCCAAGAAATTATGGGGGGTCTCCGACCTTGTCCCGATTATGGAAGGCCAGCAGGAACTCAACCGCGCCCTGAGCCAGCTATCGAGAATCCTGGAGCTGTCCGGCAACCCCATCGCGGTGCTGGAGAACGTGGAGGGGTCACAGGACATCGCGGTGAGACCCGGCGCCGTCTGGAACCTGCCGGAAGACTCCCGCGCCTATCTGCTCGACCTCCTGCAGGGCGGGGGCCTGAACCTCCACATTGATTACATCAACCTGCTCTACCGGAGCCTGCACGACTTAGCGGAGTCGCCCCGGGCGGCCTTCGGCGGCACGGAACGCGACCTCTCCGGCGTCGCCCTGGAAATTGAGCTCCAGCCGCTGCTGCAAAAGGTCAGCCGCAAACGCATCATCCGCAGTGCGACTTACAACCGCCGCAACCGCCTCATCCTGGACCTGCTGGAAAAGTACCGGGGTGAGGACTTCGGCCCCCTGCGCCTGCGCACCGTCTGGTGCCCGGTAATGCCCCGCGACACCGCACGTCTGGTCTCAAGCGAACAGACGCTCATCCAGAGCGGCATCCATTCCCGTCGCCGGGCGATGGACGAGCTGGGAGTGGCCGACCCGGAGTTGGAGTTCCGGCGGTGGCTCGAAGAAAGAGCGCAAATCCTGAAAATGAACCAGGAATTTAATGCCCGAGGCCCCAAGACCTCAAGGGAGAGAGGCACCGAAGGCCGGGCTGACGGCAGCGAAGAATAAGCTAAAAAGGAGGTGAGACTCTTGCCCGAGGAAACCGTAATCGTGGAACCAGAGCATAGCCCGGAGCCGGAAGGCAAGCCCCAAGCCAATGCTGAGCGTGAGGAGATGGCCGGGGCGGCCCAGATTGCCGAGCTCGAAAGCCGGTTAGCCGAAAAAGAAGCGGCTTTATCCGGGGCCAACGAACGCCTGAGCAGGCTGGCGGCGGCCATCGCCGAGCTGGAGGCCAGACTCGCCCGGGCCGCCGCCAGCTACCGGACGCTCATCATTGCGGCCCATCCCGAAATTCCCGAAGACCTGATAAGCGGCCAGAGCGTCGAGGAAATCGAGGCCTCCCTGGAGAAAGCCCGCAGCCTGGTGAGCCGGGTGAGACAGGGGCTGGAGATGGCTGCGACCCAGGGCCGGGTGCCCCCCGGCGCACCCCCGAGGACGGTACCTGACCTGTCGAGCCTGTCCCCGCGCGAAAAAATTCAATACGGCATAGGAGGTAAGAAAAATGGCATTAACTCTTTCTGAAGCGAGCAAGCTCGCTAACGACGTCCTGCTTCAGGGTGTGGTCGAGACCATCGTCAAGGAGTCCCCGGTGCTCCAGCGGCTGCCCTTCATCGAAATCGCCGGCAACGGTCTCACCTACAACCAGGAGAAGACCCTGCCCGGCATCGACTTCTACGATGTCGGCGATACCTGGGTGGAATCCACTCCGACCTTCGAGCAGAAAACCGCCCATCTCAAGATTATGGGTGGCGACGCCGACGTGGACAACTTCCTGAAGTCCACCCGGAACAATATCCAGGATTTGGAGACGGCGGTGGTCGAACTCAAGGCCAAGGCCCTCAAGGACAAGTTCGAGGAGTCTTTCATCTACGGTAACGCCACCGCCAATCCCAAGCAGTTCGACGGCCTGAGACTGCTCATCGGCACCACCAGCTCAGGCGGCCAGGTAGTTGCCGCCGGCGCCACTGGCGCCACCCTGACCCTTTCCATGCTCGACCAGCTCATTGACACCGTAAAAGGCGGCAAGCCCGACATGCTGCTCATGAGCCGGCGCTCGCGAAGGAAAATCAACGCCCTGGTGCGCGCTTCCGGCAGTATGCTGGACACCGACCGCGACCGCTGGGGCAACTTCGTCCAGTACTGGGACGGCATCCCCATCGGGGTTAACGACTGGATACTGGACACCCACAACGTCGCCGGCAGCGTGGAAACGGCCACCACCGGCGGTGACAGCTCCACCATCTACGCTGTCCAGCTAGGAGAAGGTGCCCTTGCGGGACTGACCAGCCCGGGACACATGGTCGCCGAGCACATCGGCAACCTTGAGTCCAAAGACGCCAGCCGCACCCGGGTCAAGTGGTACGTCTCGCTGGCGCTCTTCAGCACGGTCAAGGCCGCCGCATTAATCGGCGTGCAGGACTAAAGGAAATGCCTTTCAGGAGGACTTAAAATAGCCCCCGTTCTACGCCTGAAAATAAAACCTGAGGGGGGAGGCAGCTGCCTCCCCCCCCGATGAGGAGGATTAATATGGCACTGAGCGTAATCGAACACACCGAGCATCCCTTCGCCAGGGGGAGCCTGACCGCCGACGGCATCCAGTGGTCGGCGGAGAAGACCACCAGCACCGATGACTACGAGACCGTCGAGCAAGCTACGGTGAAGCCGCCGGCCCTGGGCACCATCCTGGAGTTCGAGTTCGGGCTTACCTGCGCCATAAAGTCAAGCGGAGCCACCGAAGCTGCCAAGTTCAAATGGCAGGCGTGCAACAAAGGCGGCACCTGGGTTGACCTCCACGACGAGGTGACCTACGCCGCCGATGCCTCAAGCTACCGCGGATATACCTACAGCGGTCGCCGCGGCACAGCGGCCAACTTCAACACCGTGCCTTTCGAAGTCCGGCTGGTAATCAAGTCCGGCGGGGCCGGAGGTGAGAATGCCACTAGCAAGACCAAAAACTCAAGCTACGTCAAGGTAATCTACGCTGCTGCGTGAGGTGCGCTATGGACTTTATCCGCGATACCAACCTCATCCTCTACCTGCCGCTCTATGAACTCGATGGCGCTTCCATCCAGGACAGGTCGGCCTATGGCCACCTATCTGTGGTCACCGGTGCTTTGTGGACTCCGCAGGGCAGGAGTTTTGACGGGGTAGATGACCAGATAGCCATCGCCACCAGTACAGTCTTTGATATACCTGATACCATCACGCTTGAAGGTTGGATAAACATAGCAAGTGTTGTCAGTATGGCGGGCTTTATCGCTCGGTCTACTGGATGGGAACTCCGGCAAAGTGCCAGTGGCCAAATAATATTCCTGCCTTTTATTGATGCTGCTTGGCGAGACGGTGGGGCAAGTAGTGTTTTATCTGCGAGCCAGTGGTTTCATATTGCGTTCACATATTCTAGCGCTACCAGACAGGCACTAACGTACCGCGATGCAGTTTTGGAGAGTTCCGTTATATTTTCGGGACTTGCTAGTTACACATTGGGAACTGGCGCAGCTTCAGTACTATTAGGTTACGATGTTCTGAACGGCGTGGTTTTCAATGGCAAACTAGGCGAAATCCGCATCTACAATCGTGTTCTATCTGCGGTAGAGATACAGAATAACTACCTCGCTACGAAGTGGAGGTATCAATGAAGTATCGAGTAAAACTGGACTTGTTATTTGACAATGAGGCTCTAGCCCGCAACCTGATGAGCTATGCCAAGTCCCTTACGGGCAAGGCGACGAGCCTTAACGAAGGCAACGCCAGCGAGGAGATAAGCTTCGCCGATATCCACCTCTGCGGGCACGACGAGTCCCCACCCAAGCCTTGCCAGCCCATGGAACGGGTCGAGGTGAGAAAGGCGTAAGGAGAACGAGATGAACTTGAGCGATATGAGGACCACCGTCCGGCGCGAGCTCCACGATGAGGACTCTGGCAACTACCGCTGGAGCAACGACGAGCTCGACCGGCACATCGCCCGGGCAGTGGGAGAACTCTCCGAGCACCTTCCCAGCGAGCAGAAAGCGACCAAAGCCACTACTTCCGGCTCGCGAGAACTGGACATCACCAGCCTCGCCGACCGGGTAATGGTCGAAGCCGTGGAGTACCCGGTGGGCCAGTTTCCCCCCAGATACCAGCGCTTCGCGCTCTGGGGGGAAACCCTGACCCTGCTCGGCGATGAGGTCCCCGGCGGGGGCAACGCCTACGTCTACTACGGCAAACGGCACACTCTTGACGCCCAGGGCACCACCATCCCCAGCCGCTACCAGGACCTGGTAGCCGGCGGCGCCGCCGGCTACGCCGCCGTCGAATGGGCCGCCTACGCCATCAACCGGGTGAACGTTGGCGGCCACCTGACACCCCGCGAATTCCTCGACTGGGGGAAGGAAAAACTGGCTTTCTTCCAGAGCGAGCTCAGGCGGCTGGGGCGGCGGAACCGGACCAGAGTGAGCACCCTCTACCGTCCCTATTACCCGCCGGTGTCCCAGATCACCGACTACGGGCCATAAGCAAGTCTGACCAGGGTGAGATGAAGAATGAGAAGCCTTACACAAACACTAACCAGCGCTCAAAAGGCACCGGCTAAAATACCTTATGTCAAACTGAAAGCCCGGAACACCACCGGCGGCCTGGTACGTCTCGACTGGAGCCGGCTCTACAGCGGCAGCGAGGACGACTATCTCCACGCCGCGACTATGCCCGCCGACGGCTCACTGATACGGGCCAGGGTCACCCCGCTTAGCGACAACCTGAAACTCTACCGCCAGCGGGTAGCCAGCCCCGGCCCGGGTTCCGACTTTAGCCAGTGGAGCTACACCAACCAGTACGGCGTGCTGGCAGTGGCCGGCGCTTCCCGGGACGCCGAAGCGTCCATTTTCTGGATAAAGAACAACCGTGAAATCCGTCAGATGAAGAGCACCGACTACGGCGCCAGCTGGGGCAGCCCCACCCTGCTGGACTACTCGCCCACCACCGGGGTGGGCGGCCTGGCAGCCGCCTACAAAAGTAACGGCGACATCGCCCTGTTCTATGCCGAGCAGGCCACCCTTTACGTAATCAAACGCACCGGCGGTAGCTGGGGCAGCCGCGTTGCCTGGGACAAGTCCACCGGCAACCTGTCGGGCGTGGCTACCGCCTATGACGGGGACTGGCACCTGCTGGTGACGGGCCAGGACTCAAGCGGCAACTACCGGCTCTGGTCGCTGGTCTACGGCGACGGCGGTGAGCTGGCAGCCGGCACCTGGTCAGACCTCAAAACGGTCGCCCAGGCACCCTCGGACGGCGACTATGAATACCACGGCGTCTTCATCGACCTGCCCGACGTCCACCGTACCTTCTTCACCGAAAAATATAGCGGCACCGAAGCCTACCAGCGCCCTTTCTGGAGCCACACCATCGCCCAGACCAGCTTCCTGGATAACCTCTGGCGCGAGCCGGTGCCCTTTAACCTCTCGGCCAGCTACGGTCTGGCCATCACCCATCACGGCGACTGGGCCTGGCTAACCGCCCCCTTTGGCGTCTGGCGAGCCAAGCTCACCCAGGAGAGCCTTGACCTGGCGGAAGATGTGCTTTCCATCAGGGAGGAACTGGCCACCACCGGCGGCGAGCTTGAGATTGAGTTAAGGAACGATGACGGCCGCTACGCCTCGCCGGGGACGGGGGCCATCTCTTTGCTGAACATCGGCGGCGAGCTGGAGTTCAGTCCCGGCTACCGGACGACCGAAGGCAACGAGGTCAGTGACGGCCAGTTCTTCAGCCTTGAAGCCTGGGAGCACACCAGTTCTCCGGGCAGGGCCACGCTGGTGCTCCATGCCCGCGACGCCTGGCACTGGCTTGGCAACTTCCGCGCCGGTCACCAGTTCCGCTGGAACAAAGCCAGTGAAGAGCTGAACGTCAAGGGGATGCTCGCCTTCGTGCTGTCCCGGGTGGGGCTGAGGCTCGAAGTGATATCTCAGTCCAGCACCGCCACCGGGTTCTACCCGGACTTCACCATCAGACCGGGCGACCAGGGCGACGTTATCATAAGCCGGCTGCTCAGTTTCATACCCGACGTTATCCGGCTGGAAGGCGCTACCGCCTACCTTATTAACCCCCAGACTACCGACAGCGCCGACTACGGCTACGGCGCCGGCCACGCCATTTTCGAGGGGAGCTACCTCAAAGGCGCCCTCAAGCAAAACCTGGTTGAAGTCGAAGGCTACGACCCGCCAGGCGGCACGCCGATTATCGCCAGCGTTTTCGACTGGGACGAGATAGGCCGGCTCTACCACCGGCGCCGGCGCATTGAGGACCGCAACCTGAAATCCACCACCCAGGCCCAGGGTCGTGGCGAGAGCTACCTGAGAGAGGCCGCGATAACGGCCGGGGGCGGCACGCTCCGGGTGCCGGTTAATGCCGGTCAGCAGCTATACGATGTTATCGAAATTACTGACCGCCTCGCCGGGCTCGACGCTGAGAAAAAGAGGGTCTTAAAAATCGGCCTGGCCTATCATCCCGCCCGCGCCCGGTACGAGATGAGGCTCGGCCTGGGCAATGTCTAAAAATCGCCGTTACGCCGAAGGAGAGCCGGAATGAACCTGAAAAAAGCCATCCTCAAGAGTTTTAGCCAGAGCGACTACACCGCCACCGTCCAGCTTAGCGGCAGCCTCAAGGTCTACCTGGAAGATGTCACCGTAGCCCGAAACCTGCCCGCAGGAGAGATGACCGCCGGCCGCAAGGTCGCGGTGCTCTTCTTCAACGATTTCAATGCCCGAGAAGCCCTGGTAATCGCGGTTTACACCTAGGTAGATGTAGTAGCGGTAGCCTGTCCCTAGCCGGGAGGCCGCTGGTTCCGCCAGTGCCCGGGGATGGCCAGCTCTTTTTTAACCGTTCGGTCGGGCGTCTTATCCGGCTCAGGCGAAATCCGCGGCTCTACCGGGGGATTTTCCGCCTTTGTCTTATGGGCGAAATGCATCGGGCTGGTATGGGCGATAACCTCCGGGGAATGGGCGGCGACCCGGGGCCGTCCCGGCGAGACAACCGGCACCGGGGTGAACCTCATCCGGCCGGGAACCTGGGTGGTCTGGGGCGAGCGATATGAAACCATGGGGGCGCTGGGCGCCACCTTCTCGGCGGGCGGCGTCGGCGGTTTTTCTTCCATTGATTTATAGAAACGGCCCAGCATCTTCTCCTGCTCGGCGGTGGTTCTGGCCAGGTCCTGAGAAGCGGCGCTAAGACCCTGTATTGCCGAAGTGTGGCTTTTTAAATGCTCGGCATAAAGCTCGATTGCGGAGCCGAACTTGGCCAGGGTCCGCTCCAGGCCGTCCATCTTTTTCTCGGTGTTGACTACCTTCTCCGCTACCAGCTCGCTACCATGCTGGCTCTCTTCAATGATGCGCCGGTTAGCCTCAATGACCGGGGCGAAAATGCCCTGCTGCAGCCGCATCCGGCCCCGGTTAATCTCATCGACGTAGAGGAAAAGACCCATCAGGACCACCGAGATAATCAGGAACATCAATCCCTGGTCGCTCTGGAAGAAGAGCAGGATAAAGCCTGCGTAAGGGATGCGGCTCGAAGCGACACCCAGTATGTCGTTGGAGCGCACCGTGAACGGGTCGCCGCCGGTGTTGTCGCCCTTGGTGCGGAACCCCTTGCCCGCCGGCCCCATGTCGCGGACTTCGGTCACACGGTGGGCCACTACCGGCGGGTAGTTGTAAAAATCGCGGACGGCTGAGGGCACGCTGAAAACGATAACGTCGCCGGCTTTGACGTCATTAGGATTAATCTCACTAATCATAATCAGGTCGCCGGCCCTGAGTTCCGGCTCCATGCTGACGCCGAAGACGGGCATAAAGGGCATCGCGCCCCGGATGGATAAGAAGCCCGCGACGCAGACCGCGATTACGATTATCAGCAGGAGTAACCTTTTCATGTTCGGCTTAACTCGCCCGGTTCTGGCCCGCTCCTTTTAGACTTACCTATCTTCAAAGATAACACCCCATCATAAAAGCGGCCATAAAGATTATAAAGATTCCATTAAGTTTTTATTAAAGTTTCGTAAAATCGTGCCCTGGCATACCGCTACCGCTGGCTAACCTCCGGATAAAGCTCAGGTGTCACCGTCCAGCCCGCCTCCCAGCTGGTAGTATTGGCCGAAACCAGCCGGTAGCTGCCTCCCACCACCCTGAGTGCCTGGCTGCCGGGGAGACCACCCGGCAGGTTGAAGACGGCCCCGCCGTTCTCCAGGCTGAGAATCTCATAACCGGGTGACCCGGAGGCCTCCACCGAGTCCTGGAGATAGAGATTAAGTCTCAACTCCCGATAAGCCTTGAGCAGGTCGCCGGTATTCATGAGGTAGACCCGGACCTGCAGGTATTCACTCAGTCCCGGGGCCGGGGTGACGGCAAAGAGGTCACCGGTGGGAGCGCTGCCCGAGATGAGCGTCTGGCGGTAGCTTGCCGCTACCGTAACCTGGGTCAGGCGTACCGTAGCCTTATTATCATCGGTCTTAATCCTGGCACCAGCCTGCAGGTCATTAAGCTCTGGCACCGTCCAGGCGGCCCCGGTACGGGGGTTGGTCGGCCAGTGGTATGACCGGGTGACGAAGGCCGGTCCGAGCTGGCTCTCCTCAGCCCCACTATAAACGCTGCCTCCGGTCTTGATGACCGCGCTGGCGTAGCCGATTATATCCTGGTTACCGCCGGAGAAGCGGAAGCTCACGGTCAAATCGGTTATCGCAACATCAGCTATGTCCGGGTCACTTAAGTTATAGAGGTCGGTCTGGTAATTCTTGCTATCGGTATAGACGAAGGTCGCAGCATCGTCCGGCGTACTTTCGGCCACCTTGTCAAAGTGCTCTCCCGACTCCGGCCACTGGTCGGATATCCTGGCCTGGTCGCCGCGGCCAATTACCCAGAGCATCTCCCCGCCCTCAACGGTATAGGGCATCACCTGTTCCCAGTCGGGCTGGCTTGCGGCCACGGCAATGGTGGCGATATCACCGGTCGGCTCCAGGGTGTTCACCACACTGGAAGATACGCGGTAGGCATAAGCCGAAGCCCCTCCCACCAGCACCAGGAAGGCCAGAACCTGAAAAATGACCAGACCCTTTCTCATGGCTAGCGCTGCACCACTTCGCCGTAAATTTCGGGTATGATGCTCCAGCCGCTAGCCCAGTCCTCAGAGTCCCCTGAGACCTTGTGGTAGCTGCCGCCGACCACCGAGAGCCTGGAGTCAGACAGGCCGCCGCCGCCGCCGATGGTGTAGGTGATGGTAACATCGCTCAGGGTTGGGGTGCGGCTGCCATTACCGGAGAAGACCGCCCGGAACTGAAACCAGCGGTCGCCATCGTGGACAGGGTTAATGGCAGTGTTACTTGCGGTGTAGTAGTCACCGGTGCCGGTAGGCCCGTACCAGACCGCGCTGGCAAGCCCACCGGAAGTCGCCGCCGACCTGAGCTGGAACTTGATATCGGTGCCCGACGGCTCGGTAATGGTGAAACCGATGGTGCCGAAATCGGCGTTGCTACCGCCGTCACGGGCCTGGGAGATAAGGCTGCCGGATAGTTGGTACTGAGTCCCCCATACCAGCCTGACATTATCCACGTAAAGAAAATCGTTACCCCCCGACATTCCGATGCCATTGAAAGCAATCCGGAACTCGCCGGACATGGGGAAAGCGGAGAGGTCGATGTCGTAGAAGCGATAGGTGTCATCATCATCACCGTCAGTCCAGCTCCGCACCGTGGTCCAGTTGGTATCATCAGGGCTGACCCGGGCACTGGCTACGTCTCCAGACTCCAGGGAATCAGCCTTTGCCCAGAACTGGAGACGGACGTTGGTCTTTCCCACGAGGTTCAGCGCCCGTTCGGCGTAGCCATTCGTCCCCCGGACAAGCAGGTGGTAGCTACCCTGGTAAGGGCCGTCGTCGTCGGTAACATCAGCCAGGCCGGCGTGGCGCCACCAGGGGTAGAGCCAGCCACTGCCGCCGGACCAGCCGCCGCTTTCGAAGTCATCCGAAGCGATGATACTCGTCGCCGACGCAAGTTTAACGTCACCGGGGCTGCTGGTGGTATCCAGGTTCGTAAGTGTGCCCGCCTCAAAATCAGCCTGGGTCGTCTGCGTCCAGCTCACCGGGGAGGGCACGCTGCCGTTCCCGGTCAGGCTGAAAGTGGCCACGCCGTTATCCAGCGTCAGGACTCGGTAGTCAGGTGTGCTCCCCGCCTCCTCAGAGTTCTCCAGGTACAGCTTGATATTGAGGTAGCGGTAGGCTTTGATGAGCGCATTGGTGTTGGTAAGAGAGGCCTTGACCACCAGGTCGCCACTGTAGCCCGGCTGAGGACTGATGTTGTACAGGTCGCCGGTGGGCACGTCGCCGCTTAAAGTGGCGGTTTGCGAAATGAGCGAGCCCCAGTCCGGCTGGCTAACCGCCTTGCTAACGGTGGCAATATCGCCGCTGGGTTCCGACACCCCCAGGGTTAAAGCACGGTTGTTATAGGTGTAGGCGAAGCCGCCGCCGCTGACCAGCAGGACAAGCAGTAACACCCCCGCAAACCACAACTTCTTCGGCATTTGCCTTATCCCACGGCCCAGGGCAGCCTATCGCTGGGTAACTTCGAGAAAGAGCTGCGGCTGGACGCTGCCACCGGTGAGCGATTTCCAGGGATGAAGTTTGTAGCCGCCGCCCGATAGCTTAACCTTGTAAGGCCCCGTACCGGTGCCGTTGGCCCAGGTGAACAGGACGCTGCCATTCTGGAGGTTGAGCACCTGAATCTGCCCCTGTTCGTCAACGATGTTGCCGCCGTTATCAACCAGCGTAAGCGACATATTCAGGTGATTATACTGGCGGATGAGCTGGCCGGCGTTCACCAGGTCAACCCTGACGGCCAGGTCCCCGGTGTAGCTGCCGTTCGGTGTGATGTTGAAAAGCGTGCCCGTTGGCCAGGTGCCGGTGAAATTGCCGAAGACGGTGGGCGCGGTGATGTTGCCCGATGTCACCGTGGCGAAGTCCGATTCCGCGGCGTTAACCCCGATGGTCGTGGTCGCCGTGGTGAAAGTAAAGGCATACATACCCAGGCTACCCACCAGCACCACCGCAAAAATTATGATGATGAGTCTCTTCATCTTACTGCCCTCCAAGAATATTCCTGTCCCATATCCTACTCTCTTCCCAGCTTTTACTCAAACGGGGCTCTCGTTAGCCGAGAGCCCCGTCTTACCATTCAAGCCATCAAGCTAAAATTAGCCGGCCTGAACCACATCCGCGTAAAGCGTCGGACCATAGATGCTGCCGGAGATGAATGCCCAGGGGAAAGCGCGGTAGATGCCGCCGGTGGTCCTGATGTAGTAGGTCGTGCCGCCGGTCAGGCTGTCGGCGAGGAAGGTAACGACGCCGTTGTTCAGGGTGAGCGGCTTCGTTATCCCCTCGCTGTCAACCGGAGTGCCGTTGAAAGCGGTCAGTTGGAGCTTCATCAGGAACATGCCGTAGGTCTTGGAAAGCTGGTCAAGGTTGGTGAGATAGACGCTCACCTCAAGGTCTCCGGGGTAACCAGTTGCCGGGGTGAGGTTAAACAGGTTGCCCGAGCCGATGGCGCCGCGGTAGCTGCCGAACACGCTGTAGCTGGCCACGGTGTTGTTGGCGGCTACACTGGCGAAATCATTGCCACCGGAGGTGGCGGTAATGTCCGTGGACGCCGAGGTGTAGGTGAAGGCGAACATGGTAGCGCTGGCCACAAAAGCCAGTGCCAGGGCACCCACCAGCACCTGCCGGAACGCGCCCATCTTGGTAAAACTCTGTGCTATTTTCTTTTTTTGCTCCTTGCTAAACAAATTCTTCGGTATAGCTAGTATCTTATGATTAAATCAATTGCCCTTTTTCGGGCGCATGACACATTATTCTCCATCACATACTCTCACCTCCTATTTCAGCTCGGACATGAACGAGAGGAACCGTTCCCTGAGGCCGCTCTTAAAGGTATCAAAGTCGCTTTTGGTGATATAGTCACCCTTCGGCCCGCCATCTGAACTCTGAGGCAGGGCGGGGCTGTTCTGTCCCACGATTATCAGCCGGCGGTGCCGCTCGTTAGTCACCAGCTTGTAGAGGATAATCTCAAGCTCGTGGCTTATGACATCCTCGGCCAGGGAAAGGGCTTTCGCCGCCTGTTCCAGGGTACTGCCGCCGGCCAGGTGCCGCATTATCTCCGCCTCGCGGGGCGTGAGACGGGCCATCATATCAGCCAGGCTGCCGCCAATCGAACCGAACCGCTCGAACTCGTCGAGCGCCCGCCTGGCGATTTGGGGTTTAAGCAGCGCCCGGCTGATGGGATTAGCGCCCTGGACAACCTCGTTGATGATGTCAATCAGGTCGCCGGGGTCAATGTCTTTGGTAACACAGGCGCTGGCCCCGCTTTTCAAGGCGAAGTAGAATTTCTCTTCGTTTTCGCTTTCCATCACTAAAATCACCGAGACCTCGGGCAGGGTCTGCTTGATGCGGCCGGTGGCTTCGCTGCCCGTTAACCGCCCATGTTCGGCGTTCAAAATTGCGATGCGGGGCGGCTTCTGCTCGATGAAGGCCAGGGCTTCTTCGCTTGAGGTTGTCTCGCCGATAACCTCGATATCCTCTTCTCCGGACAGGGTAAAGTGGATACCTTCCCGGAAGAGTACCTGCCAATCTGATAAAAATACGGTGACTTTTTCCATGCCTGTCTTATTCTGTCTTAGTTACCGGGGTACTTGGTTTTACCCGATTAGTTTAAAACTAACACACAATCGTAAAGATGCCCATAAAAATCATAAATATTTCATAAAGGTTTCGTTAAGGTTTCGTAAATAATAAAGAGGCGTTCCACCCCACTCGCCGCCACCCCATCGGGGTCATCCTGGACTACGTAACTATGGACGGATAAACTTGTAGCCCATACCGTGCTCGGTGGTGATGATGGCCGGGACTTCGACGTTGTCGCCCAGCTTCTGCCGGAGGTGCTGGATATGCACCCGGAGCAGGTCGCGGGAGTCGCCGTAGTCATCCCCCCAGATCCTGGTTAGCAGGGTCTCGTGGGAGAGCAGGCGACCCTCGTTTTTAATCAATTGATAAAGCAGCTTATACTCGGTGGCGGTGAGTTTGACCGGCTTATCGTGCACCTTTACCTCACCGCTGGCAAAATCCACCCACAGTTTGCCGCTGGCAAACGGCTCCTGCTCGCTACCGGCCACCACCCGGCCCTGGACGCGGCGCAGGACCGCCTGTACCCGGGCCATTAGCTCAACGTGGCTGAACGGCTTGGTGATATAGTCGTCGGCCCCCAGCTCAAGACCGCGGGCGACATCGACATCTTCGCCGCGCACGGTAAGCATGATGACCGGCACCTGAGAAAACCGCCTTATCTCGCGCAGCGTCTCGAAACCGTCCATGTCCGGCAGGCCCACGTCAAGAATGACCAGGTCGGGGGTCTCGGCCTCGACCATTTCCAGTCCGCTCTTGCCCGAACCGGCGGAGACTACCTGGGTGCCACTCCAGCGCATCTTGAAGCACAGCGAGACCACTTCAACGATTTCACTCGAGTCGTCAACTACCAGCACCTTCACTTGCTACCAACCTCCGGCGAAGGGTTTTTATCCAGGGGCAAAGAGAAGAAAAAGCTGGAACCTTTGGCCTCCTCGCTCTCCAGCCACACTTTGCCACCGTGTTTTTCCACCAGCGACCGGGTGATGGTCAGGCCGAGACCACTGCCGACCAGCTTGCCGCTGCCCCGTCCCATCTGATAGTAAGGCTTGAAGATGTTCTCCCACTCCCGGCGCGGAATACCGACTCCGGTATCGCTCACCCGGGTAACGAGCGTGTTACCATCCTGCCAGACCGAAAGCGCGATACGACCGCCATCCGGGGTGAAATTGCCGGCATTAGACAGCAAATTCTCCAGGATTTGCTCAAGACACCGCCGGTCAGCCCTGACCCTGGGCAGCGAGTTGGGAATGTCCAGAATTAGCTGCTGACCCCGGCCCTGAAAGATGGCGTAAATTTGAGTGGTGACACTCGAAATCAAGTGCCCCAGGTCAAGCGTCTCGGGGGACAGATGTACATCCGCCACCAGCCACTGCGTCACTTTAGAAAGGTCGGAAAGTCTCTCTTTGAGACGGTGGGCGTTACGGATGATGCTGCAAATAAGCCGACCAGTGTTACTTTGCTCATTCTGGTTGAGTTCTTCGCCCAGAAGCTCCGCGGACACGATAATGGCACTGAGCGGGGTCTTGAGCTCGTGCATGATGGTGGCGGTGTAGTCTACTCCCCGACGGTTAGCAGCCGTGGCGGCTTCTATCGGTTTACCCATGGCTCGATGTTGCCATTATATCACCTTACTGACCGATAACCAAGTCATATAAAGAAGACCGGAGGAAAACCGAACTCAGGTCCCATTAATCACGCAGGCTACGCGCGATATTTTTCAGCATGGTGAGGACGCTGACCACCGCCCGCTGCACTTCCGGCGGTTCCTGCCCGAGAACACTGGCCACATAAGGGTCAAGGCGGCCGCCGGTGTAATTATTACCTCTCTCGGCCACGCCGGCGCTGTGCCGCGAGAGATAGCCGGCCAGGTAAAAAAGCTCGTCTTCATCAAAACCCAGCGGCCCGGCGATACGGTGCAGGATGTGGGCCGAGGGGAAGCGCTGGCCTCTCTCCACCCGGCCCAGGTGCGAGGGAGAGACCCCGGACTTCGCCGAAAGCTGCTGCAATGTCATATCCCCCGCAACCCGCTGCTGCTTGATGATTTTGCCCAGTTCCTTTCCTTCCGTCATCGCCCCCACCTTTAGTCCTGCCTGATTATAGATTTGCCAAATGGCAAATGTCAACATAGCCGGTGATTTTTGCCAGTAAAACCAATATATCGTGCCGGCATGAATTATCCATAAAAAATCCATAAAATAAGTGTATATTTTTAACCGAAGTATGAACCGGCACCGACCGAGAGCCTCCCTTTCACCTAATTTATACTTCGGTCAATGTTCCCCCTTCCTTGACGGCCAAACCCGGCGCGGCTAGAATAGCATGGCTAAACGTAAGATGAGCAAATATTACGACATCATCATCGTTGGCGGCGGGCCGTCGGGCATCTTCGCCGCCCTGGAGCTGGTCAAAGAGAATAACTGTAACATACTGCTGGTGGAAAAAGGGCGCGATATCGAAGGCCGCCACTGCCCCGCCCACCATACCGAAAGCGCCTGCCGCGCCTGCTCTCCCTGCCACCTGGTCTGCGGCCTGGGCGGCGCCGGAGCTTACAGCGACGGCAAGCTGACCCTAAGCGGCGAGGTGGGCGGCCGTCTCCCCGACTACCTGGGGATGAAAGACACTCTTGCGCTGATTGGCCAGGTCGATGACACCTACCTCAGTTTCGGGGCGCCGACCGAGCTTTTCGGCACCGGCCCGAAAGTCACCGAGTGGCAGCGGAAGGCTAGCCTGGCCGGTCTGAAGCTTACCGGGGTGCCCATTCGCCACATGGGAACGGAGCGCTCCCGCGCCGTTCTTGGGGCGATGCGGGACTACCTGACTGAAGGTTTGGAACTCAAGCTGGAGACCACCGTGAGTTCGGTCGTCACCGATGGCGGTGCGGTAAAAGGCATCGTCACCGAGTCGGGGGAGCAATACACCTGCCGTTACCTGGTACTGGCCCCGGGCCGCGAAGGGTCTGACTGGCTTTCCCGGGAAACCGGCCGCCTCGGCCTGACCATGCACCAGAACCCGGTTGACGTCGGCGTCCGGGTGGAAGTCGCCTCGGCGGTGATGGCCGAGCTGACCAACGACCTGTACGAGGCCAAGCTCGAATTCCTGCCCCGGAACTTCCACGACCACATCCGCACCTTCTGCATGTGTCCCGGCGGCGAGGTCATCATGGAGTCCACCGGCGGCGCTGACCCGGTTATCACCGTAAACGGCCACAGCTACGCTAACCGCCAGAGCGAGAACACCAACTTCGCCCTGCTGGTCAGCACCAGCTTCACCATGCCTTTCCACGAGCCAATCGCCTACGGTAAATACCTGGCCCGCCTGGCCAACCTCTTGAGCGGCGGCATCCTGGTGCAACGCCTGGGCGACCTGCGTGATGGTCACCGGTCAACCCCGGCCCGCATTGAACAGGGAAAGGTTCAGCCTACCCTGAAATGCGCCACGCCGGGCGACCTCAGCTTCGCTCTGCCCTACCGTCACCTCTCCGGGCTACTGGAAATGCTCGGGGCAATGGAACGGCTGGTGCCCGCCGTAGCTGCCGACGACACTCTCCTCTACGGACTTGAGGTCAAGTTCTACTCCTCCCGCCCCGAACTGAGCCCGAACCTGGAAACCGAGGTCAAGAACCTTTTCGCGGTGGGCGATGGCGCGGGTGTGAGCCGCGGTCTCATCCAGGCATCGGCTTCCGGGGTGGTTGCCGCCCGCGAAATTAAGCGTCGCCTTAAAGTCCCCGTCCCCGGTTGACAACGGCCTCGCAGCGGTTTATCATTGCCATGGTTTTGGCAAAAAGGGGGGGATGATATTTGAGTGAAGTCAGAGCTCAGGGAAACGAAGGCTTTGAAAGTTTGCTCAAACGCTTCGCCAAAAAAGTCCAGCAGGACGGCATTTTATCAGAGATAAGGAAAGGGGAACATTACGAGAAACCCAGCGTCCAGAAAAAGCGCAAAGCTGCCGCCAAAAAACGCAAGAGCATCCGTTCCTCCCGACCAAAAAATAGCGGCGGTGTAAATTGAGCACGGATTCTCCGCTAAAACTGAAGTTCCGGGACGACCTGAAGCAGGCGATGAAGCAGGGCGACAAAGTAAAGGTCGCCACGTTACGCCTGCTGCTTTCGGCCATCGGCAACGCCGAGATTGCCCGCCAGGCTGATTTAACCGATAGTGACCTTTTGGGCATTGTCGCCAAAGAAGCCCGCCAGCGCGAGGAAAGCATCGCCGCTTTTAAGGCCGGCAACCGCCCCGACCTGGTCGCCAAAGAAGCGGCGGAACTGGCCATCCTCAAGGCCTATCTACCGGCCGCCGCCAGCCGCGATGAGATTACCGCCCTGGCAAAGAAAGTGATTGCCGAGGTCGGCGCCCAGGGGATGAGAGATAAGGGCAAGGTCATGCCCCGCCTCATCGCCGAGCTAAAGGGCAAGGCCGACGGGCGCGAGATTAACGAAGTAGTGAGCCAGCTACTGGGATAGCACTCCTTCATACATATAGTCATCGCAAACAACATGCCCATAAACTCATTCAGCCCGAAACTTACGGCGGAAACCCATTATGAAACGGACTTCCACTACGATGTCTGAGGAGAGGTCTTAAAATGACTGTACAAAAAAGGCATCTGGGCAAAACCGAAATAGAGATAACTCCGATAGGGTTGGGTTGTTGGCAGTTCGACAGCGCCAAAGGACTTTCAGCCCTGACCTGGAAATCGCCTCCGCAGGACGAACTTGATAAAATCGTTAAGTCGGCTCTGGAAGGAGGTATAAATTGGTTTGATACCGCAGAGTGGTATGGTAACGGCCGTTCTGAAAGAGCGTTATCTACCGCACTACGGAATGCAGGTAGAGTTGATGGCGAAGTGGTAATTGCCACCAAGTGGAAACCCTTCTTCAGGACAGCCGGCAATATACCCCGCACTATCGCCGAGCGCCAGAGATGCCTGGCCCACTGTAACATCGACCTTTACCAGATCCATGCGCCCTATTCTTTTTCGTCGGTTGAAGCACAGATGAACGCTATGGCTGCTCTGGTTAAAAAGGGGAAGGTCCGCTCCGTCGGCGTGAGTAACTTCTCCGCCGAACAGATGCGCCGGGCTCACGACGCTCTTGCCAAGCACGGATTACCGTTGGCATCGAACCAGGTGCTGTTCAACTTATTGAACCGCAATATTGAGAAGAATGGCATATTGGATACGGCTAAAAAACTTAATATTACTGTTATTGCGTATATGCCGCTAGCTTCGGGGTTATTAACGGGTAAGTTTCATAAAAACCCAGAATTAGTCAAAAGACTACCGATATTCAGGAGGTTAATGCTGGGTCGTATGATCGAGAAAAGCCGTCCTCTAATTACAATGATGGAGGACATTGCCGGTTCGTACAACTGTAGTGCGTCAGAAGTAGCCTTGAGCTGGGCGGTTAACTACCATGGCGATACCATCGTAGCGATACCGGGTGCTACTAAAACAGCCCAGGTACTCCAGAATATCGGCGCGTTATCTTTAAAACTTCCACAGCCGGAGATGGCGAAGCTGGACGAACTATCACGTAAGATAACGTCATAAACATGTACCGGTGTAGATATTCTCAACCCTTAACTGGTCTCCACGCTCATAGAGCCTTGATAATACAACTAATTATAAGGTGGCAAGCAGCCTCCGTCTTTCTATGGCTATATAGGGTTCAACTAGTCTCTGCTTGCCCCACCTCTCTCCTCAGCGCCGCTGTCTCCGCCGCAGAAGTAACCGCCGCCCAGGGCAGTTTACCGTTGATATCCCAGACCTGGTGGGCGTAGTGGTCTGAGTCCACCCCGCATTTTGCTGAAGCCCGGCGAAAACCGGCCAGCGTCGCTTCTTCCATACCCGCCAGCACCGGACCAAGCGTCTGGTCGCCCCGGGCCAGCACCGCCTGCACCTCGCTCCAGGCGGGACTTTCCGCCTTGACCTTTATCCCCAGCGGCGCTAACCCGGCCTTAAGCTGCCCCAGGCGGCTACCCAGAACGTCAAGCCGGGCCATCGGCTGCCACTGGAAAGGCGTGCCCGCCTTGGGCACGAAAGGGGCCACGTTCAGGACAAGACGCCCGCCGCTGCCAGCCGCCAGCACTTCTTTCACACCCCGTGCCAGCCTGATGATTTCCTCAATATCGGCATCGGTCTCGGTGGGCAACCCAATCATGAAATAAAGCTTGAGCTGCTTTATCCCGTGTGCCGCCACCAAACCTACCGCCCGGAAGATGTCATCCTCGGAAATACCCTTGTTAATCAACCGGCGCAGGCGCTCCGAGCCCGCCTCGGGAGCGAAGGCCAGCGTCTTGGCGCCGCCTTCCAGCACCGCCCGCAGCACCGTCTCGGGAAGCGGCTTGATGCGCAGGGAACTCAGTGAGATTCCCGCCCCCAGCTTTCTAAGCTCAAGCACCAGCGGCTCGATATCGGGGTGGGCGGTAACCACCGCCCCCACCAGGCCCAGCCGCCGCCGGTATTTCAAGCCCTCCCTGGCTTGAGCCAACAGCCGCTCCAGGCTGGCGTAGCGCACCGGGCAGAAGACCCGGGTCGCCAGGCAAAAGCGGCAGTTCCAGGCACAGCCCCGCGCCACCTCGATGAGATAAAGGTCGCCCAGCTCGGTGTCCGGCGTGATAATTACGGAACTGGCCAGGTTTTCATCCAGCCGGGCGGCGAACTGGCGCACCACCGGCCCTTGTGGTCTCACCAATGGCACATAGAGGCCGGGGACCTCTGCCAGCGCCTCGAGCAGCCTGCGGCGGCCAAGTCCCCGGTTGATAACCGCTATCAGCGCCGGCAATATCACCTCGGCCTCGCCGATGGCCAGGCAGTCAAAGAAAGGGGCGAGCGGCATCGGATTGGCCATAACCGCGGCGCCGCCGTCGATTACCAGCGGATGCTCCTCACCACGCTCAGCGGCGTAAAGCGGCAGGCCACTGGCCTTAAGCAGCGAGGGAATATTGAAATAGTCCAGCTCGTAAGGGACGGAAAAGGCGAGCACCGCAAAGTCGCCTGGCGGCCGCTGCGACTCTAAAGAGACCACCGGCCCCACCCCCTCCCAAAAAACCCGCTCACAGACCAGCTTGCTCTCGCTGTTCAGCAGGCGGTAGATAGCGTGCATGCCCAGGTTGGACATGCCGATGTAGTAGCAGTTGGGATAGACGAGAGCGATGGGGAGCCGGCCCCCCCAGTCTTTGCCGACCGTGTTCCGCTCGCGCCCGAGCTGCTCCCTGGCTTTCCTTTTCGCATCCCAGCTCACAGGGCTATTATAGCGGTAGGCATTGGGGAAAGGCTAATCAGGGGAGGTTGTTGAATACCGAATAAAACAGAGAGGCAGACTGCGAAACCTAATCGCTCTTTGAAGTTTTGGCTTCACTGACAAACTTAACCCGCTTTTCCCAGTCGATACTACCGTTGGGAAAGCAAAACTCATTGAGAAACTCGGCGGTCAATTTGTTTTTTAACGGCTCAATAGAGATACTATCTCCATGACTTTCGTTTCCTCATAGAATTCCACTGTTACTGTATAATAAATATACGTGTCATAATATGTGCTTGTGCCAAAAAGTATCTCTAGTTTCTGTCTCATCCTCTCTGCCTCAGCCGATATTGAAGGTAGTCTGTCAGGTTTTCCTCTTAACTCTAGGTTGACCTCCCATTTACCATCACCTAAATATTTTGCATTCCTCGTTATAGTTTCAAAATTAGTTGGAAGGTTGCTAGCCAGTTGCTTGTTAGTTATTGAGTTTATTACGAATGCAGAGACCTCTTCTCCAGACAATGACGGCTTATCTTGAGTAGCTAACAGCGTTATTCCGCCCGCAATGATAGCGATTCCTGCCACTGCCAATAATATATGCCACAGTTTCATGTTATTTCACTAAAGCTTTTTCTTCAATCTAACGGTGTTTTAGTACCAAGATTATACCACTAATAAATGAGCCTCTTGCAAAATCACCTTATATTTACTAGCACTTGGTGTAGCCGCAGCCCTGGCAGATGAAGCAGCCTTCCTGGTAAGTCAGGAGGTTGCCGCATTCGGGGCACTGGCCAGCCAGGTTCTTGGCCAGGCCGTAGTCCTCCAGCCTGGGCTTGCCGTCGTAGCCGGTGGTGTGCCTTTCCAGGACGCTGGCGATGGCATCGGCGCAGGAGAGGATGGACTTGCCCTCCTCCCAGGCAATCGAGGGGCAGCGGATGCCGCGCAGCTGGCGCACAATCGAAGCGGTGTCAATGCCCGCCCGGAGCGCCAGGGAAATCAGCCGGCTGAGGGACTCTAATTGGGCCGAAGCGCAGCCGCCGGACTTGCCCAGCGTGGAAAAGACCTCGAAAATACCCCGCTCATCGGAGTTCACCGTCACGTAGATGTAGCCGCAGCCGGTGGTCACCCTCTCGGTGACGCCCGAGGTCACCTTGGGCCGCTTTCTCGGGGTGAGCCCGGCATCAACCTTCTTCTCCGCCTCGGCCTTGCCGGTGGTCAGCACCTGGCCCTCGCGGCTGCCGTCGCGGTAAACGGTGATGCCCTTTAAGCCCGCCTCATAGGCCAGATCATAGACCCTGGCCACGTCCTCGGGGGTCGCTTCCCGGGGGAAATTGACCGTCTTGGAAACGGCGTTATCGGTGTGCTTCTGGAAGGCCGCCTGTATTTTGACGTGCCATTCCGGGCTGATTTCGTGGGCGGTGACAAAGCGACGCTTTGCCTCTTCCGGCACACCCTTGATTTCCGAAAGGTGTTTACCCGAGGCCAGCGCCGCCATCATCTCCTCGGAGTAGAAGCCGCCGGCCCTGGCCGCCGCCTCGAAATAGGGGTTCACCTCGACCATGCGGGTGCCGTCCAGGATATTGCGGGTGTAGGAGAGGGCAAAGAGAGGCTCGATGCCGCTGGAGCAGCCGGCGATGAGGCTTAAAGTACCGGTGGGGGCGATGGTGGTGCGGGAGGCGTTCCTGAGAGGTTTGCCGCCGCGGACATCGAAGACGCTGCCCTCAAAGGCGGGGAAGACGCCGCGCTCAGCGGCCAATGCCTGCGAAGCCTTTAGCGCCTCGCGGTTGATTAAGGCCATAACTTCACTGGCCGCCGCGATGCCCGCTTCAGAGTCATAGGGAACGCCGAGCTGGACGAGGGCATCGGCGAAGCCCATCACGCCGAGGCCGATTTTTCTCGTTTGCTTGGTCCTTTCCTCTATCTGGGGCAGCGGGAACCGGTTGACATCGATGACGTTGTCTAAAAACCTCACTGCCACCCTCACCACCCGGGCCAGCTCATCGTAGTCAATCTCGGCCCGGCCCGAAACGCATGTCACCATCCGGGCCAGGTTGATTGAGCCCAGATTGCAGGACTCGTAGGGCAGTAGCGGCTGCTCACCGCAGGGGTTGGTGCTCTCGATGCGTCCCAACCTGGGCGTGGGGTTAGCCTGGTTGATACGGTCGATGAAGACCACCCCGGGGTCGCCGGTGGCCCAGGCCCCATCCACAATCTGCTTGAAGACCTCCCGGGCATCCAGCTTGCCGGTCACCTCTTTGGTCCTGGGGTTAATCAACTGGTACTCGGTGCCGGCCTTGACCGCTTCCATAAAGGCGTCGGTTACCGCCACCAAGAGGTTAAAATTGGTCAGGACATTCGGGTTGCTCTTGGCCTTGATGAAATCCAGGATATCGGGGTGGTCTACGCTTAAGATAGCCATGTTGGCCCCCCGGCGCATACCGCCCTGCTTGATAACGTCGGTGGCGGTATCAAAAGCCCTCATAAAAGAAACCGGGCCACTGGCGACGCCTCCGGTAGAGCCGACCCGGTCCCTTGCCGGCCTCAGGCGGGAAAAGGAGAAGCCGGTGCCCCCGCCGCTCTTATGGATGAGGGCGGTGTACTTGACGGCGTCAAAGATGGACTCCATGGAGTCTTCCACCGGCAGCACGAAGCAGGCCGAGAGCTGTCCCAGCTCCCGCCCGGCATTCATCAGGGTGGGTGAGTTAGGCAGGAATTTGAAGGAAGCCATTAGCTGGTAAAACTCCGCTTCCCGGGCCACCGTGTCCGCCTTCGGGTTATAGACCCGCTCGGCCTCAGCGATGGCCGCCGCCACCCGGCGGAACAGCTCGAGCGGCGTCTCGATGACGTTACCCTGCTTGTCTTTCTTGAGATACCTTCTCTCCAGCACCTGCCGGGCATTTTCCGTTAGCTCAATGGCGCCATTATTATTTGTAGCCACCTGGGGTTTTACCACGACGCTCTCCATCTCAGGCTCAATTTCCTCCTGCCGGTTTTCTTTCATGGCCAATATTTCTCTGAGGATACTATCGATTTCCGAACTCATCACCGGCCTGGCCCGGGGTGCTTCCCGGGATACCAGTCCCTCCATGCCGGGGAAGGGCTGCCGGAGCGTCGCCTGTGCTGGCGGCTTACGCTCCAGCCGGGCGATTACCTGGCCCGCCAGCGTCTCGACGACTTCCCGGTCGGCCATGCCCATGGACTCGGCGGCGGCAAAGACCATCCTGGCGATGCGACTGCGGTCTAGAATACGTGAGCCGCCGTTTTTCTTTTCGCTATTAGCCACCACACAATTCTCCAGGTAAAAAGTCTACGATTGTCTATCGGAAAAGGCTAGCGATATCACGTATCGCTCGTTACCATATCCAAACCCTTTGGATTGTATAGGTAAGCGTTTAACGAGTTTATCAACTTTAAATTGTTTTGAAGATTCAACAATTCTATCCCCATTATAGGCTTCAAGCAACGTTGAAGGCGGACTAATATGGGTATGCACAGGCATATAGTTATTTCTATCGCCTATTTTTGATAACGTACTGTGACGCCAGACTAAATCAAGCCCTGTTGACTTTGATTTACGGGGTTTCTTCCATTGAATTACTATGCAAGGTTCTGTGCTAACCTCTGCAACCCTCATAGCCGCAGATGGGATAGATACTTGAAATATTTTGGCAAGACGCTCAATAACAGAGACCGATAATCCAAAACTGTTTAGATATTTCCTGAATACATTCTCCGGCATAAGCAGTTCGGTTGCCGCAATATCACACAAACGTTCAATGGGCTTTTTTATAACTCGATTACGTTTCGGTGTCCCGGCAATCCGGTATGAAGGATTCCCAACGTAGTGCTCATGCCCGAGGGTATATTCTCGCTCTAACTCGTCCAATAATATGTGGCCGATTTCATGGGCGCAAGAGAAATTCTGTCTTGTTGGATAATGACTGGCATTCAGCTTAATAATATGAGCGTCAGGCAACCTGAGCAGCATTCCACTCGCCTCACCCAAATCAGCCTTTATTATTTTTGTTACACCTTTTAGGGAGGCATATTCTTCCGATCGAAAGGGTGGGGTTTCATTCCCCCTTAGCTCTATGGCTTGACCAACAAGCTGCTTTGCTCGCTCAATAATTAAAGTCGAGGATTGCTCAATACTCAAAGACAATCTGTATGCTCCTACTGTATTACCATCCAATAAAGGTATAAGTACTTAGTCATCTCGTTCCCAGAAATTCCCCGGAAGTGGCGGCATTGCAGGTGGTGGTCTAAGAAGTGCCATACAATCATCGTAAGTTAGATGATTAATCACATCTTCCTGAGACCTCCCACTCGCTTGAGACAATAAGTTAAAGACCTTAACACAATCACGCAGAAATCTCAAAGTTACTGGGAAATCCCTGTCATTTATTCCCCTTAGGATACTAGCTTCCGCTACCCCAGTTCCTTTAGACAGTCCTGCTGGTGTGACTCTATGAGTTTTCATCCGGTCTACGATAACCGGCCATTCATCAACACCCGCAAATAATTCATCCTCATTTATTTTCATTTTCACAACCCCCTAGCTTTTACTAAGCCCCGGATGGCTTCTGTCGCCGTCTTTTGCTGCCCCTGGCCAGTCCCTCAAACTCGGCTTGCGGGAGCAAGGGTAGCTGGCTCACCAGCGTGTCCACCTCCCGCTTCAGCGCGGTGATATCGGTAAAATCACGGTAGACGCTGGCGAAGCGGATGTAGGCGATGTAGTCCAGCTTTTTCAGCCGGGCCATAACCATATCGCCAATCACGGTGCTGGGCACCTCGAGCTTACCCGTCCGGTAAAGCTCAGCTTCGATTTCTTCGGCGACGCCATCGAGCAGACCGGCCGCCAGCGGGCGCTTCTCGCAGGCCTTACGGATACCCCCGAGCAGCTTGGCACGGTTGAACTCTTCCCGACGCCGGTCTTTTTTGATGACAAAGAGGCCGGGCCTCTGGGGTCTTTCGTAGGTGGTGAAACGGGCGCTACAGGCCGGGCACTCGCGCCGCCGCCTTACGCCCTGGTTCGCCTGGCGCGAATCAATGACCCTGGAATCCGGCTCGCCGCAATAGGGACACTTCATACCGCCCGCTCCACATCCTATTGTACTGTAGCGGGTATTATAGTACAACATTTAGTGTTTGTCAACCGCTAAAACAAGGAGGCTGCGGGGCTATTCCAGCGCCCGCAGCCTTTAAAATCGTCCTGCGGTAAATATTGGCTGAGCGTTACAGCTTCGGACGCTGTAACGGGGCTGACGCCGGTTTTCGCACCGGGGTTGTTACCGGGGGCGTTTGCCGCCGCTGGTTGAACATGGGACGACGCAGGAAGGAGGGCATATCCATCCCTTCCTCGCTCTTAATACCCTTGAGGAACTTATTGAACTCCTCATCCCGTTTAACGCCCACGCCGCCGACCGCGGAATAGAAACCAGTGGCAATCAGGGTAATCCTGATGTCTTTATCCATTTTGGTGTCCTGGGCCACGCCGAAGATGATATTGGCGTCGGGGTCAACGGCTTCCTGAATCACCTTGGCTGCCTGGTTCACTTCCATCAGGCTGAGGCTTTCGCCGCCGACCACGTTAAAAAGTACCCCCTTGGAGCCTTCAATCGAGACATCCAGCAGCGGGCTGGCCAGAGCGTCGCGGGCGGCGTCGGTGGCCCGGGTCTTACCGGAGCCAAAGCCGATAGACATCCATGCCGGGCCGGCGTCCTTCATGACCGCCTTGACATCCGCGAAATCAAGATTAATGAGCCCGGGGACGGTGATTACCTCGGAGATAGCCTGGACACCGTGGCGGAGCACGTCATCAGCCAGCCTGAAGGCGTTGTCCACATTGGTGGTGGCATCACATAGTTTGAGCAGACGGTCATTTGGAATCTGTATCAGGGTGTCCACATTTTCGAGCAGACGCTTAATGCCTTCCTCGGCCACCTGGGAACGATGGTTTCCCTCAAAGGAGAAAGGCCGGGTGACGATGGCGATGGTCAGGGCACCGCTTTTCTTGGCAATCTCGGCGACGACGGGCGCAGCGCCGGTACCGGTACCGCCACCCATCCCGGCGGTGATAAACACCATATCAGCCCCGACGATAAGCTGGGTCAGTTCGTCGCGGTTCTCCTCGGCGGCTTTAGCACCCATGTTATGGTCCCCACCGACGCCCAGACCCCGGTTTAGCTTTTCTCCCAGTTGCACTCTGATGGGTGCCTCGGTAATAGCCAGAGCTTGAGCGTCTGAATTCATAGCGATAAATTCGACGCCCCGAATATCCTCCCGGACCATCCGGGTGATAGCGTTACAACCGCCACCACCAATACCGATGACCTTGATCTTGGCCGGGCTATGCGTAAAACCTGTCTTTGCCATTTTCCCCTCCTTTCCTAATTTTTTATACTACCTAACTTAATACCCCGACCATCGGGTCGAGGGATGAAGTTCTTTTTTTACCCGAAAAGACGTTTCATTCTGGCGGCCAGACGCCACAGCTGATAACCAAACAGACTGCCCTTCCAGCTCTGCTTGCGGTCGTTCTTCGTTCCCCAGAGCATGAGACCAACGCTGGTGGCATAGCAGGGGTTAAGCAATGTGTCGGAGATGCCGTTCAAGTTGCGAGGGATACCGACACGCACCGGCATTTGCAGCATCTCGCGGCCCAGAGCCGCGATACCGTTCATGTTGGCACCGCCGCCGGTCAGCACGAGTCCAGCCGGCACCACTGATTCGTAGTCCCCGCTGGGCAACTCCAGATAGATAAGCCTTAAAATCTCCTCGACTCTGGCCCGGATGATATCACAGAGGTCATGATAAGATACGCCATGCCCATCCTGTGACATCTCGGGTGGCGGCTCGCTGGCACCATCTTTAACCGGCATAACCGAGGCGTAACGTTTCTTCATCTCCTCGGCGACATCGAAGGGAAGGCCGAGACCGATGGCCACATCTCTGGTAAGTTGATAACCGGCTACCGGTAATATGGAGGTATGCCAGATGCTGCCCTCGCGGAAAATGGCGATATCGGTAGTGCCGCCACCGATGTCAGCCATAATTACCCCGATTTGCTTTTCATCCTCAGAAAGAATGGCCTCGCCTGAAGCCAGCGGTTCCAGAACCAGGTCGTCGATGTCCACGCCGATGCTGCGAACACACTTCACCAGGTTCTGGACCGAAGTCGCCGCCGCGGTTATGACGTGGGTCTCGACATCCAGCCGGAAGCCGTGCATGCCCACCGGGTTCTTGACGCCAACCTGCCCATCAACGGTGTAGTTGCGGGGAATTACGTGGATCAGCCGGCGGTCAGGGGAGACTTTGACGCTGCGCGCCGAGTCCAGTACCCGCTTAAGGTCATCGGCGCGCACCAGCCGGTCGTTGCGGGTAATAGCCACCACCCCCTGGTTATTGGTTGAGGCCACGTGTCTGCCGGTGACCCCGACATAGGCCGATTCAACCCGGCTGCCGCTGGCCTGTTCCGCTCTCTTCACCGATTCCCGAATCGACTCCCTGGCATCAGCAATATTGACGACCAGACCTTTAGCCAATCCTTTGCTCGGCGTGATTCCGACCCCCAGCACCCGGAGACCACCATTACCATCGGTATCAGCGATAATGGTACAGACCTTGGTGGTGCCAACATCGATAGCCGCTACCGTCGTATGATTTCTCATCATCCCTCCTTAATTTCCGGAATTTCCGGTAATAGATTTATCTCCCGATTGGAGCGATAACTTTTTTGCATTTTTCACATGCTGGCCCCCCTCTCACGTCCGGATATTGCTTACCTCGAGAGCCAGAAACGTCCGCCGCAGTTTTTCCATCAGAACCGGCTTCCGCCAGGCCCTTGAGCCGTTTCCGGCCATGATGTTCAGGTAATCGGCGAAATTTTCCTCGGCCACCGCAATCCGTTCCGCTGCTCTCAGCCGGGCACTGCGACTCCGCGGATTACGCTTTATCTCAAGCGGTGATGGTCGGAATACCTTCCGGGAAAGCATCCTCAGGGTGGCCTGATGGTGACAGACACAATCCAGCACCCGTGGCGGGCAAACACAATCGGCGGCTTCCCGCTGCATAAAGCGTTTCACGATGCGGTCCTCCAGAGAGTGGTAGCTGATGACCACCAGCCTGCCCTCAAAACCGAGGATTTCGACGGCCTGCTTCAAGGCCTGTTCCAACTGCTCCAGCTCCCGGTTAACCACGATGCGCAGCGCCTGGAAAGTCCTGGTGGCGGGATGTATGCGACCGCGTCCCGGGCCGACCACCGTCTCAACCAGGCGCGCCAGCTCCAGGGTGGTGCTCAGGGGACGCTCCGCTACGACCCGATGGGCAATCTGGCGGCTAAAGGTTTCCTCGCCGTATTCCCTGAGGACCCTTTCCAGTTCAGCCTCGGAGCAGCCGTTAATAATATCGGCGGCGGTAGTTTCCTGGTCGGGATGGCGGCGCATATCCAGCGGGGCAGCCAGCTGGAAACTGAAACCTCGCTGGCGGTCAGCCAGTTGCAGAGAGGAAAGCCCCAGGTCAAACAGGATGCCGTGCACCGGCAGGAAATCATAGCGCAGGCAGATGTCCTTCAAATTTGCAAAATGGTCGCAGACTAAAAGCAGGGAGTCGCGGTAGTTTTTGAGGCTTTCACTGGCGGCGGCGATGGCCCCGGGGTCGGCGTCAATACCGAGCAACTGCCCCCCCGGAGAACTGTGCTCCAGGATGGCGGCGGCGTGCCCCCCCATGCCTATGGTGGCGTCAACGTAGCGCCCCCCCGGCAAAACGGCCATCGCCTGTACGGCCTCCTCAAGCAATACCGGTTCGTGCTTCAACGGTCTTCCAGACCCTCCGCAATCTGCCATGCCTGCTCACGAGCCTGGGACTTTTCTTCTTCCCAGCGCTGCCGGTCCCAAAGCTCAAAGTAATTGTTAGCGCCGGCGATGATGATTTCCTCCTGAATGCCGGCGTGAAGTCTTAAAGAAGCGGGCAGAGCAATCCTGCCCTGACCGTCAAGGTTGATACTGTAAGCGGAAGCGAACAGGGCACGGCTCAACCTTCTTAGTTTGCTCCGGGAGGGAATCGCGGAAGTGAGCCCCTGGGAGATTCTCTTCCATTCCGGGATGGTGTAGGCGACGATGCACGGCTCGAAACCGGCGGCCAGCACCACCCCACCCCTGAGCTGAACACGGAACCTGGGCGGAACCGGCACCCGACCCTTTTCGTCCACCTTGTACTCGAATTCGCCTAAGAACATCGCCCGCCCCTTAGCAAACAGCAAATAGTAGATAGGTATCCCACTATCTACCACTTCCTACCATTTTAGACCACTTTAGATTTTTGTCAAGTAGTTTTCCCGGGATTTTAAAAAAAAAATGCTTAAATTTGCCGGACATATTTGGCCTGTCGGCCTAAATGTGCTAAAATGATTTTCGTTTTGGTGATAATCCGGATTGGTGAACCAGATGCTCAGAATCGGTATCCTTACCATCAGCGACAAAGGGTCGCGGGGCGAACGCGAGGACTTAAGCGGCCCGGCAATAAAGGAAAGCCTGGCCCAGATAGCCAGCGTCGTCCAGAGCGACATTGTCCCCGATGAAAAGCCAATCATCAGCCGAAAGCTGGCCCAGTGGGCGGACAGCGCCAGCCTGGACATAATCCTCACCACCGGCGGCACCGGGCTCGCCGAGCGTGACGTTACCCCGGAAGCCACGATGGCCATCCTGGACAAAGAGGTGCCGGGAATCGCTGAGGCGATACGCGCCGGCACCCTGCGCCACACCCCGATGGCAATGCTGAGCCGGGCGGTTAGCGGCGTGCGGGCAAAGTGCCTGATTATCAACCTGCCGGGCAGTCCCCGGGCGGTAAGGGAGTGCCTGGAAGTGGTCCGGCCAGCCCTGTCCCACGCGGTGGAGATTATCACCGGCAAGGTGACGGAACACGCCCCGCCGTCGAAAGAGAAGGGCTAATATTTTGCGCATTGATATTTTGACCCTGTTCCCGGAGATGTTCCCCGGGCCTTTTGGCTCGAGCATCATCAAGCGGGCGCTCGAACAATCTCTGGCGACCATCAAGCTGCATAACCTGCGGGACTACACCCACGACGCCCACCGCACCGTGGACGACAGCCCTTACGGCGGCGGCGCCGGCATGGTCTTAAAACCGGAGCCGGTCTTTGAAGCGGTGGCCGCGATAAAGTCCAATATTGAAAAGCAGGAAACCTCACCGGAAACCAGCGTCATCCTGCTCACCCCCCAGGGCCGTCTCTTCCGTCAGGAAATTGCCCGAGAGCTCGCCGGCCACCGGAACCTGATTTTAATTTCGGGCCACTACGAGGGGATTGACGAAAGGGTGCGCTACCTGGCCGATGATGAAATCAGCATCGGCGACTACGTCCTGAGCGGCGGCGAGCTGCCAGCGATGGTGCTGGTCGATGCCGTGGTCCGGCTCCTGCCCGATGTCCTGGGCTCGCCGTCATCACTGCTCGAAGAATCCCACAACGCCGGCCTGCTGGAATACCCGCAGTACACCCGCCCGCCCGAGTATCAGGGCTGGAAAGTGCCCGAAGTCCTGCTCTCGGGAAACCACCAGGAAATCGCCCGCTGGCGCCGCAAGCAGGCCATCGAGCGCACCCTGGAACGCCGGCCGGAGCTGCTTGCCAAAGCCAGTCTCTCTCCCAAAGAAAGGGAGATGTTTAACGGTCAAGTCTTAATTTAAGCCGGAGTTTTAAGAATAAGAAAAAGTACTTAACCTCTCGCCCAAAGGAAATAATGTTTAACGGCTAAATCATTACTTAATAGCAGGAGTTTTTAGAAATGAGTACCGAACCTCAGGCAGAAGTCGCCACAAAACCAGAAATCCCACCCCTCAGCCCGGGCGATACCGTAAAGGTGAGCTCAAGGATTATCGAGGGGGAAAAGGAACGCGTCCAGGTCTTTCAGGGTGTCGTCATCCGCAGGAAGCAGGGCGGCGTCGGGGCCACCTTCACCGTGAGGCGCGTGTCCCACGGTGTCGGCGTCGAGCGCACCTTTCCCGTTAACTCGCCCCTGGTGGAAAAGGTTGAGGTGATGCGCCACGGCAAGGTGCGCCGCGCCAAACTCTACTACCTGCGCGGCTTAAGCGCCAAACGGGCCCGCATCAAGGAAAGACGGGTAGAAAAGGCCCAGGAGCCGGAGTAGCGCCACCCGCAGGAGCGAAGAATGCGGTACGCTGAGGTCAGCGTTAACTCATCCCTGGCCCAGCGCCGGTCATTCAGCTACGAAATCCCCCCGGGCAGGGACGTTAGCGTCGGCCAGGCGGTGTGGGTGCCTTTCGGTGAAAGGACCCTCCAGGGCATCGTCATGGCTCTTAGCTTAACCCCGGCGGTCGCCGAAGTCCGCGAGATTATCGCGCCCATGAGCCCGCCGCTGGTGCTGCCCCAGACACGGGTGGAACTGGCCCGCTGGTTAAGCGAATATTATCTCTGCCCCCTCTTCGAAGCCGTCGCCTTGATGCTGCCGCCGGGCTTCGAACGCCAGTCCCTTACCTGCCTCTCCTTAAACCCGGATGCCGCCGAATCCCAGCCGGCTTCTTTGAACGAGGCGCAAAGCCAGGTCCTGGAACTGGTCAGGAGCCGCGGCAAGGTGAGCTTAAGACAGTTGGAGAGAGTTCTGGGTAAGAAAAAAACCCAGAGTGCCGTCTCCCAACTGGTGGCACGGAACCGGCTGGTGCGCAGCTACGAGATGGAACCGGTAAGGTTAAAAGCCAAAAGCGCGCCTTACCTGGAGCTGATTATCCCGGAAAAAGCCGCCCTTGAGGAAGCCGCCAGGCTTCGCAGCAAGCGGGCCTTCAAGAGGGCCGCCCTGCTGGAACTCCTGGCCTCGTCGCCCGGCCCGACCGCAGCCAGCGTTGCCCGCAAGAAGCTCGGCATCACCGGGGCGGTTATCAAAGCGCTGGTAGAACGCAGTCTGGTTACGCTGCGCGAAAAACAGATAATCCGCGACCCGCTGGGGCAAATGGCACCGGCCAGCCAGGAACCCCCGGCGCTCACCCCGGCCCAGCAAGCCGCCCTTGAAGTCATCGTTGCCAACCTGCGCGGGACACAGAAGCCGCCGAATATTTTCCTGCTCCATGGGGTTACCGCCAGCGGCAAGACCGAGGTCTACTTAAGGGCGCTTGCCGAGGCGGTCAAACTGGGAAAACGGGGCATTGCGCTGGTGCCCGAGATTTCCCTTACTCCCCAGACCATCGAGCGCTTCGCCGCCCGCTTTCCCCGGCGGGTGGCGGTGCTGCACAGCCAGCTTACCCCCGGAGAGCAGTTCGACGAGTGGCACCGCATCGAAAAAGGCGAGTTCGACGTCGTCGTCGGGCCCAGGAGCGCCTTATTCGCGCCCCAGCCGGAGCTGGGACTTATCATCATTGATGAAGAACACGAATGGAGCTATAAGCAGGACACCTCCCCCCGCTACCATGCCCGCGAGGTCGCCCTGGAAATGGCCCGCCAAACCGGGGCGGTGGTGATACTGGGCAGCGCCACTCCGGACACCGCCACTTATTACCATGCCCGGCGAGGAGACTACCGGCTTCTGGAGCTTGCGGAACGGGTCGTCCCGGAGCCGGCAGCCCCCCTGCCCCGGGTCGAGATTGTCGATATGAGAGAAGAACTGAAGGCCGGCCAGCGCAGCCTCTTCAGCCGGAGCCTGAGTGTTGCCCTTGCCGAGACGGTCGCCCGACGGGAGCAGGCGATTTTGTTCTTGAACCGTCGGGGTGCCGCCAGCTTTGTGCAGTGCCGGGGCTGCGGCTACACTTTCCGCTGCCGGCGCTGCGATGTCACCCTCACCCACCACCCGGACAAGGACCGCCTGGTCTGCCACCAGTGCCACTACCAGATGGCAGTACCCCAGGCCTGTCCCAGGTGCCGCAGCCGCAATCTAAATTTCCTGGGCACCGGCACCCAGAAACTGGAGCGGGAAACCCACCTCGCCTTCCCCCAGGCCCGGCTCCTACGCTGGGACAGCGACGCCACCAGCACCCGGGGACAACACCAGGTAATCATCGACCGCTTCCGCAGCCACGAGACAGACATTCTCATCGGGACACAAATGGTCGCCAAGGGCCTCGACCTGCCCGGGGTTACCCTGGTGGGGGGGTGATAGACGCCGATACCAGCCTCAACCTGCCGGACTTCCGGGCCGGTGAGAGGACCTTTCAACTCCTGAGCCAGGTGGCCGGGCGGGCCGGCCGCGGTCCGGGCGGGGGCAGGGTCATCATCCAGACCTATTCCCCGCAGCACTACGCCATCAAAGCGGCCTCAGGGCACGACTACGCCCTGTTCTATGAAAAGGAAATCGCTTACCGCCGCCTGCTGGGTAACCCGCCCTTCAACCAGCTTGCCCGACTGGTCTACGGCCACCCTAACGATATCCGGGCGCGGCAGGAAGCTGAAAATCTGAAACGAAAATTGGTTACGGAAATCGCCGCCAGAGGCATCGAGGCAACAACCGTGCTGGGGCCGGCGCCGGCCTTTATCCCGCGGCTAAGAGGTAGCTACCTTTGGCAACTGGTACTGCGCGGCCGCCAGCTTTCCCGGTTGCTTGGCCAGTTAGACCCGCCCAGGGGATGGGCGGTGGACATTGACCCGGTAGGTCTCACCTGACCCCGGCAGCCTCTTCAGCGTAGGGCGCCTCCCGGTGACTCCTGGCACGACCGCTATCACCCGATTTGGGTTCGAGGTAAAACAGGTCATCGAGACGCCGCTCGGGGAAAGCCTTGATGGCGCCAATGATGAATTTATGGTTGATGCCGCGCTTGCCGTCCTTCACCCGGTAAATCTGGCTCACGGAGATACCCATCGCCCTGGCCAGTTCCGACAGGCTGGGGTATTTCGGGCTGCTCAAATCAAAAACCCGAGTTTTAATAATCATAACCCACTCCAGAAGACTATAGACGAAATAGTAGCACTATATTTGCCAGTTGTCAATATCCCATTCTAAAAGCTGGCACGCTACGGTATAAACGTTAATTACGCGCAAATCATCAGGCACGTTTTCGGGATTTTTTGCATTAGCGCGATTTATCTCTTTTCATAAACCAAGACTACCCCGAAGTCATCAAGTCCATTATCTAACCGAATAGTAGCCCCAGTAAATAGTACTTTCCTGTATATTGGGTTAGTAATAACCGCTATCTTATCCGGTGAAAACCCGCAAACTCACCCGGCTTTCGCCAAGTTGAATAAGGGAAGTCTTTATTATATAGTAGTCCTTGAATATCAGCGCCGCGAGAAACATGAAGCTTCCCAGCCGTCTCAAAATTCCGCCAGCCCTGAGAGCAATCAGCGACTTCCTGGCCGAAAGTCGTACCGAGTCCTATCTGGTGGGTGGGGCTTTACGCGACCTGGTGCTGGGGCGCGAGACTTCCGACCTGGACATCGCCGTTAAGGGCCAGGCACTGGAAATCGCCCGCAAAGCTGCGACAGCTCTCAACGGCAAGTACGTGGCGCTTGATGAGGCCAACGGCACCGCCAGGGTGCTGCTGCCCGGTAAACCCGAATGGCAAATCGACTTTACCGGATTCGGTGGCACGATTGAGCAGGACCTTGGGCGTCGCGACTTTACGGTCGGTGCCATGGCCGCGAATTTAGCCCACATGGGAGCCGGCCCGTCCCCGATTATCGACCCCTATCACGGCCTGGAAGACTTAAGTAACGGCATAATACGCGTCGTGTCGGACGGCACCTTCCGAGCCGACCCGCTGCGCCTGCTGCGGGCGGTACGTCTGGCCAGCGAGCTGGGTTTCACCATCGAGCGGCACACCGAAGACTTAATCAAACGCGAGGCACCCCTCATCAGCCAGTCTGCCGGTGAGCGCCTCAGGGAAGAACTGCTCAGGATATTAGCCCTCCCCTCAAGCGGCCAGCGCTGGGCCTACTTTGACCGGCTGGGGCTGGTCACCGAGCTGTTCCCGGAACTGAAATCGGCCCGGGGAATCCGCCAGCCCGAAGAACACCACTGGGATGTCCTGCACCACTCCCTGATGACCGAGGCCGCCGCCGGTTTCCTGCTGAGGCAGGGGGAGTGGGAATACGCTTCACCGGATGTTCTTGATGTCGTACCCTGGTCAGCCGAGCTGGCGGCGCATTTCGAAACCGAAGTCAGCCACGGCAGCACCCGCTCAACCCTGCTCAAACTCGCCGGCCTGCTCCACGACGTGGCCAAGCCGGAGACCAGGGTCGTCACCGAAAGCGGCCGCACCCGGTTCCTCGGGCACGCCGACCTGGGGGCCACCGTCACCGCTGATATTCTCATCCGGTTGAGATTCAGCACCAGAGAAGTAAAGCTGGTCGAGACCCTGGTAAAGTACCACCTCAGGCCGACCCAGATGAGCCAGACCGGGCTGCCCAGCCCCCGCGCCATCTATCGCTACTTCCGCGACACTGGAGAGGCCGGTCTGGACACTCTCTACCTGAGCCTGGCAGACCACCTGGCGGCCCGCGGCCCCGGCCTTCTTCGGGCCGAGTGGCGCCGGCACAGCGAAACGGTGGCCTACGTCACCCGGCAGCACTTTGAGGCAAACACCCCGGCCAAACCGCCCAGGTTACTCACCGGCCACGACCTTATCGGCACCTTCAACTTAAGCCCGGGGCCCCGCATCGGTGAAATCCTGGAAGCGGTGCGTGAAGCGACTGCCGCCGGCGAGCTTGCCAGCAAAGCACAGGCCATGGAATACGCCGGCGTTTTACTGGCGGCACCACCGAAGTCCCGCCGCCACGAGAAGGACAACCGGGAAAGCCGGGGAAAAGTCTTACCTCACACTCCAGAGGAGACCAATGACGAAGAATAAACTTATCGCTCTCACCTTAATAATTATCATCTTTGGCCTGGCCCTCTGGGTACTCCTGCCCCTCGAAGGCAAAAGGCTCGGGCGCCAGGGAATGCGTCTGGGCCTCGACCTGGTGGGCGGCGTGCACCTGGTCTACCAGGCCGATTTCCCGGAAGGCACCGCCGAAAGCGAACAGAAAAGCGACACCGCACGCGCGGTGGATATCATTTCGAGGCGGATTAACGAGCTGGGTGTCACCGGACCCATCATCCAGCAGCAGGGGAACGACCGCATCGTGGTGCGGCTGCCCGGTTACACCGATATCGAAGCCGCCAAAGCAGAAGTCGAGAAAACCGCCTTCCTGGAATTCCGGCAGGCGGAACTTAATGAGAGCGGCCTGCCCGTTTACCTGAAGGACTACCTTGAGGACGGGCGGACCGGTTTTTTTAATACCAAAGAGACGGGGACCCGCTTCTTTATGTCCGGGCCCGGCCAGCCGCTCGTGGCCATCCTCACGAAGGCTGCTGCCGGTAATCTGGCCTTTACCGACCGCAACGGGGCAACCCTGGATACCGGGAAACTGAAGGCCCGGATGGACCAGTTGATGCTCGATTTTCCGGGAGATTACCCGCTGCTTTCCTGGATACCCGCCCGGGGAAATAACGGCGTCCAGCTCACCGGCGACTTTCTTTCAGACGCCCAGCCAAACATCCTCACCCAGACGAGCGGGGCGGCCCAGGCCGTGGTGGCTATCTGGTGGAATAAGCAAGGCACCACTATCTTCGACGATATCGCCGGACGCCTGTACTTCGCCGGGCCTGACAACTCGCCCCAGCGGGCGCTTGGTATTTTCCTGGACCGGTCGCTGATATCCTACCCCCAGATACGGCAGGCCAAGTACGAGGGCAAAGCCCAAATCGAAGGTAATTTCACATCGGACGAAGCTACCCAACTGGCCCGCCTCCTCAGGTCCGGTTCTCTGCCTCTGCCGCTTGAAAAACCGCCGCTCTACGAAGAAACGATATCGGCCACGCTGGGCAGCGAGTTCATCGGCACCAGCATCAAAGCCGGTCTCATCGGGATGCTGATGGTCATGCTTTTCATGATTATCTATTACCGGTTACCGGGGTTTGTGGCCAGCCTGGCACTGGTATTTTACGGTGCCCTGGTGCTGGCGCTTTTCAAGCTGATACCGGTGACGCTGACCCTGGCCGGCATCGGCGGTTTCGTGCTGTCCATTGGCCTGGCGGTCGACGCTAACGTGCTCATATTCGAACGCATGCGAGAAGAACTGCGCGCCGGACGCAGCCTCGGGGCGGCCATCGAAGCCGGCTTCAACCGGGCCTGGACGGCCATCCGGGACTCCAACATCACCACTTTCATCGTCTGCATTATCCTCTACTGGCTGGGGTCGAGCATCGTGGCCAGCGCCCCGGTGATGGGCTTCGCCCTCACCCTGGCAATCGGCGTGGCGGTGAGCATGTTCACCGCCATTACCGTAACCCGCTCACTGCTCCGGGTCTTCACCGCCACCGGCCTGGTGCGGCACCACTCACTTTACATTACCGATACGGGGAAGAAATAATGTTCAATATTACCGGCCACCGATTTAAGTTCTTTCTGATTTCCGGCATCGTAATCCTGGCGGGCATCATTTCCCTGGCCACCATCGGGCTGCAACTGGGCATCGAGTTCAAGCCCGGCTCGGAGCTCCGGCTCAGATTCGATGACCCGGCGGTAACCCAGAGCCTGCTAAAGGCGAAACTGGGCAGCCTGGGCCATTCCAACGCCATCATCCAGAGCCAGATTAAACCCACGGGAACGGGTGATTTTCTTATCCGCACCCGTGAGATAACCACGGAGGAAAAGGCGGCGCTGGTAGCCGCTTTAGAAGCACGTTTCGGCGCGAGCACGGAAGAGGGGTTCAGCAATGTCTCACCCGAGGTTGCCACCGAGACGGGGCGCAACGCCATCTACGCCGTACTCGCCGCGGCGGTGGGCATCCTGCTCTACGTCACCTGGGCTTTCCGCCGCATGCCCAGGCCTTTCCACTACGGCACCTGCGGTCTGCTGGCCCTGGCCCACGATGTGCTGGTGGTGGTGGGCGTCTTTTCCCTGTTGGGCCCGGTGCTGCACTGGCAGATAAACCTGATGTTTATCACCGGAGTTCTCGCGGTCATCGGTTACAGCATAAACAACACCGTGATCACCTTCGACCGGATTCGCGAAAATCTGCTCCGGGGAAACAAACAGGACTTCGAGACGGTAGTCAACAACAGCCTGGTAGAAACGACGGGCCGCTCCTTGAACACCAGCCTGACCACGCTATTTGCGGTTGTTGCCCTGCTGCTCTTCGTAGGTACCCCCATCCTGAACTTCGCCGCCGTGCTGCTCATCGGTATCATCGCCGGCACCTACAGCTCGATATTCATCGCGCCGCTGTTTCTGCTGGTCTGGGAGAAAAAGGAATGGCGGCGCTTTATCGTCTGGCGGGCGCAGAAGGGCTAGCGCACGGTACAAGGAACCCCCCTCTACCGGCAGCTTGTAGCGCAATGTTATGTATTGACAACCGTTTTCACGTGGTGTAGAATGCCCACACGAGGGCAGTATTCAGGCTACCATATCATAAATCTACCGAACCCTACCACTCACCAGTCCGGAGTCTGACAGTTATGAGAACTGGCGCGACAACGGCAAAAACGGTGCCGTCTCCCCCGTTCTCCTTCTTAGCCTGCCAGGTTATGATTGCTTGGTATTCAAAAAAAGGAGGCTCGCAAGTATGAAAACCTGGGGTAAAGCACTGGTCATCATCAGCGTCATCCTGGCCACCCTGCTCTCATCTGCCTGTGCCGGCCCGCCGGGAGCGCCAGGGCCAGCCGGACCAGCCGGAGCAAAAGGGGAAAGGGGCCCGCAAGGAACACCCGGGCCGGAAGGACTCCAGGGGACGGTGGGACCTCAAGGGCTGCCGGGACCGGTTAGCAGCGCAACTCCTGGCACGGCGGACAATGCCACCACCACGCCACCACCCACGACTCCCGCCGCGGGAGACCCCTACGACAAGCCTGATATTCCAATACTGTGGGTCTCGATAACTCCTCAACCAGCCGTTTTCGGGCAGGAAGTAACCGTGGTGCTCAAGGTTCCTCCGGGGGCACTGTGCGATATCACTATGATCTACTTCGACGGCTTTCGCAGTGGATACAAGCCTACTCCGGTAACCTCCGACGCCAACGGCAATGCGACTCTCAAGTGGACCCCGGCGGCAGCTACCAACAAGCCTGGCGAGGGGAATATTGAGCTAACCGTTACCCTCGCCGGTGCCACGGCTCAATACAAACTAAAGCATCCGCTTACTATTAAAAACCCGTGATTTGGGTTGATTAAAGGAGGCATGCCGAGATGAAGACCTGGAGTAAAGCACTGGTCGGCATCAGCGTCATCCTGGCCATCCTGCTCTTATTTGCCTGCGGACCGGCCGGGCCCGCCGGACTGCCGGGGACTGCCGGACCACAGGGGCCACAGGGAGATAAAGGCCCTGATGGCCCGCAAGGACTGCAAGGGCCTCAAGGCCCGCCAGGGCTAACCGGTCCGCCCGGCGGCAGCACTGCGGGAAACAGCACCGGCGGTAGCTAGCAGATAACACCACTGCCGCCACCCCAGACCCATTAGACGACCCTGCTGAACGGTCTGCTGGGGCCAGAATTGACCCCACAGGAGGGTAGCGGTGACGGCACGGTTGTAACCCTCACGCTCGCTGAGAAATTCCGGGGCTGGTTCCTTTTCGAGATGAGCAATTAGCACATCAAAGATGCGGCGCCAGCCCCGGCTGAGAAAGCAGACTGATGCGGGCCGGAGCGACCGGGCCAGCCGCCAGAGATACCAGACAGGATGTTCGCGATAGACTTGTCCCCGAGAATAATTATTATTGTCCCCGCTAAGGAACCGGTTCGTCGGCAATGCCGGTGAACTGGTTCACCACGGCCCTTCTCAGCGCCGCCCTCCTGGGGGCAGTCAATATTTTTGATAGCCACCTCATCACCCGCCGGATGCCCAGCCTGAGGGCATACATGCTGCCAATCAGCCTGCTCGCCCTGTGCCTGGGTGTAATATTTTTATTCCTCTTTCCTATGCCCGCCGGACTCGGTGCCGGGACGCTTGCCCTGGCCATTACCTCCGCGATTATCCGCAGCGCAAGCGCCTATCTCCTCCTGGTGGCACTCAAGCGTGAGGAGGTCTCCCGCGTGATTCCGGTCGCCAGCACCTTCCCCATCTTCGTCGCCCTCGCGGCGGTGCCCCTGCTCGGCGAGACCATCACCGGACTCAAGTGGTTCGCCATCACCATCGTCGTTGCCGGCGCGGTGATGGTTTCCCTGCGGGAGCGCCCCGGCCGGAACCTGGCAAGGCTCAGCCCGGCTTTCTTCCAGCTCATCGGTTCGAGCCTGCTTATGGCCGCAGCCAATGTGACCAGCAAAGACGTGCTCGACCGGCTTTCCTTCTGGAACCTCTACGCCATCACCGTCCTATGTATGGGGGCGATGTTTCTCATCATCTCAGCCCGTCCCGCAGTGCTGCGGGAACTGGCCGCCATGCCCCGAAAGGCTAGCTCGCTGGCGCTGGTTATGGCCAACAACCTGATGGTGGTGGCCGCCATGGTAGCCTTCTTCTGGTCTTTGGAGCACGGGCCGGCTTCTCTGGTCTCAACCATCACCAGCAGCCGCCCGGTCTTCGTCTTCGTTTACGCCTTCCTGATAAGCCGCTTCTCCCCCTCTTTCCTGGAATGGCAGTACGGCCGGAGAATGCTGGCACTAAGACTTCTGGCCATCACCATGATTTGCGGTGGCATCATCATCATCTACCTCCCCTAGCGCAACTTGACAATCTGTGGCCATTACCGTTAGACTTGGGACTAGGCTAAAGGCCAGGAACGAGACTAGTAAGCCCCGGGCGAGGCTATCAGAGAGCCGGGTAAGGTGCGAGCCGGTGCTGGCGCGGGGGACTGAATGGACTCGGGAGCCGCCGACCGAAAGGTAACTGCCGAGTAGGCTCTGCCGGAGAGGGTACCGTTATCAGAACCCGGGGGTATCGCCCGAAGTAACCGGGGCCGTACCTCACTAAAGATGATTGCCGGGCGCAATCAACCGGGGTGGCACCGCGGAGGATTTTTCCCCTCGCCCCTGTGGGTGAGGGGATTTTTGTTTGGTAAAGGTATAGGGGAAAATGTACTACCCGACACTGGAAGAAGTTAAAAAGCACGCCAGCGAGGGCAACCTGATACCGGTCTACCGGGAAATCGTGGCCGACCTGGAAACGCCGGTCTCCGCTTTCCTGAAAATCAGCCGGGATGGGCCTTCCTTCCTGCTGGAAAGCGTCGAGGGCGGCCAGCACCTCGCCCGCTACAGCTTCATCGGCACCGAGCCTTACCGGGTGCTCAAGCTCGGGAAAGACGGCGCTGACCCCCTGCCCCTCATCGCCGAGGAGCTGGGGCAATACCGCCTGGTCAAGCTGGGCGACCTGCCCCGTTTCTGCGGCGGGGCGGTGGGCTACCTCGGCTACGAGGTGGCCACCCGCTTTGAAGAACTGCCCTCACCTGTCCGCGACCCGCTGGGGCTGCCCGAATCGGTATTTATGTTCACCGATACCCTGCTCATCTTCGACCACGTCAGCCACCGCATCAAGGTCTTGAGCCACGTCCGCACCGAAGGCGACATCGAGGCAGCTTACCGGAAGGCGACCGCTAAAATTGACGATTTGGTCGAACGCCTGCGCCAGCCTCTGAAACCGGGCCAGTTGACCCGGGAGGCGACGCCGGCGGGCAACGGCGGCCAGCTCACCTCCAACTTTTCCCGGGTACAGTTCGAGGCCGCGGTCAACCGGGTAAAAAAGTATGTCACCGCCGGCGAGGCCATCCAGGTAGTGCTTTCACAGCGACTCGCGCAGGCCACCGAGGTCGCCCCCTTCGAAATCTACCGGGCGCTGCGCACCATCAACCCCTCGCCCTACATGTTCTTCCTCGACTTTAAGGACTTCCAGATTATCGGGGCCTCGCCCGAAGTCCTGGTGAGAGTCGAAGGCGACACCGTCATGACCCGCCCCCTGGCGGGCACCAGGCCGCGGGGCAAAGACCCTGCCGAAGACGAGCGCCTCGAACGCGAGCTTAAGAGCGATGAGAAGGAGCGCGCCGAGCACATCATGCTGGTTGACCTGGGGCGCAACGACATCGGGCGGGTGAGCCTGCCGGGCACGGTCGAGGTGAGCGAGTTGATGGACGTCGAGCGCTACTCCCACGTGATGCACCTGGTCACCTGTGTCCAGGGGAAACTAATGCCCGATAAGACCGCCTTCGACGCCCTGCGGGCCTGTTTTCCGGCGGGCACCGTCTCCGGCGCTCCTAAAATCCGGGCCATGCAAATCATTGCTGAGCTTGAGCCGGAAAAAAGAGGCCCCTACGCCGGGGCCGCCGGCTACTTCTCTTTCTCGCACAACATGGACATGGCCATCGCCATCAGGACGATGGTGGTGAGTAATGGGACAGCCTACGTCCAGGCGGGCTGCGGCATCGTCTACGACAGCGTACCCTCGCGGGAATATGATGAGTCAATGAACAAAGCCCGGGCGCTGCTCAAGGCCATCAGCCAGGCCGAGAGCCCGGACTGGACTAACGGGAGAACCCGGTGATTTTGCTGGTTGATAACTACGACAGCTTCACCTACAACCTCTTCCAGTACCTTAGCGAGCTGGGAGAAGAGGTGGTGGTGGTGCGCAACGACCGGACGACCCTCGAAGAAATCGAGAAAATGAAGCCGGAGCGCATCGTCATCTCGCCCGGCCCGTCGGTGCCGGAGCGGGCGGGCATCTCCAACGATGTCATCCGCCATTTTGGAGCCAGACTACCCATCCTCGGCGTCTGCCTGGGACACCAGTGCCTCGGTTACAGCTACGGCGGCAAGGTGGCGCAGGCCAGGCAAATCATGCACGGCAAGTCATCGCTGATTTACCACCGGGGACAGGGAGTTTTTGAGGGGCTTAAAAATCCCTTCGCCGCCATCCGCTACCACTCGCTGGTGGTGCTGCGCCGGGGTCTGCCCGACTGTCTTGAGATAACCGCCTGGACCGAGGACGGCGAGATTATGGGGCTAAAGCACCGCGAGCACCCCGCCCAGGGCATCCAGTTCCACCCCGAGTCTTTCATGACGGAACTGGGCAAAGATTTACTAATGAATTTTTTAAAAATAGCCAAACAGAGGTAGAGGTATATGAAGATGACACCAACTGATTGGATTCAAGCAATCTCAATGGTTGTGCTCGTCATAGTAACCAGCATTTATGCTTGGCGAACTTTCTCTATAAGCAAAGCTACTCAGAAACAGGCAGACGCCAGCGTTAAAATGGCTGAGGACATGAGGAATGCCAGGTCTCCATCTCTCACAATACAATGGATAGGTGCTGACCCAAACCAGAAAAGAATCTCGGCTGTTATTAAGAATGAAGGAATTGGGACAGCCCTAAATCTGAAATGTTACCTTACACACAATAAATTTACCTTTACCCACACATTTGATGGGTACACCACTTTTGAAGCGGGACAAAAATATCCGTTTTCGCCTCCCTCCGAGAATTTTGACTTTGAAACATATGACGGGCTCGCTATCAATTGTGATTATGAAAGTGACCTTGGAGATAAATTTCGTTCAGCTCTAAAGTTCACATCAAAGGAAAACAGAGTGTTTGAAAAAATCAAACTAACTGGTGGTGATAAGAATGATTAAGGAAGCCATCGCCCTGCTGATTACCGGAAAATCGCTCAGCGAGGCGCAGGCCGCCGGGGTAATGGCCGAAATCATGCAGGGGGAGGCGACGGCGGCACAAATCGGGGCTTTCGTGACCGCCCTGAGAATCAAAGGGGAGACGGTCGAAGAGATTACCGGCCTGGCCAAGACCATGCGGGCTAAAGCGGTGAGGGTGGCCGTTAGCGGCCCGGTGGTGGACACCTGCGGCACCGGCGGCGACGGCTCGGGCACCTTTAATATCTCCACCGCCACCGCCTTTGTCGCCGCCGCGGCCTTGAAAGTGGCCAAGCACGGCAACCGCGCTATGTCCAGCCAGTGCGGCAGCGCCGATGTCCTTGAGGCGCTTGGTGTCCGCCTGGAGCTGAACGCGGAACAGGTGGGGAAATGCCTGGATACCGCGGGTATCGGTTTTATGTTCGCCCCGGCCTTTCACCCCGCCATGAAATACGCCGCCGGACCCCGCCGCGAAATTGGCATCCGCACCGTCTTTAACATCCTGGGGCCACTCACCAACCCCGCCGGCGCTACCGCCCAGGTGCTGGGGGTAGCCGAGGAAAGTCTCCTGGACAAAATGGCCAGTGTCCTGGGGGGACTGGGACTACGGCACGCGCTGGTCGTCCACGGAGCCGACGGCCTGGACGAAATCACCATCTCCGACCGCACTCTTATCGCCGAACTGAAAGACGGCCGCATCAAGCGCTACACCGTAACACCTGAAGATTTCGGGTTGAAGCGGGCCAGCCTGGGTAGCTTAAAGGGCGGCACCGCCCCGGAAAACGCCGCTTTGCTGCGCCGCATACTGGCGGGAGCGCCGGGCCCGGCACGGGACATCGTGCTCTTAAACGCTGGAGCCGCTCTCATGGCCGGAGACAGGGTCGCCACCATCAAAGAGGGTGTCAGCCTGGCCCGGGAAATCATCGATAGCGGCCAGGCGCAGGCCAAACTGGAGCAACTCATCAAAGTGAGCCAGAGTTTTTAAAACGTGGTTCAAAAAGAGATTTTGCCAGCGGGGTCAGGCAAAAAGCTGCCGGCGTAATCGCTGCCGGATGGTGTTATTGATGCTTCTGGACGAAATTTTAACCAGCAGCTCGCGGGAACTGGCGCTCAAGAAAAAGCAGCGGCCGCTGAAAGAGTTGCAACGCCTGGCAGCCGGTCAGCCGCCGCCGCTCGATTTCGCCGCGGCATTGCGCGGCGAGCGCCTGCGCCTTATCGCTGAATTCAAAAGGGCATCACCGTCAAAGGGCGCCATCCGCGCCGGGGCCAGCCCAGAGGAGGTTATCCCTATTTACGCCTCAAGCGGCGCTGCGGCCATCTCGGTACTCACCGAAACCGGCTATTTTCGGGGCAGCCCGGGCGACCTGCTGGCCGCAAGGCAGGCGCTGAGAGGAAAGCGGCTGCCCCTGCTCCGAAAAGACTTCATCTTCGACCCCTACCAGGTATATGAGTCGCGGGCCTACGGCGCCGACGCCCTGCTGCTCATCGTGGCGGTACTCGACGGGGAAAAGCTCGAGGCTCTGCTAAAACTCGCCCACCAGCTCGGTATGGCCTGCCTGGTGGAAACGCACCACCAGTCCGAAGTAGCCACCGCTCTGGCGAATGGGGCAAAGATTATCGGCATCAATAACCGTGACCTGGGCACCTTCAAAGTGAACCTGGCCACCACCGCGCGCCTTAAGCCCCTCATCCCCCCTGACCGCATCACCGTCGCCGAAAGCGGCTTAAAAGAGCGCCGCGACATCGAAAAAATGAGAGAGCTTGGCGTCGATGCCGTGCTCATCGGGGAAGCCCTGATGACCGCACCCGACATCGCCGCCAGGATAAGAGAGCTGGGCTTTTGACAAGGGTTAAGGTCTGCGGACTATCTCAGACAGAAGACGCCGTGGTGGCCGCCGGGGCGGGCGCTGACTTCCTGGGTCTCGTCTTCGCCCCGAGCCGCCGCCAGGTGACGCCCGAGCAGGCCAAACCCCTGGTCGAAGCGGTGCGCCGCCTGCAACCCCGGCCTCTTATCGTCGGCGTGTTCGTTAACGAAAAGGCGAGCAAAGTAAACCGCCTCGCCGAACAGCTCGGGCTGGACTGGGTGCAGCTTAGCGGCGATGAGACCCTGAGCTACTGCCGGGAGATTTCGCGGCCGGTCATCAAGGTATGCCACATATCCGGGGGAGAGACGGCTGCGCGAGTCCTCGGGGAAATCGCCGCCGGACTTGAGCTTGAGCCGTCCGGCAGGCTGGCCTACCTGCTAGACACCCGCCTGGGCGAAACCTACGGCGGCACCGGCCAGCCTTTCGACTGGTCTATCGCCAGGGAGGTGGCCGCCCGCTTTCCGGTAATCGTCGCCGGCGGCCTTGCCCCGGACAACGTCGCCCGGCTGGTGAAAGAGGCCCGGCCCTGGGGAGTGGACGTATCCTCCGGCGTCGAAAGCGGGGGCCGAAAAGACCCCGATAAAATCAGGGCTTTCATCAAGGCAGTGAGGGAAGCCGAGGCAACTTCTTAAGCGCCCGGACACACAACTTATGAGAAAGGCAACTGCCTTAAATCACCGGCCTGGGGGACAATGACGTGAAATTGATTTTAGCCCGGCACGGGGAGACCGACGGGAACGTTGCCGAAGTGTTTCGGGGACGGCTCGATATCGAGCTTAACGAGACGGGGCGTAAGCAGGCCCGGCTGATGGCGGATTCCCTTGCCGAATCGAAGATTAGCGCCGTTTTCTCAAGTCCCTTAAAGCGCGCCCTTGAAACCGCGCAAATTGTGGCCGCCCGCCTTGGCCTGAAAGTGTCACCCGCCCCGGAGCTGGTTGACATGGACTTCGGCGACTGGCAGGGTCTTTCGATAAAGACGGTGCGGGACGAATACCCGGAGCTTTTTGCCCGATGGCTTGAGAACCCGCACCACGTTAAAGCACCGGGTGGGGAAAGCCTGCTCGATGTCAGGGAAAGAACGCTCAGCCTGGTAAGCCGGGTTACCGCCCGGGGCGAAGGCGACACCCTGATGGTCTCTCACCGGGTGGTCAACAAGGTCTTAATCTGCGCCCTGCTTGGCCTGGACGATAGCCACTTCTGGAATATCAAGCTTGACACTTGCGGCCTCTCCGTCTTTGAAATTGAAAACGGGCGGTTTGTCCTCACCGGGCACAACGACACCTCTTTTCTGAAATCGCTCCGGAAAGCTCCCCTGGCCGACTTTTAAGACGGCGCTGGCATTTCGCCAAATAGTGCATTCTTTATGAAATCTTAACGAAACCTTTATGCCATGTTTATTTTCTTTATCCGGGTCTTTATGACGGCGGAGTAGACTTGGAGATAAACGGTAAAGGAAATAGTCGTAAAAAAAGCGGGGGACGCAGCCTGTGAAGGTGGTTTTCGGGTTCCTGGGGGGCATCTTTTTCGGCGGGGTACTGATGGTCATGTTATCCTTCGGGCTGCCGGCGCTCGCCCAGTCCGATAATACCACCAGCGACAACTTTAGCTTGAGCGACCTCTTACCCGATATCGAGAAAATCTACCGCGATGCCCTGCTGACCCCTTTCCTCAAAGCCGAGGATAAAATCTACGACAAAGATATCGCCGACTACTATCACACCCTGCTGGATAAGTCGGGCTTTTACGAGCCGTCCTCACGCTAGCCGCTTAAATCGCCCGCAGAATAACACCCGCCCTAACCCCAGGTCAAAAACAGGGGCATTCATCTCTCGATAGCGGGAGCATGCCCCGGGGCGTTTAACCCTTCTGATTGGCCAGGTAGGCGGCGATATCCCTGATTTGCTCGGCAGAGAGTTTGTTCTTATAGGCAGGCATAGTGGTGCCGGCCAGGACCGAGGTCGGGTCGCTGGTGAAGGCATCCAGAAAACCCACCGAGCGGCGCGCCCCTACCGTGGAAAGGTCGGGACCAAGCGTACCGCCCTTTCCTTTGAGCGCATGACAGAGCGCGCAATTCTGCTCAAAGAGAGTCGGGGCCTCCGCGGTGTAGCTCACCGCCGCTCCAAGAGTGAGCAGATATTCGGTCAGCGCCTTGAGCTCTTCGTCAGTGAAAAGAAGCTTCGGATGGAGAGTAGCGGGCACCATAGCGTGCGGATTTTGTAAATAGGCCGCTAGCTGTTGCGGTTCTAAGTGGGCACCGACGCCAGACAGGTCCGGCCCGATGTTTCCCCCGACGCCATTAATGCTGTGACAGTAGCCGCAGTTGATTTCCTGATAGACCTTACGCCCCTTCTGCACCACCAGGCTCTCTTCACCGGCGGGTACCGCCGGGGCCGACATGGCACCGAACATCTCAAGGGCCGCCAGGGCTAAAACCGCCACTACCCCCACCGCGGTAACCGACCAGCGTTTTGACCAGCGCCTCTCCTGGGTGCGGTCCAGGAAAGGCACCAACAAGAGCAACGCCAGGGCGACTGTTGGAATCACCACCGCCACCACCGCCTCAAGAGAACCCGGGAAGAGCTTCAAGAACTGGAAAAAGAAAAGGAAATACCACTCCGGCCGGGGATTATAGGTGGTGCTGGTGGGGTCGGCGGGGGGCTCCAACCTGGCCGGGAAGAAAATTGACAGGGCCATAATTACCCCGACCACCAGCAGGGCAACCAGGGCATCCCGCGCGATGGTCTCGGGAAAGAAGGCCTCGCCACCTTTCTTGGTAGCCTGGTATTCTTCCTGGTAGACTTCTTTCCGGCTCTTTTTTGGCGAAAACGGTGATTTCATTTCATTATCCTGGCTGATTAGCCCGCGCTACTTCTGCGGAGGAGACGAAATCCCCTGCTTGATAACCATGAAGATATGAATCCCGGCGAGTAGCATTATCAGCGGCGCTACCACCCCGACGTGGAAAGTGAAGAAACGGGTGAGCGTCACCGCCCCGATGCTGGTTCCCCCGATGAGAATCTTCTGAATCCATGGCCCCAAAAACGGCACCTGACCGGCGATGCCGATACCGACGTTGGTTGCCCAGTAGGCTCTCTGGTCCCAGGGCAGAAGGTAGCCGGTAAAGGCCGCGCCCATAACCAGGATGAAAAGAAGAGCGCCCACCACCCAGGTCAGTTCTCTGGGGTACTTGTAGGCGGCCATAAAAAAGACCCTTAAGCCGTGCAGGCCGACAAGCACCACCATGGCGGAAGACGCCCAGTGATGGATGCTGTGCACCAGGTTGCCGAAAGGCACCTCAGTGATAATGTACTGGAGACTTTCGTAGGCGTGGTCGGGCGACGGCGAATAGTTCATCATCAGGAAGAGGCCGGTCACCACCAGCAGGATAAAAGTAACTCCGGTGGCGCTGCCCAGGGTATACCACCAACCAACGCCCCGGGGCACTTTCCGGTTCAGAAACCAGCTAAAGGCCGACTTTAACCCCAGCCTTTCTTCAAACCAGCCCTCTTGCGCTCCAGCCATCGCTCGCTCACTTCCCCCCGATTATTTTGCCGCTGACCATGATGTTGCCGTCCTCGACCTCATATTCGAGACGGTCTAAGGGTCGGGGCGGCGGCCCGCCGATGACGTTGCCGTCGATATCGTACCTGCCGTCATGACAGGGACACGAGAATATTTTCTTTTCCTTATCCCAGTAATAAGGACAATTCAAATGGGTGCAGCGCGGGTCGAAGACCACGATTTCGCCGCCTTTATTGGAAACCCAGGCCCCCTTGCTGAGGGTGCTGACGTACCAGCCGTCACGGATGCGCTGCTCATAGGTGACATATACCGGCTGCCCCTCGGGAATATCGCGGGCGCGGGCAATCGGGGTTAGCAAAGGCTGGCTCTTTTTCCAGGCTGGAGAAAAGAAGTAGCCGACCAGGGGAGTCGCCACCACGGCACCGACGGCGGCACCAACCCCACCAACCAGGTAGGCCAGGAAACGACGTCGGCTTACTTCGGAATTACCGCGATTATCAGCCATCCCATTTCTCCCAATCGTACCGGTTGTCCCACAAAAGCATTATACATGTTATCATAATCTCTATTTACTCTCAATCATAGCTACTGATTATATGACTTGCAAATAATACCCTGCCTTTTTGGGTAATACCCTATGACTACTTAATATACCACGTATATACCACCAGCCTGCCAACTGCAAATTTAGGAATTGTTTACAAGTTATGCCCAAATTTTTATGCTCTATTGCGGCGGCCGATTATAAGCTCTACTCTAGAAAGACAACTTTCCGAGGCAGGTTAAAATGGCTACCGCCTGGTTGGAGAACAACCTGCGGCAATTCGTTGCTATCAGGGAGAAGCGCCAGTACCGGCTGAGTCTCGCGGTAAAGGCTTCCTATCTTGTTTTACAGCAATTCGACCTCGCCCTCACCGTGCTGGCGGTATCTCTGGGTCTCGACGAGATGAATCCCTGGATGCGGGAACTTCTCAGTTTCCCCTTGCAGCTAGTAGCCATCAAAGTGGTCATCCCGCTGCTCATCGCCTGGCTGGTACCTTACCGGTTACTCATCCCGGCCTGCCTCTTCCTGCTGGTGGTAGTCGGCTGGAATATCCGGGAACTGGCGGGGTTTATCAGGTGAGCCTCAAGACCGCTAATAAGGTCTCCCCGGCGCTGATGATTAAAGCCGAGGATATCGAGAGACTGCTCTCCGAGTGGCAAAGCGTCTCCGCCTGGGTCAAAGCGCACGTCTTTACCCGCTTACCGCCGCACCGCTACCGGGGGGAACTGGCCTTAGAAGAGCGGGGGCTGGTCTTCCGGGGGACCGACGTCAGTGAGGACAAAGAATATCAGGAACTGATACCATTCAGCAAAATCAAAGAGATATCTCTGGAATTCGACGGGGCGCTGAGGCAGAGCTTCGACCGCGCTTTCGGTAGCGGCGGGCCGGTGCCGCTCACCATTGTTTACGAACGTAACGACCGGCCACAGACCGCCTACTTCAACACCGACTTCAACCGCTACCCCACCCCGCGTAACTACCCCAACCAGGAATGGTACGACCTCTTGAAGGTGAAGCTGGTAACCCACCGCAACCACGGCAATGGCAATAACCGCCACCCCTGGCCCCCACCAGATACCCATTTCTGAAGTGCCTCTCATATCGCAATCCCGATGGCAAGCTTCAGGTACCGCTAATCGTAGAGCAAGCTTAATACGTCTAGCGGCTCTTTAACGAGCGCTTTTGCGCCACCCGATAAGAGTTCGTCTGCCGTGCGGAAGCCCCACAATGCCCCGACCGGGTACATGTTCGCCGCGCTGGCGGTTTTCATATCCACCGCCGAATCACCGAGGTAAAGGAATTCGCCAGGCATCAGGTCCATTTGTCTGGCTATTTGCAATGCCGCCGCCGGGTCCGGTTTTTTGGGGACAGAAGGCACCGCGCCGACGACAAGCTCGAAATGCCAGTACGGCAGGAGCCTGGAGACGGTTTTTTCGGCAAAGCCCTGCGCCTTGTTGGACAAAACGGCCAGGCGAATGCCGAGGCCGGTGAGGTTATCCAGCAATTCCGGGATTCCCCGATAGGGGCGAGAGTTATTCGCCCAGCGCAGGGAATATTCCTCATCAATACGGGCCGTGAGTTTGCTCACGGTTATCTGGTCCCGCCTGTTTTCCGGAAGAGCGCGGGTGGCAAGGGCCTCCACACCTTCACCGACGAAGTACCGGTAAGCGTCGAGTTCGTGTTGCGGGAAGCCCAGGGAGGTTAATGCGCGGTTCACCGAATCAGCGATGTCCCTAAGCGTGTCCAGCAATGTGCCGTCGAGGTCAAACAACAAAGCGCGGTATGCCATGCCAACATTCTAGCATGGACTCGGTTCGCTCTTCCCGAGACTCGGGTTATGGAGTGTCCGAAAGGAAAGCGGCCACTTTTCAGGTAGAGTTACCGGCATTTGACCGCTTTACGAAAATTCCAGTATGATTACGAGGTAACCGGTTGTCTAAACACATCGTCTGATTTCGTGGCGCTATTCTAAAGAAAATTTTAAGGGGGTTGATATATGGAATGGGGAATGGCAAACCGCTGGGCACAGCTAATTCAGCGGGACGGGCACTGTCTCTTCCTGCCGGTGGACCACGGTTATTTCCAGGGGCCTACCCGCAAACTTGAGGTGCCGCGTGAGACCTGCGAACCGCTTATGCCTTATTCCGATGCTATTTTCATTACCCGGGGGGTATTACGGTCGCAGATAGACCCGGCTAACACCAAGCCGATTATCCTCAGGGTATCAGGCGGCTCAAGCGTGGTGGGCAAAGACCTGGCCAACGAAGGCATTACTACCTCTATGGAGGAAGCCATCCGCCTGAATGTCTCGGCGGTAGGCATTTCCGTTTTCGTGGGCACTGATTACGAGAAGGAATCATTACTGAATCTGTCAAAGCTAGTCGATGAAGGCGAGAGGTATGGTATTCCGGTAATGGCGGTAACGGCGGTGGGCAAAGAGCTGGAAAAACGGGATGCCCGCTACCTGGCCCTGGCCAGCCGTATCGCCGCCGAGCTTGGTTCGCGCCTGGTGAAAACCTACTGGTGCCCGAACTTTGAAAAGGTAACCCACGGTTGTCCGGTGCCGGTGGTCATCGCCGGTGGCCCCCGGGTTGAAACCAGCCGCGAGGTATTTGATTTCGTCTACGACGGCATGCAAAAAGGCGCGATTGGCGTTAATCTGGGCCGCAACATCTGGCAAAACGAATATCCGGTAGCCATGATTAAAGGGATACGCGCCCTAATCCACGAGGACGCCAATCCCCAGCAGGCTGAGGACATCTACAACGAAGAAAAAAGCCGGGGCACCGAAGCGTGCCTCCCTACCAAGAACCGGTAATATGCGTGTCGCCAGATGGTATAACAACCGGGATGTGCGCGTCGAAGAAATTCCGGTCCCCCGCATCGGGCCCGGTGAGCTGCTGGTCAGGGTCGAGGCGAGCGGCATCTGCGGTAGCGACGTGATGGAGTGGTACCGCCTCGACCGGGCGCCGCTGGTGCTGGGCCATGAAATCGGCGGGCAGGTCGCCTGGGTCGGTGAGGGAGTAACACAATACGCAAAAGGCGACCGGGTGACGGTGGCCCACCACGTCCCCTGCAACACCTGTTATTACTGTCTGGGCGGCCACCATACCGTCTGTGATACCCTGCGCCAGACCAACATTGACCCCGGCGGCTTTGCCGAATACGCACGGCTCCCGGCAATTAATGTCGAGCGGGGCGTGTTCCGGCTTCCCGCTAAAGTTACCTACGAAATGGCGACCTTTGTCGAGCCGATGGCGTGTGTCCTCCGGGGACAAAGGCAGGCGAACTTAAAACCCGGCCAGAGTGTCCTGGTTATCGGCAGCGGCATTGCCGGGCTACTCCACGTGCTCTTAGCACGGACCATGGGAGCCGGCGTGATAGCGGCGACCGACGTCGTGCCCTTCCGGTTAAAGGCAGCCGAACAACTGGGGGCCGATTATGCCATCCCGGCGGAAAAGTACTCGCCTGACCAGTTTCGCGAGTTTAATCAGGGCCGCCTGGCAGACCTGGTAATCGTCGGTACCGGTGCCAAGCCCGCTTTTGAACAGGCGCTGGCGTCGGTAGCACGGGGCGGCACGGTGCTTTTCTTCGCGCCGACGGCTCCCGGGGTTGCCATTCAGGTTTCGATAAACGAGCTTTTCTGGCGTAATGACGTCACGCTCACCACTTCTTACGCCAGCAGTCCGGCAGATTATCAAGCGGCTTTGGATATGATTTCCGAGCGTAACCTTCCGGTAACCCGGATGATTACTCATCGCTTAAGTCTGGCTGAAACAGGCCTGGGATTTCAACTCGTCAGCGAGGCCAGGGATTCTATCAAGGTAATTATCGAGCCGCAAAGATGAAGAGGATGCAACCGGGCAGTCTCCTATCACGGTTCCGAAATACTAGTTTTTGGAAAACCGCTCCGGTGCCGTCCGGTAAGCAAGCCAGACCCAGCCGGCGGTGACGCTCCGGCAGGTGCCACCCGTCTCCCGGGGACTGATACCGGCGCCAAACGGCTGGTGAGCCTCGCGGAAGCGGCGCATCGCTCTGACATGCTCTCCGAAAGCATCAGTACCCGTCCCCGCCGGGTCGAAGCGTTTGCCCCAATTATGCCACGCTGCCATCAGGCTGCTCTCCCACCAGGCTAATTCCTCTACCGGTATCAAGCATAGGTTCCCGGCAGGAAACGGGGCATAAATAAAGGGAGGCAGGTTGTAAACATTTTGTGAAAATTGACAAAACCAACCGGTTTTGTGATGGGCACAAAAAGAGATACTCAAAGCCGAAACTAAAAGGTCACAAGAACCATGAGGCAGGCTTTAGAGGATAAGCCCGAGGTACCAGGCGCTAATGGCCTCGCCCCAGACCAGGGCGGCCAGCGCCCCGGCGCAGATGAAAGGCCCGAAGGGGATAACGTCGCGGCGTTTTTTGCGCCGGGAAACTACCAGCGCGATGGCCAGCAGGCCGCCGCCGATGATGGCCAGCCCCAGGGCGACCAGGCACCCGGGAAAGCCGGTGGCGATGCCGACCAGTCCCGCCAGCTTTACGTCACCCCACCCCATGCCCCCCTGCCAGATGAGGGCGGGCAGCAGCAGGATGATAAAGGCGACCGCCCCGCCGAGCAAAGATAAAAGAAAGCTGTCCAGGGGTGCCTCGCCCGCCGCCAGACCCATCGGGAAAAAGGTGGCCAGCAATAGCGCCAGGGGTATGGCGGGGAAGACCAGCTTGTTCAGAATCAGCCTCTCTTTGAGGTCGATAACGGCAATCACCAGCAGCAGGCACAGGTAAAAGACGAACACCCCCCACTGCGGAGTAAGACCGTATTTACCGTATTTTAAGTAAGCGAGCAAAAAGCCGGTGCCGCAAAAAAGCTCAACCGCGAGCACCCGCCACGAGACACCGGAGCGCGATGCCGCCCCGAACCGATGTCCCAGGGCATCGGCCACCGGCAAGCGCCGCCACCAGACGGTTTTTCGCGCGGGACCGGCTGCCGTTGCTGCCGCCGGCTCACTGAGAGAAAGGTTATCGAGCAGCCAGTTAAGCAACTGGCCGATGACCGTCCCCAGGATGAAGATAAGCAGATTCAAGGGCACCCCCGTAACTGGCAGACTCCAGATTAATCAGGCGTAATGATAAAACAAATTGGCGGCGGCGTCAACGACCGGGACACCCCAAGCGTTTTTTTAAGTTCAAAGGAAGGGGTAAAATAAATGGGCCAGTACCTTTTTCTGATACTGGCCCATCGCTCTGGCAAGCACCGGTGAAGTGCTTTTTCAAGCTAGACAACCTTTATCGTATCCAATGCCCTTTGTACCAACTCTCTATGCGACTCACCGGTTAATATCCACCAGCCGGTCCTGTTTAACCGCCGTTATCAGAACCTGCCGGACGATATGAAAGCTGATAGCGCGCCTTTGCTCCCAGTGCATCCTCAATCTGCTCCCTGAGCCTGGCAGCGCCGAACGGTTCGGTGAGATAGCTATCACTGCTCAGGTCAAGGCCCTTAACTTTGCCGCTTGCCGCCCCCCAGGTGCTGAGCATTATCACCGGCACATCGGACCACTGCCGGATGCGCAGGCAGACTTCAATCCCGTCCAGACGGGGCATGCCGATATCCAGAATTGTCAGGTCGGGCTGCACCCGCTCCAGCAAGCTCTTGAAGGCTTCATCGGTAGCGGGAGTATTCATCACCGGATAGGACTCCTGCCGGAAATTGCGGTGGAAGAACCCCTGCAGCACCGGGTCATCGCTCAATATCATCAGCCGCTTTTTCATTATCCCTGTCTCCCCCGGAAGCACCGGCGTTTTTAACTCGCACCGCTATACTAGCAACTGGCCCGTAAACAAGGCGTAAATGCGGGTGCCCGGTACATAAATATTCCGTAAATATTTAATTCTCCTTCCGAAAGCGCCCACGGTTACAGGTATTTCTTAATGAAAAGTACCGGAGCACCTCTTTAAGAATGTCCATCAAGCATAACGGTAAAACTTACCTTCGGTTACATCTGCCCTACGAGTGATTTCCCATTGACAAACGAATGCACGGGGTATATCATACCCTCGGGAAGAGGCGGGGCGATATCAGCTCACTACGAGTTGATATAGGGAAATCCGGGTTCAGGAGGATTTACCACATGAAGCGCTTTGAATACCCCAATCTTGATGCCGTTTTCCACCCACAATCAATTGCGGTCGTTGGTGCTTCCGACGATGTCGCCAAGGTGTCGGGACAACCGATGAAATACATCCTGGACAGCGGCTGGAAAGGCAAGGTGTACCCGGTTAATCCCACGAGGGAGACCATCCTCGGACATAAAGCCTACCCGAGCGTCACGGCAATCCCCGACCCGGTTGATGCCGCCGTAATCGTGATTGCCGCGGCCGCGGTGCCCAAGGTAATCCAGGAATGCGCCGATAAAGGGGTAAAAGCGGTGATGATCGGCGTCTCCGGATTCGCTGAGCTGAATGAAAACGGCAAAAAGCTTCAGGATGAAATCGAAGCGATTGCCAATAAGGCCGGCATGCGTATCGTCGGCCCCAACACTAATGGGTACATGAATGTGCTCGACCGTGTCACGCTGGGCTATTCCTACGCGCAGGAGGTAGTCAAACCGGGCCGGGTGGCCTATGTTTCAGGCTCCGGGGCTCTCATCAGCGCCACCGTACCCCGTTTTGCCAAGCGTAACGTCGGGCTGCGCGCGTATGTCGGAGCCGGTAATCAGGCTAACCTGGAACTGTGTGATTACGTCGCCTATTTTCTTGACGACCCTGAAGTTGACGTTATCACCATGTATGTTGAGGGGTTCAAGACCCCGGCGAAGTTCCTGGATATTGCCGACCGCGCCCTGGCTAAAGGAAAACCGATTACTATCCTCAAGGTGGGCCGGTCCGAAATGTCGGCGCACGTCGCCAAAGGCCACACCGGCGCCCTGGTTGGTTCGGACGCCGTATTTGACGCGATTTGCCGCCAGTATGGTATCGCCCGGGTCAACGATTTTGACGAACTTATCGCGATGACCTCGGTCCTGGCGCGATACCGCCAGGCGCCGGGCAACCGCATCGGGGTGATTTCGAGCTCCGGCGGCGCCATCAGCATCATTGCTGACCAGTGCATGAAGTATGACCTGCGCTTTCCGGACCTGTCCGCCAAGACCAAGGCAGAAGCCATCAAGGTGCTTCCGGCCTATGGCGAAATGACCAACCCGTTCGATATCGCCGCCGCGGGCGCAACCGCCCCGCAGAAGGCGGAGCTTTCCAACGCCGCCGTCCAGTTCGTGTTGAACGACGAGAACATCGATATACTGGTGACCACCATCCATCCGATGGACAAGCGGGGTACCTTAAATTATCTCCAGGCGATTGTCCAGGCTTCCCAAAACAGCCCCAAGCCAATCATCATGTTCTGCCCCATGGGCGGTCTGCGGGAGGACGAGGAAACCGTCCTGATGCAGGCGGGGACGCCGGTGGTCCACGACGGTGCCGAGCTTGCGGTGGTACTTGATGGCCTGGTGCGCTACAGCGAGGCCCACCACAAATATCATGCCACGAAACCGGCGACCTCACCGACCCCGGCGGCAGATATCAAGACTATGAAAGCCTCGTTAACGTCCGGCAAGAAATCGCTTACCGAGCATGAGGGCAAGGAATTGCTCGCCAGATACGGCATTCCGGTTACGAAGGAAGAACTGGCTACCTCGGCAAACCAGGCGGCGGCGATTAGCGCAAAACTCGGGTACCCGGTTGTCCTCAAGGTTGATTCACCGGATATCCTCCATAAAACTGAGGCCAGGGCCGTTAAGCTGAACCTCCGCACTGCCAAGGAGGTCAAGACCGCGTTCAACGAGATTATGGCCAATTCAAAGAAGTTTGCGCCGAAGGCCGAAATCAGGGGCGTCCTGGTCCAGGAAATGGCGGCTAGTGGCCGTGAGGTCATCCTGGGGGTTTCGGTTGACCCGGACTTTGGGCCGACCGTTATGTTCGGCCTCGGCGGCATCCTGGTTGAGGTGTTGCGTGATGTGGCCATGCGAGTCGTGCCGGTGAGCCGCTTTGATGCCGAGGCCATGATTAAGGAAATCAAGGGTAAAAAGTTACTGCAACCGTTCCGTGGTATGGGTGAGGCCGATACGGAAGCGATTGTGGATGCTATCTTGAAGCTATCACGGCTGGCTGAGGACCTCGGGGACATAATATCCGAGGTAGATATCAATCCACTGGTGGTATTCGAAAAAGGCCGCGGCGCGAAAGCGGTTGATGCTCTGGTAACCCTTAAGTAACGAGGGTTGGTAATAATGGACACTGGCCGATACTGGCGGGCGGTGTTCGTGTTGACACCGCTGGCCTTTCTCCGATGATTTAATCCGCAAGGAGGTCGCATCGAGCCATGGCAAGTAAAGACATCACCAGCCTGCGCAACACCCTGAAGCTGCTCAAGAGCCAGAATGAAGTGCTCAGCGTCACCAGCGAGGTTGACCCCCACCTGGAAATCGCCGGCATTTCCAAAGCGATGGACAACGGCCCGGCGGTCCTCTTCGAGAATATCAAGGGTTATCCCGGCAACCGGGTGCTCACCGCGCTGTTCTCGCGCTTTGACCGGGTGGCCCGGATTTTCGACGTCGCCGACCCCAGAAAGCTCAAGTTCAAGGGCCTGGAGGCGCTGAAAAATCCGCTGCCGCCCAGGACCGTGGAAAGCGGCCCCTGCCAGGAAATGGTTATCACCCAGGATATTGACGTGCCCGCCACGCTTCCCGTACTCCGCTTTACCGCCGGCGATGCCGGCCGGATTATCAGCGGCGGGGTCGTCCTCATCAGCGGCCAGGACATCGGTCACTGCGCCACCTACAAGCGGATTCATTTCCGGGCCAAAGACTGGTCCACCATGGCTTTCAACCCGGGCAGCCATTTCGAGCACTTCGTCCTCGAGCGGCGAAAAGCGCGGCAGAATCTGGCGCTCACCATCAACATCGGCACTTCGCCCGCCATTGGCATCGTTGCCGGCGGCGGCGGCATTCCGCAACTTGTCCCTAACGGGAGCGATGAGCTGGGCATCGCCGGCCGGATGCAGGGCGCCCCGGTGGAGATTGTGAAGGCGAAAACGCAGGACGCCTGGTCCCTGGCCGATGCCGAGTGGGTCATCGAGGGCTACATAGACACCAACCAGGTGGTGTGGGAGAACGAGGAAGGGGAGAAAAAACCCCAGGACTTCCAGCCCTTTTTCCCCGAAAGCAACGGGCATGTCGGACGCGCCCGCACCACTTACAAATTCGTGGCCACGGCCATCACCCGGCGCAAGGATAACCCCATCTTTTATGCGCCGCTGGCGCATTCGTATGAATATCTGCCCATGGCCTCCATGGCCAATGAAGCGGCGGTTTTCGAGGTGTTGAGCAAGCAGTGGCCGGGGCTTATCATTGATGTCAACCACCTGCCGGCCATGATGGGACCGCTGGGCATGATTATCCAGATCCGCAAGCGCCGCGACCGTGATGAACGCGGCATCCGCGATATTATGCTACTGTGCTTTGCCACCTGCCCATCACTCCGGATGGTCGTCCTGGCGGACGAGGACGTGGATATCTACGACGCCAACGATGTCCTGTGGGCGATGGTCACCCGGTGTGACCCCGGCGAAGCCATGATGGTCCTGCCGCCCAGCGGCAACTGGTCCACCAACCGCGTCCGGCCCATCAGCCCGTCCACTCCCAAGTACCGCGTCGGCTTTGACTGCACGGTTCCGTTTGATAGCAAGGTGCAGTTCAACCGCGGCGAGTTCGCCAAAGTGGAACTCGAGAAGTGGTTCAGCAAGGAAGAGATTGCCCGGGTTAGGGCGATGCAGGGTGAGTACGCCAGGGTCCTTGCCGAAAAGAGGGTGTAGCGCGAGCAGGCGGAGTTACTTTAACCCTTTAGCCTATTCCCGTTCATCGAGGGCACGCCGAAGCCCGCTAACGAACTCGCCCAGCGATGCGAAGTTGTCACCCACCGACATTAGCTGGACAATGCGGCTGCCGATAATGACGCCGTCGGCCATCCCGGCTACCGCCCGCGCCTGGGCGGGAGTCGATATCCCGAAACCCACACAGAGCGGCAGGCCGGTAATTTGCCGCACCCGGCCAACAAAACCAGCCAGCCCCCCCGCCAGCTTTTCCCTGGCCCCGGTGACGCCGGTGGTCGAGACAAGATAGATGAAGCCCCGCGAGTGGCTGGCCACCAGGCGGATGCGCGCCCCGGTGCTGGTCGGCGCGAGCAGATAAATCAGGTCGAGGCTGTGCCGCCGGCTGGCCGCCTCAAGCTCGAATCCTTCCTCAGGCGGCAGGTCGGGAATGATGAGCCCCTCGACACCGGCCTGCTGGCTTGAATGGCAGAACTCTTCCAGGCCGTAATGCAGCACCGGGTTAAAGTAGCTCATAAAGACCAGCGGCAGCTCGGTCTTATGGCGTAGCTCCCGGGCCAGCTCAAGGCAGCGCCGCGGGGTCACTCCGCCGCGCAGGGCAGCGTCACTGGCCTGCTGGATGGTGGCCCCGTCCGCCAGCGGGTCGGAGAAAGGTATGCCCATCTCAACGATATCGCAACCCCAGCGCTCCAGGAGGGGCACCACCGACCGGGTGGCTTCCAGGCTGGGATAGCCCACCGTGACGTAGGCTATCAGCGCGGTACGCCCCCTGGTGAAAACCCCATCGATGCGGTTCACAGGGTCACCCCCAGCGCTGAAGACACGATACCCATGTCCTTATCCCCCCGGCCGGAAAGATTGATGATGATTATCTTTTCGGGGTCGAGGGAGCCGGCCATCCGGGCGGCGTAAAAGACGGCATGCGCCGACTCTAATGCCGGCGCAATCCCCTCGGTCGAGCAGAGCCGCTTAAAGCCCTCAAGGGCTTCATCGTCGGTAACGGCAACGTATTTTGCGCGCCCCGAGTCCTTGAGATAGCTGTGCTCCGGACCGACCCCGGGGTAGTCCAGCCCGGCTGATATGGAATGTGTCCCGAGAATCTGGCCGTCGCCGTCCTGGAGAAGGTATGACTTTGCGCCGTGGAGAACACCAGCTCTACCGCCGACCAGCGAAGCGGCGTGCTCTCCGGTAGCGAGCCCCCGTCCGCCCGCTTCCACGCCGATGAGGGCCACTTCTTTATCCTCCAGAAAGGGATAGAAAATACCGATGGCGTTTGAGCCGCCGCCAACGCAGGCCACGATGAAGTCGGGCAGGCGGCCGGCCTTTTTCAGAATCTGCTCTTTAGTCTCCCGGCCAATGACCGACTGGAAGTCGCGCACCATCATCGGGTAAGGGTGGGGGCCGACCGCCGAGCCAATCAGATAGTGGCTGTCCTCGGGGTGGGACACCCAGTCCCGGATGGCCTCGCTCACCGCCTCTTTGAGCGTCCGGCTGCCCGCGGTCACCGGTCGCACCTCAGCGCCCATCAGCTTCATGCGGAAGACGTTGAGCGACTGGCGGCGGATGTCCTCCTCGCCCATGTAGATGACGCATTCAAGCCCCAGCTTGGCCGAAACTGCGGCCGAGGCTACGCCGTGCTGGCCAGCCCCGGTCTCGGCGATGATGCGCCGTTTGCCCATGCGGCGGGCAAGCAGGGCCTGACCCAGGGCATTGTTGATTTTATGGGCGCCGGTGTGGGCCAAATCTTCTCTTTTTAAGAAAATACGAGCGCCGCCGCACTGCCCGGAGAGCCGCTCGGCAAAGTAGAGCGGCGTCGGCCGGCCGGAGTAGTCGGCGGAGAGCGCCGCAAACTCAGCCCAGAAGCTGCCATCGGCGCTGGCCGCGCGGTAGGCGGCGGTAAGTGAGTCCAGGGCCGGCACCAGGGTCTCGGGGACAAAGCGCCCCCCGTACTCCCCGAAATAGCCCCGCTCGTCCGGTTGCAAATTTCACCTCTTGCTTTTCTGGCTTTTTACCGCAGCATGCGGCATAATGTTCCTATTCTACCACTACCGCCTCCTTTTGGCACATCTTCATCCTCCGATTGGGCAGTTCTTACCACCTATAGTATAATAGGGGATTATATACTTGACGCAAATGGCTGTGGTAAACTAGGGGCATGCGTAGAAAAGTATTTGGCGGCATTGGTACAATCGTCTTGTCTTTCGCAATTTACATCCTCCAAAAGGTGGCAGAGGTAAAAGAGATGATTACAAAAGCCAATGCCGACCTTTTTCTCATGCTATCAATCGGATTATTCATAATTGGGATAAGTTTCGTAATATGGGCATATTGGGCAGCCATAAATAACGTAGTCTTCCAACGAAAAACCAAAACACCGCCTCTTAAAATCATCATCCACAACGCAAATGTTGGCAATCGCCTATACGATGATGGTAATGAAATTATCCAGTTTCTGATTCGCCTCACGTTGGTATCATCTAGCGAAACCCAATTAGATAAACTGTATCTGGTATATGAAGGCCAATCTTATGCGCCGTTAAATATGCCTACCACATTAGTAAAGGGCACCGAATCATATGAAGTTGAATATAGAGTGCCAGGGGATGCGGGGGGGTACTTGATATTACAAGGAGTGCTCACGCAGTCCGGGAAAGAATTACAGCAAGCCTATTTTTCAGTGGTGGGCGGCGGGTTAGATTGCATCACTGAGCCTTTTCCGATTCCTGCGCCTGATAATTGGTTAGTTTCTCATAAGAAAGGCTTGAAGATTCTATGATCTTTAGGAGCGTATCCCTGAATAGATATGGGTTCTCGCGGTTGTTAAACCGCCATTCTAACTCGTCAAGGTAAGAATCAAGATGCTTGACACTAACTTTATGATAAGAGCCAACGATAGACCGCTTGAGAAGCGACCAGACACCCTCAACGGAATTGGTGTGAACATCACCCCTCACCCATTCCTCTTGACTGTGATTGACAGTCTCATGTTTGGTGTCAGCATCAGCGATACCAAGATATGCAGGCCATTCATCGGTGTAAATAGCCTCGGTATCAGGTGCGGTATTCTCTTTGATAAACTGGTGAAGCGTCTTGCGGCCATTGTCGTCAACCACCTGCAATCTGGCCCCACCGCCACGCTCCGTAGCGCCTACCACGATAGTCTTGTTGCCCTTGTAGCCGTGTCCCATTCCTTTAGTCTTGCCGCCTACATAAGTTTCGTCAACCTCTACGATGCCTTTAAGCATGTTAGGCGTTCCGTCAGACATAGCCGCCCTTATCCGGTGGCAAAGATACCAGGCTGTCTTGTAGGACACGTTAAGAGTGCGCTTCACCTGATTGGCCGAGATACCCTTTTTGGATTCCACCATAAGGTAGATAGCCATGAACCATTTTGGCAACGGCAGGTGGGTATCCTGAAATATGGTGCCAGCAGTTACGGAGAACTGATAACCGCATGATGCACAATCATATTGCTCACGGGTGTAGGAATTACGGATTTCCTTGCTCTGGCAGCGAGGGCAGGCCACACCATCCGGCCAGCGTAATTCTGTTAGAGTATTCCGGCAGGAATCCTCGCTATGGAATTTCTCCATTAGCTTCATTATGTTCATTTCCTGTTTTACAATCTTATTGCTCATTGGAGGCCTCCTATGCCGCGTAAGAAAAAGACTGCCAAAGATATGACAACCGAAGAATTAGCGAAGAAGGTTTTTCCCAAGAAAGTCTTGGAGAAATTGAAGGAAGTGGCTCATGAGAAAGACCGTAAATCAGCTTCACAAGGATAATGATAGCACAAAGCTATATCCGTGTCAAGTATATAATCACCCATTAATGCAACTACCCGAGCCGTGGAGCTTGAGGGCTGGGCGTTTATCCGAGGGCTTGGCTCCGAGAACAGCCAGATTTACGTAGTCCTGAAATCCGAGTCTCGCACCTATGTTTTCGACACAATAACGATACCACACAAAGGAGCTGGTTTTATTGATGCTTTTAGAGAAACGGGTTTGAACCTAGACGACTCCGGGTTTTGGGCGATAATTCCATTAGGGAAGGTCAAAAGCGGCCAATATCTCATTGGCATATACATGAAGAAGGGCGACACGGAAGCTCTCGGGTACATAGATGCAGCCCTTGTAAAATCTAAGGAGGCTGTAAACTTAATAAGGTTGGGACTGGGCCCCGCCGGTGAAACCCCTAGCCACGAACCTTACCTATGGGAGCCGTCTCCCCGGTTGACAGTCACCGCTAGTTCCTTCAATCAGTACCATGAGAGTGAGAAGTCCCTGGTTGATGATAACGGGGATACCTACTGGCATGTCGCCAATCCGCCGCAGTCGTCCGTTCACTGGGTGAGCTTTGATTTTGGTGAGCCAGTAACTGTCACCGGATTGGCTTTGCTTCCCCGAAACAGTTATGTTGACCAGTTGTGGAATCAGGCAAACGCTGTTTTCCAGGGCAGCAACGAGCCCACCAAAGACGGCTGGGTAGCAATCGCCAGGCTGTTTGTTGATAAAGAGGAGGTCGCATTAAAGGGGTGGGATTGGTTGCGCTACAACCTGCCTGGTAGCAGCGCCTACCGCTACTACCGGCTTCTTATTGACGACCCGCAATTCCTTTCTCTAGCCGAGATAAAGTTCAGGAGATAGGAATAGCTGTCAAGGACGATTCAATAGTAAACCTAGTTGATAGCGAAATTACCGGAAATTGTAGACCGTCAGCGATAATGGGACACAAATAGGGCCACTAAAACCGTACACTTCAGGTGGTGGCACAAGCTCCTCGTGAGGTAGTAGACTGACTAAACAATGAAAGGAGCTAGTTGTGTCTCAGGAAAACAAAGACAAAGCTGATGCTGCCGAGGCCAGAACCCAACAAACCAAGGGCTTTATGCAGCAGGTTCGCATAGCAGCCAGACGCAAGTATACCCCAGAAGAGAAGGTCCGCATCGTGCTGGA
>JAZDKE010000014.1:0-19220 GCA_043803245.1 Chloroflexota bacterium
TTCCCGGTTCCGAGTTATGCTGGTTATTTTCCCGATGCTGCCGTTGACCCAGCGGCCCTCAATATCATTGTTGAGCATCATTATCTGCGCCCCTATCTTAACCTCAAGGTCAATTGCGGTCGGCAGGTACTCCTTGCCGAATTCTCCCTCGATGCTTCCGGTGAAGGTGTAAGGTCTGCCTTTCAGCCCTGCCAGGCGCTTGCCGTTAATCTGTTCGGCGAGGCTGTTGGTGGTGGTCAAATAGACGTAGAACTCGTCTGGCGGCGGCTCGACCTCCGGCTGGTACCTCCGGTTGAGAAGCTCCAGCCCTTCCCCGATGATGGAGTTGTTGCGGATGGCGTTGAGCAGGGTGATGAACCGCTCATCGTGCTGACGGTAAATCTTCTCCAGTTCCACGAATTCCATGTCGAAGGAGTCGAACACCCGGGCACCGTAGAAGTAGGACGTCCCGTAGAGAGACTGGAAGATCTCCTTCTCACCGCCGGTGACCACCGGCGGCAGCTGGTACAGGTCCCCGATGAAGGCCATCTGGATGCCACCAAAGGGCTGGTCAACCTGGGAAGACTAGATATCTCCGCACATTCCTTAACGATTTGCCAGGCGCGGTGCCGGTTGATGCCGAAGATGAGTCGCTTCCCGTCTTTTTCTATTGGGCCCTTACGGGCGATATAGTCTTTGAGCATTTTCAATGTTCCATTGTCCAAAGGTAGTGTTCGCACGCGTCGGTACTCCTGCTCCTTAGCCGCTACCGTTTCCACTTTGCTTCCGCACTTGGGACAGAATGTATGGCTTTTCCCCAGTCTAGCGCCACATTTGGGGCAGGCAAGTTTAATACGTGACTTAAGGTGCTGGATAGTGACCGTGCCCTTAGCAAAATCGAAATCCTTCACCTCGAGGGCCAGGGCTTCGCTCACGCGACAACCGAGGTGAAAGAGCAGCCTGACAAGCAGTTTGTCCCGGAGGTAGACAGCGGCTTCCTCTAACCTCACGATTTCCCGGTCATCAAGATAAGCCCTGGTCATCGTATACTCCCCCCTACTCTTGGGGATTTTTCCTTTTATGGCATTCTGAATGTCGCCAACCGTGCTCGGCCATATACTTGCCGGCGATCTCCTTAGCTTTGGGGCCTACCATGGGGATTGGCTTTCCACATACACTGCAGGGGTAAGTGATCATGTAAAGATTCTTCGCTTCCACAAAGCCAGTTTTTCCTGCTTCGTCGATGGGTTTGACCTTGACTTCATATTCGCCAATGAATTGAAGTAATAACTGTGGTAAGGTAACATCCAAGCTTTTTAAGACCGCTAGAAGTTTCTCGTGTTTTTCTTTAGGTAACCGGGCGCTTACAGTGGGATGGTTTTTGTCATATTTAAAACGGGACGGCGGAATTTTCCTTTTAGCCAACTTCTTTCCCTCCTTTTGGACTATCGTCAGCATTAAGAGGACTCTTCGCCTTTCTAGGCAAAAGAATTGTATCCATGGCGCGAGGACACCGTAGGCTGGCTTCGATTGTATTCTTTGGAGGGTTCAATTGCAGGACGGTTGCCGTTGCGGCATCAGATTGATAATGACTATAATGACTATGACCGTGGGGATTAGGCAGGTTAATCCGGAATTTTACTGTTAAGTGTTGTATCCCGCTTCCCAAAGGGAAGGGGATATAGGGGATGGGGTTAACCTTAAAATAATAACCGCTGACTATCCGCACTTGAGCGAACCGGGCGGATAATCTATACTGGAGTCTGATATGCGTTTGTCAAAACTCTTCGGCAAAACTCAGCGGGAGATACCCGCCGACGCTGATACCATAAGCCACCAGCTTTTGGTCAGGGCGGGCATGGTCAACCAGCTCGTGTCCGGCGTCTACTCTTACCTGCCGCTGGCCTTGAGGGTGCTTAAGAAAATCGAGAACATCGTCCGCGAGGAGATGGACAACGCCGGAGGGCAGGAGCTCAGCCTGCCGGTGTTGCAACCCATTGAGCTGTGGCAGCTTTCCGGGCGCGGCGAGAGCATGGGCAAGGTGCTTTTCACCCTCACCGACCGCCGGGAACGCGAGCTAGTACTCGGGCCGACTCACGAGGAGGTCATTACCCAGCTCGTGAGCCGCAACGTCCGCAGCTACCGCGACCTGCCGCTGCTCCTCTACCAGATACAGACCAAATTCCGCGATGAACCCCGTCCCCGGGGGGGCTTAATCAGAGTTCGCGAGTTCCCCATGAAAGACCTCTACAGCTTTGACACCGATGAAGCCGGGCTGGACATAAGCTACCAGAAGATGGTCGTGGCCTACCAGAATATCTTCCGGCGCTGCGGCCTGCCGGCCATAATGGTCGAAGCCGATAGCGGCGCTATCGGGGGCAAGGACTCCCACGAGTTCATGCTAATCGCGGAAAGCGGCGAGGACGAGGTTATCTATTGCCCCGCCTGCCGCTACGCCGCCAACGTCGAGAAAGCGGCGAGCGTCAAGGAGAGTTTCGACGGCGGCAAGCTGGTGCCCGTAGAGGCAATGGCTACCCCCGGCATGGCAACCATCGAAGAGGTGGCGGGTTTTCTCAAAGTGCCCCACCACAACACCCTCAAGGCGGTATTTTACGTTGCCGATAGCGAGATGGTCTTCGTGGTCATCCGGGGCGACCTTGAGGTTAACGAAATTAAACTAAAGAACCAGCTGCATTGCGGCGAACTCCGCATGGCCACCCAGCCCGAGGTCAGCGCGGCCGGGATTGTTGCCGGGGCGGCCTCACCGGTGGGACTCGCCGGCTTTAAGGTCATCGCCGATGATTCCGTAACATCTGGTTCAAACTTCATCGCCGGCGGCAATAAACCGGCTACCCACCTTAAGAACGTCAACTATCCCAGGGACTTCGAGGCGGACATCGTGGCCGATATCGCCCGCGCCCGGGCCGGTGACCGCTGCCCCAGCTGCGGCGGCACACTAAAGTCCACCCACGGCATCGAGGTGGGGCACGTCTTCAAGCTGGGCACTTTCCTCAGCGAAAAGCTGTCGGCCTCATATATTGATGAAAAGGGTGAGAGCCACCCCATCGTCATGGGCTGCTACGGCATCGGTATCGGGCGGCTGCTGGCCGCAGCCATCGAGCAGAACCACGACGAGCGGGGTATCGTCTGGCCGGTGCCAATCGCCCCCTATGATGTCTACCTCTGCCCGCTTTACCGGGCGGGCACCGGAGTCGCCGAGTCCGGGGAGAAGCTCTACGCCGAACTCAGGGCGGCGGGGCTTAGTGTGCTTTTTGACGACCGCGAAGAGTCCGCCGGCGTTAAGTTTAACGATGCCGACCTGCTAGGGATACCTCTCCGGGTAACCGTAAGCGCCCGCACGCTGGAGAAGGCCAGCCTGGAAATCAAGTGGCGCTCGGAAACCCAGGCCAGGCTGATACCGCTAGCCGGGGCAGCCGCCGCCATCGCGGAAGCATTCAGGGAAAAGCTTAGCCCGAGCTAAAAATAACTGCCGGACTAACCGTTGTATTCTGATTTTTCTGATTTGTCAAGGCTTTTTGAAAACAATTTTACCACGGACGTGTATCTCACTTAATGAAGGGGGAGGGTTAACCGCGCAGGGTTGCGCCAAAAAGGCTGGACAGCTTTTCCAGCACGTTTTTCAAAACACCGCTGACTTCTTCATCGGTCAGGGTGTGGTCTTGCGACTGGAAGACCAGGCGGTAGGCCATCGACTTCTTGCCCGGCCCAAGCTGTCTGCCGGTATAGACGTCAAAGATGGCGACCCCGGCGACCATCGGGAAAGAAGCCACGGTATCAGCAATTTCCTGGTGCCGGACGGCGCTAGCCACCACCAGGGCGATATCACGCACCACCGCCGGGAAGCGGGGGACAGAACGGTATTCTTTTTGAACAAGCGTAAACGGCTCAAGCGCCGAAATATTCAGCTCTAAGAGGGACACCGGCCCCGAGATTTCAAAAGCGCCGAGCACCCTGGGATGCAATTCTCCGACTACGCCCACCCGGATATCGCCGACCATAACCTCGGCCTGTTTGCCCGGATGGAGCCCGGCCTCGCGGCCCTCCCGGAAACTGGCCGTAACGCCCAGCCGTCCCAGCAAACCCTCAACCACGCCCTTGGCGTCATAGAAATCGAGGGACTCACCCCGGCCCGCCAGCGCCGTCTCATCCCTTGGGCCGCTGAGGATACCGCAAAGGCTATAATCCTCCCGGGGAAGGTCGCCGGCGCGGGGTAGAAAGACTTTGCCAAGCTCGAAAAACCGGATGGCGCCCTCCTCGAACCGCCGGTTAGCGGCCAGGGCGGTAAGCAGATTGGCGCGCAGGCTGGTACGCAGGTACTCGTGCTCCTCGGTCATCGGGTTAATCAGATGCACCGGCTCAAAATCAAGCGAACCACCGGCCATCTCCAGCTTCTTGAGACTCACCAGTGAATAGGTAATCAGCTCCTGAAAACCAAGACCGACCATAAGCTGCTTAACAACCTGTTTCAGCCCGACGGTATGGTCCGGGTTATGCCGGGGCAAAGTCCCGCTGAGCATGGTGGTCGGCAGCTGGTCGTAACCGATGATGCGGGCGACCTCCTCGATAACGTCCACCGGCAGGTTGATGTCACTGCGCCAGTAAGGGGCACGGGCGGTGACCCCGGAACTATCTGGCTCACACTCAAAGCCTAAAGAAGACAGCACGGCCCGCATTCTCTCGGCAGCAAGCTCCACGCCCAGCACTCTTTTAACGCCTTCGGTGGTTATCTTTATCGGCTTTCTTTCCCGCCGTCCGGGGTATTGGTCGATGATGCCCCGGGCCACCTCGCCACCCGCCAGCGCCACAATCAGCTGGGTAGCCCGTTTTAAGGCCGGTAGCGCCAGTTCCGGGCTGATGCCTCTCTCGAAGCGCATACAGGCTTCGCTGGGCAGCCGCAGGCGGCTCCCGGTGTAATGTATGCTGGCCGGTTTGAAACTGGCGGCTTCGAGCAGGACCGTGGCCGTGAGTGAGGTCACCTCGCTGTTAGCACCGCCCATAACCCCGGCGATGGCCACCGCCCGCTCGGCATCGCTAATCACCAGCGTCTCGGATGAAAGTGAGCGCGAGACGCCGTCCAGATTCACGATATTTTCGCCGTCTCTAGCCCGCCGCACGATTATCTTGCGCCCGGTAATCTCTTCGAAGTCGAAAGCGTGCAGGGGCTGGCCGTATTCCAGCATCACGTAATTGGTGATATCAACGATATTGCTGATGGGACGCATGCCGCACTGCTCAAGACGCCGCTTGAGCCATAGCGGGGACTCGCCCAGCTTAACGCCGCTGATTAAGCTGGCGCAGTAGCGCGGGCAAAGGTCGGGGCTTTCGATAACCACCGACACCCGCTCCGAAATAGGCTGAGTGGTCTCCCGGTAAGCGGTCTCGGGCAGCTTTATTTTTTCGCCGGTTAGCGCCGCCAGCTCCCGGGCGATGCCCAGCACCGAGAGGCAGTCCGGACGGTTAGGTGTTACCGCAATGTCAAAAACAGCCTCGCCGAGCACGCTGGCGAGGGGCACCCCCGCCGACGCATCCTGGGGCAAGACCAGGATACCCTGGTGGTTATCGGAGATACCCAACTCTCGCTCCGAGAGCAGCATGCCTTCGGAAGCCACGCCGCGAATCCTGGCCGGCTTGAGACGCACCAGCTTGCCAGCCTCGGTGTCAAGCACCTGGGAACCCAGCCCGCCGAAAGCTACTTTGTCGCCCAGCCTGAGATTGGGTGCCCCGCAGACCACTGTCTGGCGTCCGCTGCCAAAATCCACCGTGACCAGCTTGAGACGCTCGGCATTGGGGTGCGCCGCCACTTCAACCACGGCGCCGACCACGATGCCTTCCCAGTGGCCGCCGGTCTCCACCAGGTTCTCCACCTCGTTACCGGCCATGGTCAGGCGGTGGGCGATTTCGGCGGGGGACAGGCTAACCGCCAGGTATTCTTTGAGCCAATTGAGCGGGACTTTCATCTCTAGAACTGCCTCAAGAACCGCAGGTCACTGCCGTAAAGCAGCCGGATATCATCAATACCGTAGCGCAGCATGGACAAGCGGTCGATGCCGAGGCCGAAGGCGAACCTGGTATACTCTTCGGGGTCGATGCCGCCTCTACGCAGCACCTCGGGGTGGGTCATACCCGCGCCGCCAAGTTCAATCCAGCCGGACTGGCCGCAGAGCCGGCAGCCGGCGCCCTTGCAGACGGCGCAGGCGATGGCCATCTCCACGCCCGGCTCAACGAAGGGGAAAAAATCGCAGCGGAAACGCACCTCACGGTCCTCGCCGAAGAAGCGCCGGGCAAACTCATACAGGGTGCCCTTTAAGTCCGCCATGGTGATGCCGCGGTCAACCGCCAAGCCGTCAATCTGGTGGAACATGTCACTGTGGGTGGCATCCGTCGCCTCATAGCGGTAAACCGCGCCGGGCGTTACCACCCTGATGGGCGGTTTCATGCCGGCCAGCGTCCGGGCGCTCACCGAGGTGGTGTGAGTACGCAGCAAGGGAGAGCCCAGGCGAGGGTCTCGCGCCCCGTTCACCCAGAGCGTGTCGGTGGTGTCGCGGGCAGCGTGCTCCTCGGGGATGTTAAGGGCGGTGAAATTATAGTAGTCCCACTCAACATCGGGGCCCTCCGTAACCTGAAAGCCCATGGTAGCGAAGATGCCGCTGATTTCGTTTAATGTCTGCGTCATGGGGTGCAGACGGCCAAGCGGCCGCAAGCGACCGGGAATGGTAATATCAATCGTCGCCTCGAAGGCTCCGGCGCTAAAACGCGCTTCTTCGAGGGACTGGCTTTTTTGCTTAAAGGCTTCTTCGAGGGTCTGCCTGGTCCGGTTGGCCAGAGCGCCGACTTCTTTTCGCTCGGCCAGGGACAAGGCGGAAAGACCACGCAGCACTTCGGTAAGGCGGCTTTTTTTGCCGAGGTAGCGCACGCGCCATGCGTCCAGCTCACCAGCGCTAATACTGGAAAGCTCCCGGAGCGCTCTTTCCCGCAGTGCCTCAATTTCTTTCAGCATTTAGATATCTAACAAAGAGGGTACGGGGTTAAACCCGAAGCCGTAAAAACTCCGCCAGGAAAACCGCGCCTGTTTTTAGGCCTCGGCCTTACCCCTGACCAGAGTTACCAGGCTGGCAAAGTGCTCCGGTTCCCTCACCGCCATATCAGCCAGCACCTTGCGGTCCAGGCTAATGCCGGCCAGCTTCAGCCCGTGGACGAACTGGCTGTAGCTCAAGCCCTGGACCCTGGTGGCGGCATTCATCCTGGTTATCCACAGACGCCGGAAGTCACCCTTTTTCTCACGGCGGTGACGGTAGGCATAGCTGAGCGATTTCACCATGGACTCATGGGCACGCTTGTAGAGACTGTGGCGGGTGGCCCGCTGCCCTTTGGTTACGGCCAGCACTTTCTTGTGCCGCTGGTGCGACGCTGGGCCTCTTTTTACTCTCGGCACCTTGTTTCTCCTTATAAGCCCGCACGTTAAACGGAAGGCAATCTAATATGCTTTCTAAAACATTAAAGTCAGGCTGCTAGGCCCCGTAGGGAATCAGCCTTTTAATTCGCTTGACATCAGCCGGGTTGACCGCCACCGTTTCATCGAACTGCCGCTTTGTGCGCGCGGTCTTATTACGGCGCAGGTGGCTCTTGGGGCCTTTAGTCCGCATCAGCTTGCCACTACCGGTGATGTGGAACCGGCTGGCAGCACCCTTATGGGTCTTGATTTTAGGCATTTGGAACTTCCTTTTTAACTTTTACTTCTTCTTTTACCTTTACCTTCTGCTGTGGCAGAGGGGCCAGTATTAAAATCATACGCCGGTTATCCATGGCCGGCTGCCGGTCAATGCCGGCGGTCTCCTTCAGCTCTTCGGCCATCCGCTGCAGCAATTTCCAGCCGATTTCGGGGTGAGTAATCTCCCGACCGCGAAATAAAATGGAGATTTTTACTTTATCCCCGCCATCGAGAAGCTTCTTCGCCGTCCTTATTTTAGCTTCATAGTCATGAGCGCCAATCTTAGGCCGGAGCCTCACCTCGCGGAGCTGGGATACCTTCTGGCTTCTCCGGGACTCGCGCTCTTTTTTGGCCTGCTCAAAGCGGTATTTACCGTAGTCCAGAAGACGGCAGACCGGCGGCACCGCCGTCGGGGCCACTTCAACCAGGTCCAGATTACGTTTTCTGGCGGCATCCAGCGCCTGGGCCGGCGTCATGATGCCTAACTGCTCCCCCTTATCCCCCACCAGACGTATTTCTTTAACTCTGATTTCTTCGTTAATACGCAGTCGCTTGATTATGTTTTAAACTACCTCCCCGGGTCAATATTTCAGAAGAAATATATCACACTCACCCCAGGTTAGGCAAATGACATCAGGTCAGGCTCGGTTTCCGCCCGGCGATTATCACACGGAGCATCTCCCTGAAACTATCGAAAGAGGCCGGCTCAAGCTGCTCACCGCTCCGCAGCCGGACGGCCACTTTGCCTGATTCAACCTCCCGGTCGCCGACCACCAGCATGTAGGGCACCTTGTCCAGCTGCGCCTGCCGTATCTTGAGGTTCATCCTCTCGGAACGGCCGTCAACCTCGACCCGCACCCCATCGGCCTTAAGCTCCGCCGCCAGACGGTTGGCGTATTCCAGGTGGCGGTCCGCCACGGGAATGATGGTCACCTGCACCGGCGCCAGCCACGCCGGGAAAGCGCCGCCGTAATGCTCCAGCAGGAAGCCGATGAGACGCTCGTGAGTGCTGAGCGGCGCCCGGTGGATAATCAGCGGCCGTTCCTCCTGGCCCTTTTCATTGGTGAATTTAAGGTCGAATCTCTCCGACTGGGCGAAATCGACCTGGTTAGTGGCCAGAGTGAATTCCCGGCCGATGGCGCTTTTTACCTGGACGTCAACCTTGGGGCCGTAAAAAGCGGCCTCATCGGACACTTCCTGATAAGGGATATGATTATCGTCCAGCGCCCGCCGCACCATGGCCTCAGTCTTGAGCCAGAGGCTGGCATTATCAACGTATTTTTTACCCAGGCCGCTGGGGTGGTGGGTGCTCAGGCGCATGGAGAATTCCTTGATGCCGAATATCTTAAAATATTCCAGATACAGATAAATCACGCCGGTGAACTCCCCGGCAAACTGGCTTTCGGCGCAGTAAATGTGAGAGTCGTTCATCTGCATCGAGCGCACCCGCATCAGCCCGAAAAGCTCACCCGACTTTTCGTAGCGGTAGCAGTCGCCGTATTCCGCAATACGCAGGGGCAGGTCGCGGTAGCTGTGCGGCTGGCTTGAGAATATCTTGTGGTGCATCGGGCAGTTCATCGGCTTAAGGTAGTAGCGCACGCCTTCCAGTTCCATCGGGGGGAACATACTCTCGGCGTAGTAGGGCAGGTGCCCGCTGCGCTTGAACAGGTCTTCCTTGGCCACGTGCGGCGTCCGGACACGCACGTAACCCCGCTGGAACTCCATTTCCCTGGCCAGCTTCTCAATCTCTTCAATCATGGCACCGCCGCGGGGCAGCCACAGCGGCAGACCGGGCCCGACCTCATCGTCGAAGGTAAAAATCGCCAGCTCACGGCCCAGTTTGCGGTGGTCGCGCTTCTTAGCCTCTTCCAGACGGGCGAGGTGCTCGATAAGCTCCGGTTGGCTAGCGAAGGCGGCGGCGTATATCCGCTGCAGCATGGGACGGTACTCATCGCCCCGCCAGTAGGCGCCGGCGATACTGAGCAGCTTGAAAGCGCCAATCTCGGCGGTAGTGCCCAGGTGCGGCCCGCGACAGAGGTCCACGAAACCACCCTGCCGGTAGATGCTCACGGTATCACCGGGGATTTCCTGAAGCATCTCCAATTTGTAGGGCTGGCCCGCGAAAAGCTTGGCCGCCGCCCGCTTGGTAATCTCCTCCCTCAAGTAGGGACTGCCGGCGGCGATGATGGCCCTCATCTTTTCCTCAATTACCGACAGGTCATCTGGGACAAGGCTGCGGGGCAGGTCGAAGTCGTAATAGAAACCGTCTTCAATCTGCGGCCCGATGCCGAATTTAGCTTCTGGAAAGAGGGACAGCACCGCTTCCGCCATCACGTGGGCGGCGGAATGGCGCATGGTCGCCAGCTTCTCTGCCCCTTTCGGTTCTTCCCGACCGGAACCCATCATGAAATTCACCCTTCCTGCTAAAACAAACCTCCCACCCCCTCGATGAGGATGAGAGGTCACTCATCACACCGCAAGGTTTTTTAGTCGCCGCCCGTCATTATACCAGCCCGAACCGCGCCAGCGCAATCGGCCTCGAAAAGCCACCCCGGTAAGTAAACTGTGGCAGCTAGCGGCCTATTTACGCCTCATCTGAAGACGGCCAGGTGTAATTTTTGGCCGGAGAGAGCGATGGTGTATAATCGGAAAAGAGGCCGAATGCACCACACGCTCAGGATATACCGCCGGTACCGCGAACTTTTCCTCCGGTACTATATCTTTCAATCTAGCTGGACCAAGCTGCCCCTGGTCGGCCGGTTGGTGAGATGGGTGGCCAATACTTACGGCAACCGGGCACAAAGCGCTTACGTGCTCAGCCCCGACGAGGCCGCCGAAATCATTGACATCTCCCAGGGGGTGGCACTGGGCCCTTGCACCTGCCGGGCGGTGTTCCGCAACTGCGATAGCCCCATCGGTACCGAAATAATGCTGGGACTAAGCCGCCACGTCTTCCTTAAGGAACGTCCCAAAGACTACCGGGAAATCAGCCAAGATACCGCCAAAGAAATCATGAGAGAGTGCCACCGCCGGGGTCTGGTACACACCATCATCCGGTGCCGCCATGACTTCTACGCCATCTGCAACTGCTGCGCCTGCTGCTGCGTCCCCCTGCGGCTCGCCAAAAACTACGGCATCGCCAACGCCTTAAAAAGAAGCCCGGACATCATACGGCAGTTCCGGGAGCGCCAGGCTCTTTAGGCAAGCTTAAACACTGCCAGCCGCCGGCGACAACCACACCGGCTACGGCCAAAATTCTTTACGAAATATTAACGAAAACTTTATACAAAGTTTAGGTTCTTTATTTCCCTCTTTATGATTATCGGCTAGACTGATAGCAAGCAGAGAATTAGCCTTGTAAGAGGGATGGGATGGGAATCGAAAACGCCGTCATCAACTACCACTGCCCCGATTGTGACCATAGTTTTCCGGTCACCATGCGCATGCTTTTCCAGGGCCTGATTAACTGCCCGGGCTGCCAGCCGGAAAAGACCAATATCAACCTTAACGAACTTGTGAGCGAGCTGAACGAACTGAGCCGCAAGTTAGCGAGGCTGCGCCAAAACTTGAAACGATAGCCGACAGCGGTGGCTTTCAGGGGGACTTTGGACTATCCTGCTATCATCTTCTAAAGCACACCACCGTCAACCCCGATGACCTGGGCAGTAATGTAACTTGCCTGCTCGCTGGCCGGGAAAGCCCCCATCTCGGCCACATCCTCCAGCCGTCCGAAACGCTTTAGTGGAATACGCCCCAGTATCGCCGGCCTGGTCTCCTCGGGCAGCCACTACCGCTCCCTTGGCTACTTCCCCGGGAGCATAATCACCACCCATCGCATCAACCGCTATTTTCATGGCCGGTATCCCTCACCATTCCAGGATAGCCCAGGACCTGACCGGAGGGCGTCAAATGCGATTCTCGCGGCTACTAACCCTGACACTGGCTTCCCCGGTAATCACCGTTTCGTCTTTCTGGTTCCGGCAATCAACGTTGATACTGACCAGCCTTGCCCCGCCGACATCCTGGACGGCGGCAACCACGCCGCTTACCGTGACAGTGTCGCCCGGCCGGGCCGGGGCCTTGAAACGGAGGTCCAGCCTGCCGCCTGTGAGCCACTCGATGCCGAAGGCATCGGTCAGCATCTGAGAAACGTAAGCTAAAATCAGCATGCCGTGAGCGATGGTGCCGCCCAGCGGTGTCTTTTTAGCGAATTCCGGGTCAATATGGATGGGATTGAAATCCCGGCTCGCCCGGGCGTAGAGAGATATGTCCGCCTGAGTGACCGTCTTTTTCAGTTCGGGGAGAATGGCCCCCGCTTTCAGCTCGACTGGCAGCCCCAAATTCACAAGTCCCCTGCCCAGGGTAAAATAAAAGCGGTCTTGCCCGCCAGCACCGGATGCTGGCCCGAGTCCAGGACATCAAGGTCAATGTTGAGAAAGTGAAATTTCCCGCGCGCCTGGTTGCGGCTCACCCGGGCACAACAGGTAATCGTCTCGCCAACGGGCACCGTCTTCTTGAACTCCAGCGCCTGGTGGGTGTGAATCGTGCCCTCGGGCAACGCCATGTTGTCCGCTAGAGTCGCCATGGCATAGGCCGCGATAGCTGTCGGCGGCACCAGCTTGCCGTCACGGTAAAGGCCACCGCCGGCCCCAACCGCCTTGAGATAAAGCGCCACCGTTTCCGGCTCAAGGCGGTAGCTGGCCGTGGGAAACTCGTAGCCCACCGCCAGCTCACCAGCCGCTACCTTACGCTTTTCAAACACTCTCTACCGGCTTTAACCTAGACTATCTAGGTATCTACGGAGTTGCTGCCATATTATCAATCACCGACGGCCTTTGTCAAGATTTACCCCGGCCAATTGTGCGGGCTACCCTACCTCGTTAAAGGGCTGGAGATTCCCCCTTAGTAGCTTGAGCGTTTTAGCCCTCTGGACTAAGCTGGCGGGACGCCATTCTCCCCAACACGAGCGGCTTCAGCAACCGGCGCGCCGGTATTGGCGTTTGCACGCGGGCGAAGTATAATGTAGGTTATAGATATTACAGCACCAGCGGGGAAGTAACGATGAAACGAGTTTTCGATGACGCCGACCGGATTAAGAAAATAGCGCGAGTTCCCGTAAAAAGTACCCCCGCCGAAGCGCCGTCGGGATTGACCGAAGCGGTAAAAGCCTCTCTCTACGATGGCTACCTGCCCTGCGCAACCGCGTTCGAAATCGCCAAAAGGCTCGAAGTCCCCCTGGTTGCGGTTGGCAATGCCGCCGATGACCTGGGCGTCAGAGTGGTCAACTGTCAGCTGGGTTGCTTTAAGGTTAAAAAGGCGGTCCTCGATACCGGCAAAAAGAGCATAATACCGGATGTTGCCGAGGCGGTTGATGCCGAAATCGCCAAAGGCCCGCTCACCTGTGCCGGTGTCTTCGGTCTGGCCAGGCGTCTTAAAGTGCCTCCCATAGAAATCGCCGATGCCGCCAACGAGACGCATACCAAAATCCACCACTGCCAGCTTAGCTGTTTCTAGCCTGTAAGCTCAAGCCAGGGTTTGAATAAGTCGATGATTGACCGTTATTCGAGACAGACCCTTTTTCCGCCCATCGGCAAAGAAGGCCAGAAGAAGCTGGGAAGGAGCCTGGTGGTCATCGCCGGCTGCGGTGCGCTGGGCACCATCATCGCCACTTCCCTGGTGCGGGCCGGCATTGGCAAAGTCAGAATCATCGACCGGGACTTCATCGAATACCACAACCTGCAGCGGCAAGTCCTTTTCGACGAGGACGATATCAAAGCCCAGCTGCCCAAGGCCATCGCCGCCGAGCGGCACCTGCGGCGGGTGAACTCCACGGTGAAAGTCGAGGGCATCGTAGCCGACTTAAACCAGACCAATATCGAAAACTTAATCAGTGATGCCGACCTGGTCCTGGACGGCCTGGACAATTTCGAGACCCGTTTTCTTATCAACGACGCCTGCTTGAAACACCGGATTCCCTGGGTCTACGGCGCGGCCGTTTCATCCTACGGGATGACCATGAATATCATCCCGGGCAAATCCCCCTGCTTCCGCTGCTTTGCCGCCAGTCCCAGGCCCGGCGCCACCCTGACCTGCGATACCGCCGGCGTCATCAGCCCCGCCCCCTTCGTCATCGGCTCGCTCCAGGTCGCCGAAGCGATGAAAATCCTGCTCGGCGCCCGCGAAACAAGCCAGCACCTGGTCATCATTGACGTCTGGGAGGGCAGCTTCGACCGCCTCAAGCTCAGACCACGAACGGACTGTCCCGCCTGTGGCGGCCAGTACCAGTTCCTTGAAAGCGAACTGGGAGTGCGGGCGACCTCGCTCTGCGGGCAGCATGCCATGCAGGTCCTGAACCCCGGTGTGGGCAACCTCTCCCTTGACGAGCTGGCGGCGCGCCTGCGGCCTCTGGGCGAGGTCAGCCATAACCGGTTCATGCTGCGTTTTACCGCCGACGGCTACGAGACCGTGGTCTTTCCCGATGGCAGGGCAATCATCAAGAACACCGATGATGAAGCCGTCGCCCGGGGCCTCTACGCCAAATACATCGGAGCCTGAAATGATTTACCTCGACAATGCCGCCACCTCCTGGCCCAAGCCGGAAATCGTCTACCAGACGATGGATGAGTTTGCCCGGACCAAAGCGGGCAACCCGGGGCGTGCCAGCCACAGCCTATCAGTCGCCGCCAGGGACACCATCGAAGAGACCCGAAAGCTGGTGGCCCGCCTGATTAATGCGAGAGAACCGGCGCGGGTCATCTTCACCCCCAACTGCACCGACGCCCTGAACATGGGGCTCAAAGGCCTCCTCAAGCCCGGTGACCACGTGATTACCAGCCGCCTGGAGCACAACTCCGTAGTACGCCCTTTGAGAAAACTGGAGCAGCAGGGGGTTAAAGTCGAGCGGCTGGCGCCTTTGCCCGAGACCGGCGCCGTCTCCCCCCGGGGCATCGAGTCGGCTATCACTACCAGAACCCGGCTGGTGGTGATGACGCACGCTTCCAACGTCAGCGGCACCATCCAGCCCATCGCCGAATACGGTGAGGTTGTCCGCCGCCACAAGCTGATTTTCATGGTGGACGCCGCCCAGACAGCGGGCAAAGTCCCCATCGACGTCCCGGCGGGCAACATCGACCTGCTGGCCTTCTCGGGACACAAAGGGCTGATGGGGCCAAGCGGTACCGGCGTGCTTTACATCGGCGAGCGGGTTGACCTGGATACCGTGCGCGAGGGAGGCACCGGCTCCCATTCCGAAGAGGAGGAACAGCCCGCGGAAATGCCCTACCGCTACGAATGCGGCACGCCGAACCATATCGGCTTAAGTGGCCTCGGCGCCGGGCTCAAATTCATTTTCAAAACCGGCCCGGATAAAATCCGCGCCCATGAGTACGAGATTACCGCAAGCCTCATCAGGGGTCTGAAAGAGATAGCTGAAGTCACCCTTTACCACGCCAGAGAAGGTTTTGACCAGGCCCCGGTGTTCGCCTTTAACCTGAAGGGCTACCAGCCGGGCGAGGTCGGCGCCATCCTGGACCAGGCCTTTGATATCAAGGTCAGGACCGGGCTTCACTGCGCCCCGGTCGCCCACCGGACTCTGGGCAGCTATCCCCTGGGCTCGATTCGCCTCAGCCCCGGCTACTTCAACACCTGGGAAGAAGCCGGGGAGACCATCCGGGCCGTAGCACAAATCGCCCGGGCGAAACCTTAACCCCGGTGCCAGCGTCGGCCATAACCCACCTGAACCCACCCACTCCGCCATAAACTTCCCACGACCTTACGGTCGGGGTATTAAGGCAGTCGCCGCCCCCCGTTTTTTACCGCAAAAAGAGTCCGGGCAGTACCTTACTCCCACACCAGAGAGTACTATTATACTATCGTTTTTCATTGACCCGGCCTCTCCTCACCCGGCATAATTTGATAATAGCCAAGGGAAAGAGGGGGCATCGTTGGACTTTTTCACCTTTACCCCGCTGCTTAGCTTTATCGCTTACGCCGCCCTGATAATCATCACGCTCCGCCACAGGCCCCGGAAAGCGGCGCATATCGCTTTCGTTTTCTGCCTCGCGGGAGCGGCGCTGTGGGCTGGTTTCGAGTTCCTGCTTTTCGGTAACATCCTGCCGGGTAAAGCCGAACTAATTTCCCGGTTCATGATAATCGCGGCGGTCTATACGCTAGCATCCTATTATCACCTGATGCACGTTTTCATAAACAAGACACGCAGTGCCAGAGCCTTTTTAGGGTACATTTTGCTCATCATCCTGATTCCCTTTATCGTTACCGGACAGGTTTATTACGTCATCCTGCCTCGGGCCACACCCGGCGTCGCCCCGGTAATCGAGTATAACCTGCTGGTCGCGAGCCTGGTCTTGCTGTGCTTCAACTTGTTGATAGGTTGGGCGGCATTCAAGATAATCCAGGCTTACCGCCATTCCAGCGACCCTATCGAGCGCAACCGGATTCTTTACCTGGTCGCCGGTCTCGCTTTTTCACTGCTACTCGGCCTGACCAAGCTGCACCCCGTCCTGACCAAATACCCCATCAACGACCTGGGGGTACTGGGTAATGCGATTATCGTTACCCTCGCCATTGTCCGACACCGTATGCTCGACATTAACCGGCTGCTCAGGACGACCCTGACCCACCTGTTCACCGGACTGGCCTTCATGACACTGTACTTCGTGATGACGGTCGGCCTGTTCCGTTACCTCGAGATAGGCATAACTCTCGAAACCCTGCTGGCCAGCGCAGGCGTGGCGGTGCTCATCTCTATCCTGTGCTACCCGATGCGGAAACACATTCAGACGTTCATCGAACGCCTCATATACCAGGGGACATACGACTACCGCCAGATGCTGCTCGCTTTCTCCGAAAAAATGAGCCACGTACTTAACCTCGACGAACTGGCGGAGGCGATGCTTAAGTTAATCAACCGGGCGCTCGGGGTGAAAGAAGCCAACCTCTATCTGCCCGAGAGCGGTAGCGGCGATTTTGTGCCCCATTTCCACCTGCTGCCCGATAACGCTGCACAAGCCCCCAAACTCAGCCGTGAGAACCCCATTGTGACCTGGCTTGAAAAGACGAGCGGACACTTGAGCCGGGAACAAATCCATTCCCTCGCCGGGATGAAGCCGCCCTGGGACGAAGAGAGGGAGAAACTCGATAAATCGGGGGTTAACTTCCTTTTCCCCATCAAGAGCAAAGACAGCCTGATTGGCATCCTCAGCCTGGGCGAGAAAAATAACGGCGCCCGCTACCAGAGTGAAGATTTAGACCTGGTCACCACCATGGCCAGGGGGGCCGGGGTGGCCATCGAAAACGCCCGGCTCTACGCCGACGCAAACACCAGGGCCAATACCGACGAACTGACCGGCCTCCATAACCATCGCTACTTCCACCAGCGGCTCGAAGAAGAGATTGCCCGGGGTTTACGCTTCGGCGCTATCTTCTCCCTGCTACTCTTTGACCTGGACATTTTCAAGCGCTACAACGATATCCAGGGGCACCTGGCCGGTGACGGTGTGCTGCGGCGTACGGCGCAAGCCATAAGTCACGGGCTGCGCAGCGTGGACATGGCCTTCCGCTACGGCGGTGACGAGTTTGCGGTCATCCTGCCCGGGACATCAACCGAGGACGCGCTCAACGTTGCCGAAAGGATTCGCCAGAACATCGAGCGGCTAGCCGACCAGGAAGGCATCCGGGTAACCGCCAGCCTGGGCCTCGCTTCATGGCCGACCGACGGGGTAATGAAGGAGGGATTGATAAAATGCGCCGATTCCGCCCTTTACCACGCCAAGCAATGGGGCAACCGCACCTGTCTCTACGCTGACGCCACCGCTAGCGACCTGGCACGGGACGCCCCCGGGGAAAAACAGGGAGTTTTGAAGACCATCTACGCCCTGGCGGCCACGGTTGACGCCCGGGACCACTACACTTACGGCCATTCCAAAAGAGTCAGCAGCATCGCGGTGGCCATCGCCGAAGCCATCAGCCTGGATGTCGAGATGGTATCCCGAATCCGCAACGCCGCGCTGCTGCATGACATCGGCAAAATCGGCATCGCCGACGAACTGCTCAACAAGAGCGAAGAGCTTACCGCTGGCGACCTTAAGCCGATTCACTCCCACCCCACGCTCGGAGTGTCTATCTTGAAGCACATTGATGGCCTGGCACCCTGTCTGCCGGGCATCCAGTACCACCACGAGCGCTACGACGGCAACGGCTACCCCTACGGGCTGGCAGGTAACAACATTCCCCTCGAAGCCCGTATCATCGCCATCGCCGATGCTTATGAGGCTATGACAACACCACGTCCCTACCGCAGCCGGACAATGACCGGCGACGAGGCGCTTACGGAAATCAGGAATAACGCCAGCACCCAGTTCGACCCGGGACTGGTCAAGGTCTTTTGCCGGCTCTACTCGCAAGCACGGCTGGAGATACCAACAACAACTTAACCGGGGGCCAAGCAGACCTGTAAGCCGAGTTCTGTATCCTTCCGAGGAAGGACGGCGGCCATTTATCTAGCCCTTCCGTTACCGGAAGGGTCAAGCGACCAACCCGGGGACAGGCCGGGCGTCCTTAAGTCCCTCTATTTGGTCTTGCTCCGGATGGGGTTTTCCCAGCCGGCCGGTCACCCGGCCGCTGGTGAGCTCTTACCTCACCATTTCACCCTTACCCTTCCTTAAACGGAAGGGCGGTATGTTTCTGTGGCACTTTCCGTAGGGTCACCCCTCCTGGGCGTTACCCAGCATCCTGCCCGGCGGAGCTCGGACTTTCCTCTCTTCCCACGGGGGGAAGAGCGGCCACCCGGTCTGCTTAGCCCGTCTAAAGTGTAGCCCCGATTGCGGTAAAAGGTCAACTCCCCAGACCCGAAGCCAAAGGCCGGCCCCTCTGTTATAATAAACCTGTGAAGAAACCGCTACTGGTGCTCTTTGACGGTAACGCCATCATCCACCGCGCCTTCCATGCCCTGCCGCCGCTTACGGTGAGCAAGACCGGCGAAATGGTCAACGCCGTCTACGGCTTCGCCCAGATGCTGCTCAAGGTTATCAACGAGCTGAAACCCACCCACTACGCCATCGCCTTCGACCGGGCAGCCCCGACTTTCCGCCACGAGATGTTCAAAGAGTATAAGGCCCAGCGCCCTGAGACCCCCGGCGACCTGGTAAAGCAAATGGGCCGGGCACACGAGCTGGTCGAGGCTTTCGGCATACCCATCATCGAGCTTAGCGGTTTCGAAGCCGACGATATCCTGGGCACCCTGAGCCGGCAGGCCAAAGAGCAAGACCTGGAGACCATCATCGTAACCGGCGACGCCGACGCCATGCAGCTGGTATCACCGGGCGTAAAAGTGCTCTACCCCAAGCCCCGGGGCAGCTTCAGCGACACCGTTCTCTTCGACGAAAAGGTGGTAGCCGAGAAATACGGGGTAAAACCGGAGCAGATAACCGACTTAAAGGGCTTAAAGGGTGACCCTTCGGACAACACCCCCGGGGTGAAAGGCATCGGGGAAAAG
>JAZDKE010000015.1:0-4961 GCA_043803245.1 Chloroflexota bacterium
GGTGTTCACCGGCAACGCTCACCCCCGCCTGGCCAAAGCGATTACCCAATACCTGGAGATACCACTGGGGGCCTCGGAGGTCTTTGAGTTCTCAAACGGCAATAGCTTTGTCCGCATCCTGGAAAACGTCCGCGAGCGCGATGTTTTCGTGGTGCAGCCGATATGCCGGCCGGTGAACACGAACCTGATGGAGCTGCTCATCATGCTCGACGCCTTAAAACGCGCCTCCGCCGAGCGCATCACCGCGGTCATCCCCTATTACGGCTATGGCCGCACCGAGAAGAAAGACCAGCCCAGAGTGCCGATTACCGCCAGGTTAGTGGCCGACCTGCTCACCGTGGCCGGGGCCAACCGTGTGCTCACCGTTGACCTGCACGCCCCGCAGATTCAAGGTTTCTTCAGCATCCCGGTTGACGAGCTTACCGCCCTGCACCTTCTGAGCAGCTATTTCAAGAGCAAGAACCTGCCCGACCCGGTGGTAGTGGCCACCGATATCGGCATCAGCAAGCGCGCCCGGGACCTGGCCGAAAAACTCGACGCACCGCTGGCCATCATGGAAAAAAGACGCCTCGGCAACAACGACCAGAACGAAACGCTGAACGTTATCGGCGAGGTCGCCGGCAAGACCGCCATCACGGTTGACGACGAGATAGACACCGGCGGTTCGCTGGCCAACGTGGTGAACACCCTGGTCGAGCGCGGCGCAAGAGAGGTGCTTTCCTGCGCCACCCACCCGGTATTCTCCGGAACGGCTATTAAGAAAATCGCCGATTGCCCGGCCAGGGAAGTGGTGGTAACCGATACCATCCCGGTCAACGGTGATAAAAAGCTCGATAAAATCAAGGTGCTTTCCATTGCCCCACTGCTCGGGGAAGCCATCCACCGCATCCACACCGGGCTTTCGATTGGCGCAATGTTCGAATAGGTTTTCGAATTAGTTATGGAAGCTGGGAAATCGGTGGTGGTCTACCGGGCCTGGGGTGAGGTGGCGGCGCGGGTGATTAGCGGCCTGCTCGAAAGCCACGGGATACCCTGTGTCTTAAGTTCCAACACCCTGTCGATGCTGTTAGGCGGCCTGGGAGAATACCAGGTCATCGTTCCGGAAGAGCTGGCCGAAGCCGCCCGGGAGCTGATAAAAAGAGAAGAACATGCTTAAGTGGCTGGGAAACCTGGTTGATTCCAACGAAAAAGAAATAAAGCGCCTTCAGCCGCTGGTGGAGCGCATCAACCGGCTGGAGCCGGAGTTTGAGCATTTCAGCGCCGAAGAGTTAAAGGCCAAAACCGGAGATTTCAAGGCGCGCCTTGAGTCCGGCATCACCCTTGACGAACTGCTGCCCGAAGCCTTCGCCGCCGTCCGGGAAGCCGCCAAACGCACCATCAACCAGCGTCATTTCGACGTCCAGCTTATGGGCGGTATCGTGCTGCACCAGGGCAAAATCGCCGAGATGAAGACCGGCGAAGGCAAGACCCTGGTTGCCACGCTGCCCCTCTATCTGAACTCGCTTGCCGGCCAGGGTTGCCACCTGGTCACGGTCAACGATTACCTGGCGCGCCGCGACCCCTACTGGATGGGGCCGGTCTTCGAGGCGCTGGGAGTGAGCGTGGCCAGCATCTACCCCCAGCAACAAGACCCTCTTTATCCAGGGATGACTCAGGATGACCACTCACCTGCCCGAATCTACGAGCCTTCATTTGACGTACTCACGTTAATTGATGTCGAAAATACCAAACCTGAACGGATTGAACAACTAAAGAGATGGCGTCATTTCCGCCGCATCAGCCGTGCTGAGGCCTATGAAGCCGATATCACCTACGGCACCTCGGCCGAGTTCGGTTTCGACTACCTCCGGGATAACATGGTCATCGACTTAAAAAACTGCGTCCAGCGGGAACTGAACTACGCCATCGTTGACGAGGTGGACAACCTGCTGATTGACGAAGCCCGCACGCCGCTCATCATCAGCGCCCCCGATGTCGAAGCCAGCAAGCGCTACCAGGTATTCGCCCGCCTGGTCGAAAAGCTAAAACGCGGCCCGGACTACGAGGTCCAGGAAAAAGAGCGGAGCGTGGAGACCAGCGACGAAGGTTACGCCAAGCTCGAAGAGATGCTCAAGCGGGAAGGGATGCTGAAATCAGGCAGCCTCTATGACTTGGCCAACGTTGACCTCATGCGCCACCTGAGAAACGCCTTAAACGCCAAGGAGCTTTACAAGAGAGACCGGGAATACGTGGTTACTACCGAGAAAGAAGTAGTCATCGTTGATGAGTTCACCGGACGGACGATGATTGGCCGCCGTTACAGTGAAGGTCTGCACCAGGCCATCGAGGCCAAGGAGCGGGTGCCCATCCAGCAGGAAAGCCTGACCTACGCCACCATCACCATCCAGAACGACTTCCGGATGTATAAGAAGCTCGGCGGCATGACCGGCACCGCCGCCACCGAGGCCGAGGAATTCCACAAAATCTATAAACTCGACGTGGTGGCCGTACCCACCAACCGGCCAATGGTACGAAATGACTTAACCGACAAGATATACCGCGACGAGAAGGCCAAGTTCCAGGCGGTAATAAAGGACATCGAGGAACAGAGCAAGCTGGGGAGGCCGGTGCTGGTGGGCACGGTTTCCATCGAAAAATCGGAGATGCTCTCCGACCGGCTGCGTCGTCGCGGCATTACCCCCCAGGTACTGAACGCCAAGCTGCACGAGAAAGAAGCTTACGTCATCGCCCAGGCCGGCCGGCCCGGCACGGTGACGGTGGCCACCAATATGGCCGGGCGCGGGGTTGACATTATCCTGGGCGGCAGCCCCGACGGAGATAGCCAGCAGTGGGCAAAGGACCACGAAAAAGTCGTCCAGGCCGGAGGCCTGCACGTCATCGGCACCGAGCGCCACGAAGCGCGGCGCATCGATAACCAGCTGCGCGGACGCTCGGGACGGCAGGGCGACCCGGGCAGCTCCCGCTTCTACGTATCGCTGGAGGACGACCTGGTGCGCCATTTCGGCGGCGACCGCATCAAGGGCCTGATGAGCTGGGCCGGCCTGGGTGAGGATGTCGCCATCGAAAACAAGCTGGTCAGCCGCACCATCGAGAATTCCCAGGTACGCGTCGAAGGCTTTCACTTCGATATGCGCAAGCACCTGGTGGAATACGATGACGTCGTTAACCGCCACCGTGAAGTCATCTACCGCGAACGGCGCAAGATACTGGGCGGCGCCGACCTGAAAGCTAATATCCTGGATATGGTTACCAGGGAGATAAGTAAGCTGGTGGCAAGCTTTATCCCCGACGATGATAAGCTCAACTGGAACCTGGAGGGCCTGCTCCGCGAACTGGCGGCCATCCTGCCCCTGCCCCCGGAAATCAGCGCCGCCACCCTCTCACAACTCAGTGCGAAGGAAGTCGAAACGAAGCTTACCGAGAGTGCCACCGCCATCTGCGAAGCGAGGGAAAAGGAAATCGGCGCGGAAAACATAAGGGTATTAGAGCGCCTGGTGATGCTGCGCGTTATTGACAGCCTCTGGGTGGAGCACCTGACGAATATGGAATATATGCGCCAGGGCATCGGGCTCCAGGCCGTTGCCCAGAGAGACCCGCTGGTGGCCTACAAACGGGAGGGGCACAACCTCTTTCAGAACCTGCTGGATATCATCCAGCACGACGTGGTGCACACCATCTACCATATCAGCATCGTGCGCAAGGAGACCCCCGGAAAAGAGACGGCCTCGCCCATGGCCCAGATGGCCCGGGCCAGCCCGGTCCGCCCCAGTCCCAGGGACAAAGCCAGCGGCCAGAAGGTCGGCCGCAACGACCCCTGCCCCTGCGGCAGCGGCAAAAAGTACAAGCACTGCTGCGGGAAGTAGTGTTAGCCCATGAAAAACGCCGAGACTGCTAAAGTCTTCCAGGAAATCGCCGACATGCTGGTAATTAAAGGCGATAATACCTTCAAAATACGGGCTTACCGGAAAGCGGCCAGCGCCACCCTAAACCTGACCACGGAGCTTGAGCAGCTTTACCGGGAAGGCCGGTTACGGGAAGTGCCCGGGGTGGGAGAAGCCATCGCCAAAAAGATTTCGGAGCTGGTTTCTACCGGGCGGCTGGAGTTCTACCAGAAGCTCCAGGCTGAGTCCTCCGTGAGACAAAAAGACACTCCGCGCCCGGATGCCCCAAGCGACACCGACACCCTAAGGGAGGAAGTGGCCAGATGAGCCAGGAGAACGGGCCGTCCTTCCCGCTTGATACCCTGCTAGACGGTGACGCCGAGATAGTGCGCAACCTGGAGCGGGAAATCAGGGGGGGCGGTCACTGGTACCTGGCCCTCCTCAAAGCCATCGGGCTCTGGGCAACCGCCGAAGAGACGTACCGGGGGCACCACTATCGTTACCTCATCGGCGGCGAGGCCTTTGACTGGCTGCTGCTTGCCGAACGTCTTTGCCTGGGAGTGGACAGCCTGCTGGCCTCCGACGAAGTGCAGAAACTCCTCTTCCATGGCCGGACACCCATCGACCTGCCGCTTGACGAATTTCGGCAATTCATCGGCAACTGCAAGTACCGCCAGTACCTGAACTTTTTTTACGGCATCACCGTGGAAGAAGCCCTGATAGCCGCCGTCCGGGAAGAGGTGCGCAAGGAAAGAAGGGGACTGGGTCTAAACCATGAGGGAAACACCACCGACCACATCTCCCAGCGCATCTACGGTTCCGACCGGCAGGTTTTGCTGGACAGTTTCCGCCGGGAAAACAGCTACCGTGCCCTCAAGTCCATCACCCTGGATGAACTCAAGGAGTTCACCTACTGGCTCTTCAAGCGCCGCATCAAGATATGCGATAAAGCGCGCGTCGCCAGCGACACCCGAAAAGGACTGGAGTGGCTTAAGAGCAAAAAACCTCTGGGCCAGGGGCACTACCTGGACCGCCACCTGCGCTAAGCCTTACTGAAGCGGGCTAGCTGCTGCCTGAGCC
>JAZDKE010000016.1:0-5054 GCA_043803245.1 Chloroflexota bacterium
GCCCTTTACCGCCGGTGACGTGGTCTACAGCCTGGACAAGATGACCGATGTCAACCGCAGCGCCATCTCGGACTGGTTCCCGGCTTACCAGAGTTCGGAGAAGATTGACGATAACACGGTGAAGGTCCACCTCAAGTATGCCTCCGGCGGCTTCATGCTCATGCTGGCGGCCGGCGAGTCTCAGATACAGGCCAAACACCTGGCCGGCACCGATGGCCAGTCGGCTGAGTTCATGGTCGGCACCGGCCCTTTTGTCCTCGAAAACTACAAAGTGCGCGTGCACATCAAGTATAAGCGCAACCCCGATTACTGGAAGAAGGACAAATACGGTAACCGGCTGCCCTACCTGGACGGCATCATTTACTACACGGCGGATTCGGCCAGCAGCAGTGATATGCTGGTGAGCCGCCGCCTGGACCTCCGGAGCACCACCACCGGGGCCGCCACCACCGACACTTACGAGTACCTTTCGCGGGGAGCGCCGGACTTGCTCTGGCAGCGGCGTGAGAAGGAACTCGGCACCGTGTTCTTTCTCAATACCAAACACCCGCCGCTGGATGATGTCCGCGTGCGGCGCGCGATGGGGCTGATGATAGACGAGGAGGCTCTCATCATCGGCTATAGCGGCGATGCCCGGTTTGGCATCATCAACAGCGGCCTCCTGCCGCCGTCCTTCGGGCTGTCAAAGGAAGAGGTCGTCAAGTTGATGGGCTGGGACAAGCCGTGGGAGGCAAGGGTGTCTGAAGCTCAGAGGCTAATGGCCGAGGCCGGCTATCCCAATGGCTTCAATCTGAACATGCTGTCCCTGGGGGCGGCCAAGACCCAGGGCGGCGCCGCGATGGTATTTGCGGAGGCACTGCGTATCAACCTGAAAATTAAATCGGAAGTGAATACCAGCATCGGTCAGACCGAATTGTTCAAGCGCCTGGATGACGACAACTATGACCTGTTCGCCCAGAACCTCAGGGTCGAGCTGGACCCGGCCCAGCTCCAGGTCTACGCCGGCACCGGCGGCTACGCCAACTACTCTAAATACTCCAACCCCGAGGTGGACCGCATCCTGGCCGACTTAGACCGCATCATCGACCCGGCACAGAGACGGGAGGCAGTCTGGGCGATTGAGCGCTTACTGCTCACCGACCTGCCGATGTTACCCACGGGGTGCTTTATCGCCAACCTCATGCCCTACTACCCCCACGTCAAGAACCTGAGGTGGACGGACATGTCTTATTCCAATATCTGCCGGCTGGAAGACGTCTGGATTGACGAGTCGCTGCGGGTGAAATAAGACCAGGCACCGGTAGGATAAAAAACAGGCGGCCCCCTTAACAGGATTGCCGGTTTCTTTGAGGTGGCCGGCGTATTTGCATGCCTTTTGCCGGTTATAGTAGTATTTAAGGATTGTTGTGGACGAGCTGACTTTAGCCTATTTCTCTATGGAATTCGGCATTGACCCGGCGATTCCCACCTATTCGGGCGGGCTGGGAATACTTGCCGGTGACACTATCCGCGCGGCAGCCGACCTTGGACTACCGGCGGTTGGTGTTACGCTCCTCGAGCGTAAGGGATTTTTTCGGCAGTATTTGAACAGCTCTGGTGAGCAATCGGAGAGCGACTGTGACTGGCTACCGGAAGAGCATCTGGAGCGGCTTGCACCCCGGGTTAAAGTAACCATTGCCGGCGAGCCGGTATGGGTTCAGGCCTGGCGTTATCAGGTGACCGGCGAGTCCGGGCACACGGTGCCGGTCTATTTTCTTGATACCTACCTGCCGGAAAATACTCTTTGGAATCGTGGCCTTACCGACCATTTATACGGCGGCGACGTGCGCTACCGTCTCTGTCAGGAGGTTATCCTCGGTTACGCCGGCGTCGCCTTGCTGCGCACTCTCGGTCATCGGGCGGTCGAGGCTTATCACATGAACGAGGGGCACTCGGCCCTGACCATCCTGGCGCTTTTGGAAGAGCAGACCTGGGGGCGGGGTCTTGGTGCCATGGAGTCGGCTGACCGGGAAGCCGTTACCCGGCACTGCGTCTTTACGACGCACACGCCGCTACCGGTGGGACACGATGTCTTTCCGCTTGACCTTGTTAGAGAGGTGCTCGGTGACGAACGGACTGATTTTCTGGTTGCATCCAATTGTTGCGGCGGCGGGGCGCTCAATATGACCAGCCTGGCGCTGAACTTTTCCCGCTACGTCAACGGTGTCTCGATGCGCCACGAGGAAGTCGCCCGCAGCATGCATGCGAACCACCGGATTGACGCTATCACCAATGGCGTTCACGCCGTAACCTGGACATCAGACCCTTTTCAAAGACTGTACGACCGCCATATCCCGCAGTGGCGCCGTGATAACCTTTACCTGAAGTATGCCATACGGATACCGGCGGCGGAAATCTGGCAGACCCATAATGAGGCCAAGAGGGAACTCTTGGACGAGGTGACGCGGCGTACCGGCGTGCGCCTGGCCCCGCATATTATGACCATCGGTTTTGCCCGGCGCGCCGCCGAATACAAACGCCACAACCTGTTCTTTTCCGACCCCGAGTGTCTGAAGAGGCTGGTCCGTGAGGTTGGACCGCTACAGATTATTTACGGGGGAAAAGCGCACCCCAGGGACGGGACGGGTAAAGCCATCATCAAGCAGGTTTTCGAGGCGGCCAGTGCCCTTAAGGAATTCCTGCCGGTAGTCTATCTTGAAGAGTATGATATGGCACTGGCCAGGTACCTGTGCTCCGGGGTTGACCTGTGGTTGAACACCCCGCAAAAGCCCCAGGAGGCTTCCGGTACATCCGGCATGAAAGCTGCCTTAAATGGCGTGCCCACTTTGAGCATTCTGGATGGCTGGTGGATTGAAGGGCACATCGAGGGGGTGACCGGCTGGGCCATCGGTGACGGCTGGCAGTCTGCCCCGGATACCGCGGGGGAAGTCGCTTCCCTTTACGATAAGCTGGAAATGGTGATTATGCCGCTTTATTACCATATACCGGAGCACTTGGCCCAGGTTATGCGCTCGGTAATTGCGCTTAACGGTTCCTACTTCAATACCCAGCGCATGATACGGCAATACTTGCAGAACGCCTATCTTGCCAGCCTCTAATACGGTATATTGAGCCGTCGTCCCCGCTTTTCGGGGACAAAGGAAAGGAGAAAAGCTAATGGAAACGAAGGTCACCTATTTTGAGAAACCGGGACCGGCGAACACGGAGACCACGCTGCGTCTGGCCCGCGAGCGCGCCGACGAATTGGGCATCCGCCAGGTCATCGTGGCTTCCACCCGGGGCGATACCGCGCTCAAGGCAATGGACGTCTTTGCGGGATTTAAGGTGGTCGTGGTCGGCATTGTTATCGGTCCCCGTGAGCATGATACGGGACAGGCCGACTTTCGGCCTTTTTCCCCCGAAGCGCGGCAGGCGGTTACGGCGAAAGGAGGCGTGGTGCTGAACACCACCCATGCCTTTGGCGGCCTCAACCGGGCCCTCCGTAACCAGCTGGACTGGAAAGCCAACCCGATAAGTCTGATAGCGGCGGCGCTGCGTGTCTTCGGGAGCGGTATGAAGGTCGCCTGCGAGGTGGCCATGATGGCTGCTGACTCCGGCCTGGTGGATACTGCCGAGGATGCCGTGGTGGTGGCGGGTAGTGGCCGTGGCGCTGATACCGCGGTGGTGCTGCGTCCGGTAAACGCCCACCGTTTCTTCGACCTTAAGGTCAAGGAGATTATCTGCAAGCCGCTTTCGTAAGCTGGGGTGGGTAAATTGCGGTTCGGATGCCCTATTTCACCTGCAGCGACTCGTCAATCCAGACGTCCTCCAGGCGGCAGATATTGGAGTAGGCCATGTCTGCCCACCTTATGTTCTTGACGTGGGGGTAGTAGGGCATAAAATTGGCGATAAAAGTCCCCGTGGGCAGGGCCGGCAGGTCGGTAAGCAGTATACGCTCAATCGCCCAGACTGCCTCCCGTCTCTTGGTCGGGTCGATGATATAGTCCAGTCCGGCCAGGATGCGGTCCACCTCTGGGTTGGAGTATTTAGAGTAGTTGGCGTAGCCGCCCGTCCCGAAGTTCATCACCAGATGGACCGGGTCCAGGCCGATATTCAGTTCACTGGTGTAGAGGTCGTAGTTGTCCTCGTCCAGGCGCTTATGTATCTCAATGTCGGAGGGGCCGTTCACTTCGGCATCAATCTTTAACTGATTGCGTAATGCCTCCTCATATACCAGGCTCAAACCCATCATAGTCTGGGCCCCCGCCCGGGACAGCATGTTCAGCTTGAAGCCGTTGGGATAGCCGGCCTCGGCCATTAGCCTCTGAGCTTCAGACACCCTTGCCTCCCACGGCTTGTCCCAGCCCATCAACTTGACGACCTCTTCCTTCGGCAGCCCGAAGGACGGCGGCAGGAGGCCGATATCAGTGATGCCGAACACGGCATCGCCGGCATAGCCGATGATGAGGCTCTTCTCATCAATCAGCAGTCCCATCGCCCGCCGCACGCGGACATCATCCAGCGGCGGGTGGCTCAGGTTGAGGTACATCACTGCGCCCCATTCCTTGTCCCTCTTCTGCCACAACAGTTCCGGCGCGCCGGATTTCAGGTACTGGTAAGTGTCGGTGGTGGCGGCCCCGGTAGTGGTGCTCCGGAGGTCCAGACGTCGGCTTATCAGCATGTCGCTGGTAACGGCACCGTCCGCCTGGTAAAAGATGATGCCGTCCAGGTAGGGCAGCCGGTTACCGTATTTGTCCTTCTTCCAGTAATCGGGGTTGCGCTTATACTTGATGTGCACGCGCACCAGGTATTCCTCAAGCATAAAGGGGCCGGTGCCGACCATGAACCCAGCCGACTGGCCATCGGTGTCGGCCAGGTGTTTGGCCTGTATCTGAGACTCGCCGGCCGCGAGCGAAATCATGAAGCCCGCCGAAGCATACTTGAGGTGGACCTTCACCGTGTTATCGTCAATCTTCTCCGAACTCTGGTAAGCCGGGAACCAGTCCGAGATGGCGCTGCGGTTGACATCGGTCATCTTGTCCAGGCTGTAGACCACGTCACCGGCGGTAAAGGGC
>JAZDKE010000017.1:0-2419 GCA_043803245.1 Chloroflexota bacterium
CTGACGCTGCGCAACATCACCGGCAGGCCGGTGGTGACCGATATGTTCGAGCTGGTCTCCGAGTACAGTGTGGAGCACATCGCCCTGGCCGAGGCGGCTGACGCCGTGCTGATTGCGCCAGCCACGGCCAATACCATCGCCAAGTTGGCCGCCGGCATCGCCGACAACATGCTCGGCTGCGTGGTGCTGGCTACCCGGGCGCCGGTTATCGTGGCGCCGGCCATGAACGACAACATGTTTCAGAATTCCATAACGCAGGAGAATATCGCCAAACTTAAGGGTCGGGGCTTTATCATTATCGAGCCGGCTCAAGGCCGCCTGGCCTCGGGCAAGACAGGCTGGGGTCGTCTGCAGGAGACCGAGGTCATTACCGCCACCGTCAAGCAGGTCTTGGGGAGGAAGGGAGACCTGGCCGGGAAACGCCTGGTGGTGACCGCCGGCGGGACGCAGGAGCCGCTTGACCCGGTGCGCCATATCAGCAACCGCTCTTCCGGGCGGATGGGCTACGCCCTGGCCGAGGCCGCCCGCGATAGGGGGGCGGTAGTGACGCTGATAACCGCCCCGGTGGCTATACCCGCGCCGACAGGAATTGAGGTGGTGCCGGTGCGCACCGCCGTGCAGATGCGCGACGCCGTGACGGCGGCGGTGAAAAACGCCGATGCTTTAATTATGGCGGCGGCGGTGGCCGACTACATGCCTAAAGAGGCGGCCATGGAGAAAATAAAGAAGGGGACAGGCAGCCTCACCATAGAATTGGTCAAGACGCCCGACATACTCGGCGAAGTAAAAGGTAATTTCCTGAGGGTGGGCTTCGCCGCTGAGAGCGAGAACCTGGTGGCTAACGCCAAAGAGAAGCTGACCAGGAAGAAACTTGACATAATAGTAGCCAACGACATCACCGAAGCCGGCAGCGGCTTTGACGTGGATACCAACAAGGTTACCCTGATTGATAAAAACGGCCACACCGAAGCGCTGCCCCTGATGAGCAAGCGCGAGGTAGCCGACAAAGTGCTGGATAAAGTGGTGGGGATGATGAAATAAAGGGATGAAAATCCATCCCCCTGTCCCCCTTCCTTTGGTAAAGGAAGGGGGAATATTAACGATTCAATTAGTGGAAGCTGCGAGGGCGGTTCGGGTGGGAAAAGATAACTAAGTGGGGCGGTGAGGTTCTAAAACAAGACAATTCTGGAAAGAGGTTTTCATGACACAGACCCCGGAAATTGAAAAAGAGATGCCCAAGGCCTACGAGCCGGGCAAAGTCGAGCAGAAATGGTATGAATTCTGGATGGAGAAGGGCTATTTTACTCCCAGAATAGAGCCGAAGAAAAAGCCCTTTGTCATCATCATGCCGCCGCCCAACGTCACCGGCGGCCTGCACCTCGGCCATGCCCTGACCGCCACGCTGGAAGATATCATGATACGCTGGCACCGCATGAAGGGCGAGCCAACTTTATGGCTGCCCGGATTTGACCATGCCGGCATAGCTACCCAGGTGGTTGTCGAGCAAATACTGGCTAAAGAAGGCCTTACCCGTCACCAGTTGGGCCGGGAAAAATTCGTCGAGCGGATGTGGCAGTGGGCCAGGCAGACCCGTCAGGCTATCAGCAAACAACACCAGCGGCTGGGGATTTCCTGCGACTGGAGCCGGGAACTCTTCACATTGGACGAGGGCCCGAGCCGGGCAGTACGTACCGCCTTTGTCCGCCTTTATGATAAGGGACTGATTTACCGCGGCGAGCGGATTATCAACTGGTGTCCCCGCTGCACCACGGCCCTCTCCGACCTGGAGGTCGATCATAAGGATGTCATCGGTAATCTCTACTATGTGCGCTATCCACTGGCCGATGGCGAAGGTTTTATTGCCGTGGCCACCACCCGGCCGGAGACAATACTGGGCGATACTGCCGTGGCCGTGGATCCCGGCGATGAGCGCTATAAAGCGCTGGTGGGTAAGGATGTTGTTCTGCCGGCGGTCAAGCGGGTAATTCCCATTATCGCTGATGAGGCGGTCGACCCCGCCTTCGGCACCGGTGCGGTCAAGATTACCCCAGCCCATGACCCGGTGGACTTTGAGGTGGCGGAACGCCACGGGCTGCCTTCGATAAATATCCTGAACCCGGATGCCACCATGAACGAGAACGCCGGTCCTTATGCCAGTCTCGACCGTTTTGCCTGTCGTAAAACTATTCTGGCTGACCTGGAGAAAGACGGGTTGCTGGTCAAGATTGAGCCACATAATCACTCGGTCGGCCACTGCCAGCGCTGCCAGACCATCATCGAGCCGATCATCAGCCAGCAGTGGTTTGTCCGGACGCAGCCACTGGCGCAACCGGCTATCCGGGCGGTCATTGACGGACGCATCTGTATCATTCCGGAGCGTTTTACCAAAACCTACCTCAACTGGATGGAGAATATCCGC
>JAZDKE010000018.1:0-2012 GCA_043803245.1 Chloroflexota bacterium
CCCGGCGCTGCGCCGTCCGCTCTGACAATAGACAAGGTATGTTTTATTTTTATCCAGCTTATCAACCTCAGCGTTAAAGCCCGCCGCATTAAAATCAAGATTAACCGCCCCCGCGATATGTCCGCCCTCATATTCCCCGGGCGTTCTGACGTCAATAATGATAAAATCGGCATTACCTTTGTTGTTTTCCATTAAAGCCGCGGCCCGTGCCACGGTGACATCTTCAATTATCGGCGCTTCTCCGGTTTTCCCCACGGGAGCAGCCGCCTGACAACCCACCGCCAGCCCTGGTAAGGCCATCGGCAGACACAGTAGCGTCAGAATGATTATTTTAAGTATTTTGATTCTCATCTCCGTACTGATTACAGCCGGACCAGCTTAACGCTATAGACCTCAGGCAGCGATAGTATCTGCTGCTGCTGTTCTTCCGGCAGAGGTTCATCCAGAACCAGTACCAGCAAGGCCTGTCCCCGGGGCTTGAGACGCCCCAGATGCATGGAGCTGATATTAATATCGGCATCACCCGTTATCTTACCCACCGACCCGACAAAGCCGGGGCGGTCTTTGTGTTCGCTGAACAGGAAGTAAGACCCGGGAGCAGGCACCAGGTCAAACCAGTAGTCATTAACCCGCACGATGTGGGCTTCCCCATGCATCACGGTCCCGCCGACCGCGGTTACGCCGGTATTGGTCGTTACCGCCACCGTCAGCAAACTGGCGTAGTTCTCGCACGTGCTTTCCTTTTCCTCCACGACCGTCAGCCCGCGGCTGGCCGCCACCAGGTTGGCATTGACCAGGTTAACCCTCTCCTCGCTGATTTCCCCCAGGAGACCGCCCAGCACCGCCGCCTTGACGGCACTGGTATCATAAGCGGCCATATCACCCTCATAGGTTATCTTGATGGTTTTGGCCTGTCCCTGCGCCAGTTTGTAAACCATCTTGCTCGCCACCGAGGCCAGTTTCATAAACGGGGCCAGCGCTTTCAGCGTTTCCGAGGGGATATAAGGCATATTAACGGCCGCCCGCGGCGTCTGCCCCGCAAAGACATCGACCACCTGCTCGGCGACATCCCTGGCCGCCAGGACCTGAGCCTCGGCGGTAGAGGCACCCAGATGGGGTGTCACGATTATCTTATCCTCGGCAAAGAGGATACTCTCCGTAGCGGGTTCTTTTTCGAAGACATCCACCGCCGCCCCGGCCACTCTCTTTTCCCGGATGGCTTTAACCAGCTCCCCGTCATCAATCAGGCCGCCCCGGGCGCAATTGATGATACGGACATTCGGCTTTACCAGGGCCAGCTCTTTAGCGCCAATCAGTCCCCTGGTCTGCGCCGTCATCGGAATGTGGAGGGAAATAAAGTCCGCTTCCTGAAGCAGCTGTTTTAAGTCAACCAGTTCGACACGCAGCTTGCCGGCATACTCCTCGGAAACCAGGGGGTCGCAGCCGAGCAATCTCATCTCAAAGGCCCCGGCACGCTTGGCTACCTCGGAGCCGACATTACCCAGGCCGACAATACCCAGTGTCTTGCCTCTCAGCTCGGTACCCATAAAATCATTCCGCCGCCACACCCCGGCCCTGAGCACCGCATTGGCCTGAGGAATATTACGCGCTAACGCCAGCATCAGGGCCACGGCATGCTCCGCCGCCGAGACGGTATTACCCGTGGGCGCATTAACCACCAGAACACCGCACCGGGTAGCCGCTTCCACATCCACATTGTCGATGCCGACTCCGGCACGGGCAATCACCTGCAGTTTCTTACCGGCTTCGATAATATCGGCGGTAACCCGGGTCTGGCTGCGCACCATTAAAGCCTCGTAATCACCGATAACAGTCTTGATTTCCTCCGGTTTAAGCCCCACCCTGACATCAACCCGGGCACAGTTCCGCAGAATATCCAGGCCTTCCTCGGAAATAGCATCGGTCACCAATACATTCGGCATCTTACAGACTCCAATAATATTCTTCGCCACGGTCACCTTCTGCCTAGCTGCCGCCGAAGCCAGCCTTGG
>JAZDKE010000019.1:0-5434 GCA_043803245.1 Chloroflexota bacterium
ACCTCGCCGTAAGACCAGCTCCTTATCTGCTCTGGCGATGCCAGGGATATTCGTACCGCATCAAAATCATTAACTTCCAGCATTCTCTTGCGCCTCCCCGGTGTTCAAACCGTCTTCCTGGTTATCCCTGACCGCCGCTTCACCGGACTCCGGGACAGCAGGGTTTTTTATATTAGTGAGCGCGCCCTTTTTTTCAGCGACTTTTGCCTTAGAAATCGCGGCTAACTCCGCCGCCAGGCCACCGGTCTCCCGGCCAGTATCCCCGATTGCCTTGATTTCCGCTTCCAGACTGGGCACACCGGTCTTCTCCCCGGTGAGTGCCGGACCTTCTTCCTCCTTAATCACCTCAACCGCCAAGCCCAGGCTCTGCAACTCCTTCACCAGTACTTTGAACGACTCCGGAATACCCGGCTGCAGAATCTCCTCGCTCTTGACAATCGCCTCATAAGCCTTGGCCCGGCCGGTGACATCGTCGGATTTTATGGTCAGTAACTCCTGAAGATTATGGGCGGCGCCGTAGGCTTCGAGCGCCCAGACTTCCATTTCGCCGAAGCGCTGTCCGCCGAATTGGGCCTTGCCGCCCAGCGGTTGCTGGGTAATCAACGAGTACGGGCCGGTTGAGCGGGCATGCACTTTATCTTCAACCAGGTGGATAAGTTTCATCACATAAGTGTTGCCCACCGTTACCGGCTGCTCGAAGGGCTGGCCGGTACGGCCGTCGCGTAACGGCATCTTACCCAGAATCGGCGGCGTCACTTTCTTCTCCTCGATTACCTTCTCGACCGCTTTGGCCACTTCCTCCGGGCCAAGCTTGGCCGCCACCACCCCCAGACTCTCAAGCCAGAGACGCGTTGAAACCGAAGCCGCCTCCCCGAGAAAGTCCCCACTAAAAACGCGGTCCGGGTCATAGCCTTGCTCCTTGACCCAGGCCTTCGCCCGCTCCAGGCGTACATCGGGCGGGTCTTCACCCGGCCCCAAGCTCATTACCCCGGCCTGCTGGATAATCCAGGCCCGCGCAAGGGCGTCTTCAATATCAGAGTCCCGGGCACCGTCGAAGACCGGGGTCTCCACCCTGATACCCAGCACCTCAGCCGCCCAACCCAGGTGCGTCTCAAGCACCTGGCCCAGGTTCATACGCGAAGGCACCCCGATGGGGTTCAGGATAATATCTACCGGCCGACCGTCGGGCAGGAAAGGCATATCCTCAACCGGAGCGATGAGGGCGATGACTCCCTTGTTACCATGACGGCCGGAGAGCTTATCGCCCACTGATACCCGCCGTTTCTGGGCCACCCAGACCTGCACCCAGCGGTTTACCCCCGCCATAAGCTCGTCATTGTTCTCGCGGGAAAATTCCCGGACATTGATGATCTTGCCCCACTCCCCGTGCGGCATGCGCAGCGAGGTGTCCTTCACCTCCCGCGCCTTCTCGCCGAAGATGGCCCGCAGGAGTTTCTCTTCCGCGGACAGTTCCGTCTCGCCTTTGGGCGTGATTTTACCCACCAGGATATCGTTGGGGCCGACCTCAGCCCCGATGCGGATAATGCCGGCTTCGTCCAACTCGCGCAGGCTCTCCTCACCAACGTTGGGAATATCCCGGGTAATCTCTTCCGGCCCCAGCTTGGTCTCCCGCGCTTCCACCTCGTACTTGGCGATATGAATCGAGGCGAACTTATCTTCCTCGACCAGCTGGCTGGAAATGATGATAGCGTCTTCGTAGTTATAACCTTCCCAGCTCATGAAGGCGCAGAGCACGTTCTGCCCCAGGGCAAGCTCGCCGCGCTCCGTGGCGGAGCTATCGGCCAGCAAGTCCCCCCTTTCAACCCGGTTGCCGCGGCTCACCACCGCACGCTGGTTAATGCAGGTACCCTGATTGGTGCGCACGAATTTCATCAATTGATAAACGTCAGTCTCGCCGTCATCCCGGGTAACCATGATTTCGGAGCTGTTAACCGAGGTCACGATACCGGAATTGTCGGCAAAAAGTAGCTGCCCGCTGTGGCGGGCGGCCTCGATTTCCATGCCGGTGGCCACCAGCGGCGCTTCGGGGCGAATCAGGGGCACCGCCTGGCGCTGCATATTGGCCCCCATGAGCGCCCGGTTGGCGTCATCGTGCTCCAGGAAAGGTATCAACGCCGTGGCAACACTGACAATCTGCTTGGCGGAAACATCAACGTAGTCGATTTCGTGGGGTGCCGCGAGCAGGTAATTGTCCGCCTTTCTGGCTTCAACCCGGTCATCAATAAACCGGTGGTTCTTGTCCAGCCGGACACCGGCCTGAGCGACCGTGCAATTATCTTCTTTGTCCGCCGTAAGATAAACCACGCCGTCGGAGACAAAAGGCTGAACCATCACCTTACGCGGCGACAGTTTGCCAAGCTCGGCAAGTACCTTCGGCGTGATTACGTTCCCCTTCTTGACCAGCGTTTTGCCGTCATCATCAAGCACCGCTTCCCGGGTCTTCTGGCCTTTCAACCGGCTATCGGGGCTGTCCAGCTCCTTGATTACCTGGCGGTAGGGCGTTTCGATGAAGCCGTACTCGTTAATCAGGCTGTAGATAGCCGGAGAGCCGATAAGACCGATGTTGGGGCCTTCCGGCGTCTCGATGGGACAGATACGGCCGTAGTGGGAAAAATGGACGTCACGGACATCAAAACCCGCCCGTTCGCGGGAAAGTCCCCCCGGCCCCATCGCCGAAAGACGCCGCTTGTGGGTCAACTCGGCCAGGGGATTGGTCTGGTCCATGAACTGCGAAAGCTGTGAACCGCCGAAGAACTCCCGTATCGCCGCGATGACGGGGCGGATATTAATCAGAGAGGTAGCCGTAATCACATCGGCAATGGTGATGCTCATGCGCTCTTTCACCACTCGCTCCAGACGTAGCAGTCCAATTCGGAACTGGTTCTGTACCAGCTCACCGACGGTACGCACCCGGCGGTTACCCAGGTGGTCAATCTCATCGGAAGCATCAAGACCGTTGTTAACCAGCATGATATGCCGGCAGATGGCCACGATGTCCTCGTTGGTGAGGGCCCTTTTTTCTTTGGGCACCTCGATACCCAGCCGCTTGTTCAGCTTATAGCGGCCCACCCGACCAAGGTCGTAGCGGGCGGCATTGAAAAAGAGGTTATCCCTCAGTTTTCTGGCGTTTTCCAGGCTGGGCGGGTCGCCAGGACGCAGCTTCTTATAGATATCAATCAGGGCGTCCGCTTCGCTGGTGATGCCCGGTTCGCGGGCCATCGTCACCTCGATGTAGTGGTGATCGGGATTGTTGTCCTCGTTGGTGAAGAGACTGAGCAACTGCTTATCGCTGCCATAGCCAATGGCGCGCAGCAGGGTCGTGATGGGGATTTTCCGCTTGCCGTTAATCTTGACCGAAACGACGTCACGGTTGCTGGTCTCAAACTCAAGCCAGGCGCCGCGGGTCGGGATTAGCTTGGCGAAACACAGCTTGCGACCGCTGGTGGCGTCTTCCTCGCTGGTGAAATAAACCCCCGGCGAACGGAGCAACTGGCTCACCACCACCCGCTCGGCGCCGCTGGTGATGAAAGTGCCTTTGGAGGTCATCATTGGGATGTCGCCGAAGAAGATGACCTCCTCTTTGATTTCTCCGGTGGCCTTGACCAGCAGGCGGGTCTTGACATAGAGCGGCACGGCGTAAGTGAGGTCCCGCTGGCGGCATTCCTGCTCCAGACGGGGCTTGCGGAACTCGTAGCCCTCATAATAATCATGGGTTTTAGCGGCGCCGGTTACCGCGACCGACTCCTCATCTTTTAGGACGAACAGGGCGGGGTAGACTTCACCTGACTTCCGGTTCCGCACCATCTTGAGATAACCGGCCTCAAGGCTGCATTTGGTGCAGTACCGCTTCTGGGTATCGGAGGTGTAGCAATACCTTTCGCCGTGCCGGATGGTGGCACCGCAGCCATCGCACTTGACCTGGCCGATGCTTAGCAGAGACGAGATACTGGGAGACTGGGCCAGGACAAGCTCCAGGCGGCTGCCCACCAGATCGCGGATGGGCGATATCTCCAGGAACAGTTCCAAAAGGCCCTTTTCCTGGAACCAGCGGAAAGAGTCGAGCTGTGTCGAGATGAGGTTGGGGACTTCAAGCACCTCGGGCAAGCGAGCGTAGTTCTTCCTGGGAACAGCCACAAACGCGCTAGCTGAAGACGGGGAAATAGACACCATACATCACTCCTAAAGTAACCGCAATGGATTTAGGGCGCTACTGGGGTGAAATACACAGACTAAGGCTAAGATATGAAGAAAGACACACCTGGGCAATTATATCAAGAGGCATAGTCAAGACCATCTTATAACATATCCCCGGGAAATGTCAAGGGGAAATACAAGAGGGTAAACATCGCATACCGCCCGGTTCTTGGTTATAATCTTACATACTGACTGCCAGCGTAGCTCAGTGGTAGAGCAGCGGTTTCGTAACGACGAGCCGGACACCCCGTACGATGAGTTCTGAGCCTGTTTCAATGATTATCGCGAGCACCCACCAACGATCGGCCACACCAAACCACACCGGACACTGCCAACGGGGAGCGTCAAATTCAGACCACGCCCTGTCTTTGGCAGGCATTCAAACACTTTGTTTGAGATGGGACGTTCACTACAGCAGGGCTTATGCTATCGCTCCACACGAACCTTCGCACCTGTCGGCGCTTTAATCCCTGACTGTTTGTTCGACCTTGTGGAGAAATACTCCTCACCGTGATCACGGTAGGCCACCGCTTCATCATCGCTCAACCAAACCAGCAGCCCTTCCTTTAGACACCCCTTTATGCCACAAATCAACGCCGTCTTAGGATAGCCTATGGGTTTCTTTACATCCCTCTTCAGGTATGTAAGTTTCGTTCGTTCTGAGCTTGGTTCGTGTATTGCGCACCGCACGAGTGCCATAGATCGCCTCCTATCCATAAGCTATAGTCATGAGTGCCCCCAAGTTCTCTCAATTATACCACTGCAAGTAAAGGTGGTAGAGTCGAACTACACCTGAGACAAGGTCAATGCAGCGTCAAAAACCAGCTTCACACTGAACGTGAGTGTTGTCAATCAGCGCTCTCTCTGGTGATATCGCTTGTCTTCGTCCGGTCCGCGAATTTCAGTGTCCTTCTTTACTTCGAGGTGCTCCAATTGGCCTTCTTCAAGACCAAAGAAATGTCCTATCTCGTGGAGTACGGTGACGCGCACCTCGGCCTCCATCTCGGCGCGGGTACGGCAGGCGCGTTCAATTGGCCCCTTATAAAGAGTGATGCAATCGGGCAGGATAGTGTCATCTATTGAGCGTTCCACCAGGGGGACACCCTCATAAAGCCCCATAACGTCCGGCATATCATCGGGGGGTTCGTCCTCTATAATGACGACCACGTTCTCCAGATAGCTCTGAAACTCCTTTGGCAAGGTTGCCAGTGCCTTTTCT
>JAZDKE010000020.1:0-16410 GCA_043803245.1 Chloroflexota bacterium
TACTTCCGACATGTCAAGCCCTGGTAAGGTTCTTCGTGTTGCATCGAATTAAACCACACGCTCCGCTGCTTGTGCGGGCCCCCGTCAATTCCTTTGAGTTTTAGCCTTGCGGCCGTACTCCCCAGGCGGGACACTTAACGCGTTAGCTACGGCACGGAGAGGGTCGATGCTCCCCATACCTAGTGTCCATCGTTTACGGCGTGGACTACCAGGGTATCTAATCCTGTTTGCTCCCCACGCTTTCGCGCCTCAGCGTCAGGTGCAGCCCAGAAGGCCGCCTTCGCCACTGGTGTTCCTCCCGATATCTACGCATATCACCACTACACCGGGAATTCCACCTTCCTCTACTGCCCTCAAGTCTCACAGTATCGAATGCGCCCTCCCAGTTGAGCCGGGAGATTTTACATTCGACTTGGAAGACCGCCTACGCGCTCTTTACGCCCAGTAAATCCGGATAACGCTAGCCACCTACGTATTACCGCGGCTGCTGGCACGTAGTTAGCCGTGACTTATTCCTCAGGTACCGTCATTATTCTTCCCTGAGAAAAGGGGTTTACAACCCGAAAGCCGTCTTCCCCCACGCGGCGTCGCTGCGTCAGGCTTTCGCCCATTGCGCAAAATTCCTTGCTGCTGCCTCCCGTAGGAGTCTGGGCCGTGTCTCAGTCCCAGTGTGGCTGGTCGTCCTCTCAAACCAGCTACCGATCGTCGCCTTGGTAGGCCGTTACCCCACCAACTAGCTAATCGGACGCAAGCCCCTCCTCAAAGCACCCGAAGGCTTTAGTCATGCCTCTTATGAGGCAGGACCACATGCGGTATTAGCCCCAGTTTCCCGGAGTTATCCCCCACTTGAGGGCAGGTTACTTACGCGTTACTCACCCGTTCGCCACTATTCTTCCCCGAAAGAAAGAACCGTTCGACTTGCATGCATAAGGCACGCCGCCAGCGTTTATCCTGAGCCGGGATCAAACTCTCAAAACAAACGTTATGAACTTGTAAAGAACCTTCCTTCCGCTATCCAATTGTTAAGGTGCGAATTGCTTACCAGCAAAACAGAATAGTACCATATCCGCCTGGGAACTGTCAAGGGCAGGGCAGGCTTTAGAACTGTACTTTTTTCTCTAAAGATATGGTAAAAAGTTGAGGGATGCAGCTAGGCCAACAATCAAAAAAGCCGATGTCCACAAGGTGCGCTTGGGATTGTACTCTCTGGATTCTGGGGCTAATAACCAAAAACCCATTTCAATTAACTGTTAAATATTTTCAATGAGTAGATACATACGGCGGAAGAGCATAAGGATATGCGTTCAGCACCATCATTTTGTATTTCTTTTCCTCTTTCATATCCTCGTCTAAAGCAGGCAAAAGAGAAAGAACAATCATTGCCAAAATTACTATCGGTATGCCCAGAAATGCCAAGATGAAACCTATTCCAAATACGTTTTTATATAACCACACCAAAGCCATAATTATCAAATAAAAAGGTAACAACACTATCGCGGAGAACAATTTGATAAATGTGTATCCTCCGGGTATCCCTGACAAAAAACCTAATATATATGTGACTATTGGAACAATGGGAATAAGCATAATCGCAAAGGGTAATCTTATCGCACTTTGGAGCATTTTTATTACCATAATAACAAAATGGTATCACAACAATATTTAATTACACAAGACCATCAAAATGGATTGCTTCCTCAGCTTGGGCTTACTTGTCATTTAACCGCCCACTTACTATAATAAAGCCTAACTTGCGTTAAGGAGAGATTGGTATGCCGCAGTATGCCTATTTCAAAGGTAATTTTGTGCCCCTGGCGGAGGCCAAGGTTGGGGTTATGACCCACGCGCTGCACTACGGGACGGCCTGCTTCGAGGGCATCCGGGGCAACTGGAACGCGGCGAAAAAGCAGATGTACATCTTCCGCCCGGCGGAGCATTACCAGCGGCTGCTGGCAAGCTGCAAAGTCCTTAAAATAGACCTGCCCTACTCGGTGGAAAAACTCTGTGACATCACGGTAGAGCTGGTGCGGAAGTGCGACTTCAAAGAAGACATTTATATCAGGCCGCTGGCCTATAAAAGCTCGGAGTCCCTGGGGGTACGTCTCCACGGCCTGGAGGCCGATTTCCTGGCTTTTGTCATTCCCTGGGGGCCGTACCTGGATGTGGACAAGGCGCGGTGCGCCGTGGCCTCCTGGCGGCGCCCCGACGATAGCGCCATACCGCCCCAGGCCAAGCTGACCGGCCTCTACATCAACAACGCCCTGGCCAAGACCGAGGCAATCGAGCACGGCTATGACGAGGCCATCATGCTCACGCCGCAGGGCTATGTCTCCGAGGGTAGTGGCGAGAACATCTTCCTGGTGACCAACGGCAAACTGGTGACGCCGTCGGTCGCTTCCAGCATCCTGGTGGGCATCACCCGGGACACGGTGATAAAACTGGCGAAAGAGGAACTGGGCATCGAGACCGAGGAAAGGCAAATCGCCCGTAACGAGCTCTATAACGCCCGGGAGTGTTTCCTGACCGGCACCGCCGCCCACATCACGCCGGTTGCCGAAATTGACGGCCGCAAAATAGCTGATGGTGAGATTGGCGAAGTAACCGCCAGATTACAAAAGCTTTACTTTGAAGTTATCCGGGGTAATCACGCCGGCCACCGCGACTGGTGTCTGCCGGTATACGGGAAAGCCGGGTAAAAAATCTGGATGGCCGCTTTACCGCTAGCCGGGAGCATCGCCGTTATTGCCGGTTATCTGCTTGGTTCCTTCCCCTCGGCCTACCTGATCACCCGCCTGGCAACCGGCCAGGACATCCGCCGACTGGGGGGCGGCAACGTGGGCGGCCTTAACACTTTCCGTGAGGTTGGGACGCTTGCGGCCATAGCGGTGGCCGTCATTGATGTGGGCAAGGGGGCGGCGGCGGCGGCGCTGGCCTACTGGACGCTGGCTTTGCCCCAGCCCTGGGTGCTGGCGGCGGCGCTGGCCGCAGTCGCCGGGCACAACTGGATGGTCTGGCTCAAGTTTCACGGCGGCAAAGGGGCGGGCACCACCATCGGGACGCTCCTGGTGCTGCTGCCGGTCTACGGTTACTGGCCGGGGCTGGCGATTTTCTTCGCAGTGGTGATTGTCCCCCTGGCCATCACCCGGAATATCTCGGCAGCCATCGGGGCGGGGCTACTGGCACTGCCTTTCATCGCCTGGCTGGGCACGGGGTCGGGCAGGCTGGTGGTCTGGTCGGTGGCGCTGGGACTGATTATCGCCCTGAAATTCTATCCCACCGCCCGCCAGGCCTGGGCTAAAACCGGCCGTGCCCACAGCTTCATCTTCGACCGCGGGCACCGGGGGGAGAGGTAACTATACCCGGGTTACCGGACCTACCTTGAAAGACTTTAAGAGGCAGTTAATGCGGGCGCTCGCCTCCAGGATGGTGGTGTAGCTCAGGGCTTCCTCCAGGAGCTGGCCGGTGGCAAAGCTGCCGTGGCCGGCGACCATGACGATGCGATGTTCATCAAGCGCCCGGGCGATTTCCTCGGCCAGCGCTTCGAGCTTCACCTCCTGGTTACAGCCCACCACGGGCACAGTACCGATGGTGACAATGCCCTCGCTGTCACTGGGTATGATTTCGCTAACGGCCAGCGAGAGGGCGGTGGCGTGGGGCGGGTGGGCATGCACGATGGCCGAGGCCCGGGTTGCCTGATAGATGGCACGGTGAAGCGGCAGTTCGGTTGAGGCCAGCGGGGTGGCACGGTCGTTCCGATTCAACCCGGTCTCAATGAGGTCCGGCTCTTCCAGGCAGTTTAAGGCCGAGCCGCGCCGGGTGATGATAATACGCTCCCTTAGCCTGATGCTCAGATTACCGGCACTCGAAGTGACCAGTCCCAGGTTGAAAAGGTCACGCCCCGTGCCCTGAAATTGCGCGAGCAACATGCTAATCCTTTAATTACCCCAGCGCCATATTAGCACCGACATTAGCTGGAAAGCAAATCGGTCTTTAAGCCGGTTTCTTTCCCCCCGGCCGGGAAAGCGCGGCCAGTTTAGTCGAAAGCCTCGACTTGCGGCGGGCGGCGCTGTTGGGGTGAATAATTCTTTTCCCAGCCGCCCGGTCCAGAGCGCTGATGGCGGCCACCGCCGCCTCTTTGGCAGTCCCCGGGTCACCGGCCGAGATGAGCTTCTGGGCTTTGGTGACCATGGTCTTTACCTGGCTATGCGCCGATTTATTCCTGAGCCGCCGCTTCTCGGCCGCCCGCCTCTGTTTTTCCGCTGATTTACTAGCCGACAATGTAATAACCTCCCGAGTTTTTTACCTTTATTCTTTTAGCGCTTCCGCCCCTCACACGCTCTTTTCATGGCCTGAGCCTGGTAGTCTCGTCACCCAGCCGGGTGATGGTAATTACCCCCCGCACCCCCTCGATTCTGGCCAGCAGCCGGCTGAGCTGCGGTAGTCCCCTGGTCTCCAGCGTAAGCAGGGTGGAGATGGTACCGTCTTCGTGGTTATCCAGCGTCATGGTGGCGATGTTGACCTTCTCCTCGGCCACGATGGTGGTGATATCACGCACCAGCCCCACCCGGTCCCAGGCGTCCACCTGAATACGCATCGGGTAGAGGGCGTCACTCCTGGCCCACTCCACCGGCACCAGCCGTTCCCTCTCCTCTTCATTGATAACATTGTAACAGTCCTCGCGGTGAATCGTCACGCCCCGGCTGCGGGTAACATAACCGATAATCTTATCGCCGGGCACAGGCTGGCAGCACTGGGCCGGATGGGTCAACAGGTCGCTGGCACCCAGCACGCTGACCGGCGAGAGAGAGGTTTTCGGAGGTGTGGCGCTGGCTGGAACCTCCGGTGTCGCCTGCTCCGAGACCAGCTTTTGAGCAATCTGGCGGGTGGAGATACCGCCGTAGCCAAGAGTCATCAGGAAATCGTCCAGGTTATCGTACTTGAACATCCTGGCCAACTCCAGGCGCTCACTGAGCTTGATACCCAGACGCCGCAACTCCCGCTCCAGAATATTGCGGCCCCGCTCGATATTTTCCTCCCGCTGCTGTTTTTTGAACCACTGCCGTATCTTCTCCCGGGCATGGGAAGTCTTTACGTAGCCCAGGTTCGTGCTCAGCCAGTCGCGGCTGGGGCCCCGGTCGGACTTCGTTTTCAAGATGTCAACAACGTCACCGTTATTGAGCTGATGATTTAAGGACACCAACCGGCCGTTCACCTTGGCACCCACGCAGCGGTTCCCGAGCTCGGTATGAATCCGGTAGGCATAATCGAGCGGAGTCGCGCCCTTGGGCAGGTCTTTAATTTCACCCCTGGGGGTAAAAACGAAGACCTGGTCGATTAAAATATCGGTCTTCACCGATTCCAGGAAGTCCTCGGTCAGGCTGAGGTCACGGTGCCACTCGACCAGTTGCCGGAGCCACCCCAGCTTTTCCTCGAAACGGGCGTCCCGGCTCTCACCTTCCTTATAGCGCCAGTGGGCCGCCATGCCGTACTCGGAGAAATAGTGCATTTCACGGGTGCGGACCTGGACTTCCAGCGGGGTGGTGCCCTGGTACATCACCGAAGTATGCAGGGACTGGTAGCCATTGGGCTTGGGATTAGCGATGTAGTCGTCGAACTCGCCGGGTATAGGGTGCCACAGGCTGTGGACAATGCCCACCGCGCCGTAGCAGTCCGTGACCGTTGCCACCAGCACCCGGAGGGCTAAGAGGTCATGGATATCGTCAAAATGCTTGCCCTGGGCCAGGTAGCGTTCCATCTTCTGGTGAATGCTGTAGAGATGCTTGGGGCGGCCGGAAATCTCGGCCTCAAGGCCATTTTGGGCGAACTCTTCCTTTAAAACCCCCATCACCTGGGTAATGAAGCTCTCGCGCTTGGCCCGGCGAGCAGCCAGCATCTCGGCCAGCTTGTGGTATTTTCCCGGGTCGAGGTAGCGGAAGGCAATGTCCTCCAGCTGCCACTTGAACTCCCAGATGCCCAGGCGGTGGGCAAGAGGGGCATATATCTCCATAGTCTCCTGGGCGATAGCCTGCTGCTTGGCCGGGAGCAGGTGCTCCAGGGTGCGCATGTTATGCAGGCGGTCGGCCAGCTTGATGAAGACCACACGCAAATCTTCCGCCATGGCTACCAGCATCTTCCTGAGGTTCTGGAGATGGGCTTCGCTGGCCGAGGCGACCTCGCCGGTCCGGGTGAGTTTACCGAGTTTAGTGGTCCCGTCAACCAGCTTGGCAATTTCCGGGCTGAACTCAGCCTCAATCTCGGTAAGAGGTATGCCGCAGTCCTCGGGAACATCGTGCAGCAGGGCGGCCGCGAGCGAGTTGGCATCGAGCTGGAGCTCGGCCAGCAGCAGGGCGGCCGCGAGCGGGTGCGTTACGTATGGCTCACCTGACTCGCGGAACTGGTCCTGATGGGCCTTTACCGCGTACTGGTAGGCTTTGGCCACCAGCGCCAGTTTATCCGGCGGCAGGTACTCGCCGGCCTTCTTCTGGAGCTGGGCATCATCCACGGCCAGTTTAGTCATTGTTTCCATGCCTTGTGTTCATGCCTAAGTATAACGAAAGCGTCCGGATTCTGCAAAACCAGCCCGCCTTTACAAAGTGGCGGCCATGCGGTATCCTAGCTAAAAAGGTGAGGACAGCGTTGTACCAGGCACCACGTGGTATCGCCGACATATTACCCAGTGAGATGGCCTACTGGAGCTTCGTTGAGCAGCGGGCGGCGGGGATAAGCGCACTTTACGGCTTTGAGCGCATCAACACCCCCACCTTCGAGGAGACCGGCCTCTTCATACACAGCGTGGGCGAAGAGACCGACATCGTCACCAAGGAGATGTACACGTTCTCCGACCGCAGCGGTAAGTCCATGACACTCCGGCCGGAGGGCACCGCACCGGTCGGCCGCGCCTACCTGGAGCATGGCATGGGCAGCCTGCCCCAGCCGGTAAAGCTCTACTACCTGGCGACCATCTTCCGCTACGAGCGGCCGCAGGCGGGCCGCTACCGGGAGTTCCACCAGTTCGGTTGCGAAACCATCGGCGACGGTGACCCCGCCCTCGATGCCGAGATTATTGACCTGGCCTGGCAGTTCTGCCGAGGGCTGGGGTTATCCCGACTTATGCTTAAGCTAAACAGCATCGGCTGCAAAAAGTGCCGCCCGCAATTTGTGGCCGCCCTGAAAGACTATTACCGGGGGCATGCCGCCGAGCTTTGCCACGACTGCAAGCTCAGGCTGGAGAAAAACACCCTGCGCCTGCTGGACTGCAAGCGGGACTCATGCCAGCCGCTTACCGACCGTGCCCCGCGCAACACCGACTATCTCTGCCCCGATTGCGCCGGGCACTTTTCCCGCTTGCAGCGCTACCTTGAGATACTCGGTATTCCCTTTATGCTCGACCACCGCCTGGTGCGGGGGCTGGACTACTACACCCGGACGGTCTTTGAAATCCAGCCGGAAGGGGGCGGCGCTCAGAGCACCATCGCCGGCGGCGGCCGCTACGACGACCTGATTGAGACGCTGGGCGGTAAGCCAACCCCGGCGGTGGGCTTTGCGAGCGGCATCGAGCGGCTCATTCTGAACCTCAAAAAAGAAGCGGCGGCGGTGCCGGCGGTGCCGGCGACCCAGGTGTTCCTCGCCGGCCTCGGCGAGCCGGCCCGGGAAAAGGCCCTCGGCCTTGCGGCCAGGCTGCGCCGCGGGGGGACGACGGTGTTGGGACCACTCGACCGGAGCTTGAAAGCGCAGATGAGACTGGCCAATACCCTGGGTATCCGCTATACTGTCATCATCGGCGATGACGAGGTTAAGGCCGGCACGGTGCGGCTCCGGGAGATGGCCACCGGCGAGCAGCAAACCGTGCCCGCCGGAGAACTCGAAAATATTATTAATAAATCAGCCGGTTTAGCTTCAAAATAAAGCTAAAGTATGTTATAATAATATTAATGCTAACTTCCGATAATCTTGGGCGACTTCAATTTCAACCCCGCTCTATTTTCTGCCGTCTCACTGACCCTTTTCAGCCGGTTTTCGGGTGATTTTGAGGCTTACCTAAAGGGGAGACACTATGACTGACGAAACAACGACGCCCGCCCCGCGAAACCACGGCACCGAATACCGGGCGGAGCATATCCAGGTGCTGGGACAGCGCGAGGCGGTGCGCCGCCGGCCAGGGATGTACATCGGCAGCACCGACCAGCGTGGCCTGCACCACCTGGTCTATGAAATCGTAAACAATAGCGTCGACGAGGCTATGGCCGGCGCATGTACCAAAATTTTGGTCATCCTCCGGGAGGACGACGCCATCACCGTGGTTGACGACGGGCGCGGCATTCCCGTTGAACGCCACCCGATGACCGGGCTCTCCGCCCTGGAAACGGTCCTCACCACGCTCCACGCCGGGGCTAAATTCGGCGGCAAGACTTACCAGGTATCCGGGGGCCTGCATGGCGTTGGCGCCTCGGTGGTGAACGCGCTTTCCGCCAACCTCGTAGTTACGGTGCGCCGCGACGGCAAGTTCTACCGGCAGGAGTTCCGCCAGGGTGTCTCCAGGGCAGCCCCGGCCGTGGTCAACCCGGTTGACGATGACACCGCCGCCGCCTTCTGGCGGCAACTGGGCGGGGATGAAGTCACCGGCACCGCGGTCACCTTCCACCCCGATGAGACCATCTTCGGTAACATCCGCTGCGATTACGACACGCTCTGTGAGCGTCTGCGCGAGATGGCCTACCTCAACCGGGACCTCTGGATTCAGATGCTGGATAAAAAGAATGACCGGGAAATGTCCTTCTGCTTCGAGGGCGGTATCACCAGCTTCGTGCGTAACTTAAACCGCAACCGCGGCGTCCAGCACCGCCGGCCGGTCTACTTTCAGAAGCAGGTGAACAGCACCCAGGTCGAGTTCGCCCTGCAGTACAACGACGGTTTCAGCGAGCTGGTCTTCAGCTTCGCCAACTGCATTAACACCGTGGACGGCGGCACACACCTGACCGGCTTCCGCAGCGCCCTGACCCGGGTGCTCAACGACTACGCCCACCGCAGCAAGCTGGTCAAGGACGGTGACCCCAACCTGACCGGCGACGATGTCCGGGAGGGGCTGACCGCGATTATCAGCGTCCGGCTGCCGGAACCGCAGTTCGAAGGCCAGACCAAGGGCAAGCTGGGCAACGCCGACGTCAAGGGGCAGGTGGAAAGCGCCACCGCCGAGGGCCTGGCGCTTTTCCTTGAGGAGCACCCCGATGACGCCAGGAAAATCATCGATAAGTGTATCACCATGGCCCGCGCCCGCGAGGCGGCGCGCAAAGCGCGCGACCTGATTATCAGGAAAAGCGCCCTGGACGCCGCCACCCTGCCCGGCAAGCTGGCCGACTGCTCCGATAAAGACCCCTCTCACTGCGAGCTATTCGTGGTTGAGGGAGACTCCGCCGGCGGCTCCGCCAAGCAGGGGCGCGACCGCCGTTTCCAGGCGATTTTACCGCTGCGGGGCAAGATACTGAACGTGGAAAAAGCCCCGCCGGACAAGATGATCGCGCATGAGGAAATCCGCGCCATCATCACCGCGCTGGGCGCCGGGCTGGACGAAGACTTCGACCTTAACAAGCTGCGCTACCACCGCATCATCCTGATGACCGATGCCGACGTTGACGGCGCGCACATCCGGACGCTGCTTTTAACCTTCTTCTTCCGGCACATGCTGGAGCTGATTAACCACGGCCACCTCTTTGTGGGCCAGCCGCCCCTCTACCGGGTTAAAAGCGGCAGCGAACAGCGCTGGCTCTACTCCGACCCCGAGAAGGAAGCGACGCTGCGCGAGCTTAAGGGCAAGCGGCTGGAAATCCAGCGCTACAAGGGTTTGGGTGAGATGAGCGCCGAGCAGCTCTGGCAAACAACCATGAACCCGGAGAGCCGCACCCTGCTCACCGTGAACATCGAGGACACCGCCCGCGCCGACCAGGTCTTCCAGATGCTGATGGGCTCCGAGGTGCCGCCGCGCAAGGCCTTCATTCAGGCCCACGCCAAGAGCGTTAAAAACCTCGACGTTTAACCGGACACCCCGGCAGGCTAACTAAAGCGGGAAAGGCATCTAACCGGGCATTTTTAACCCTTGACCACGCCCAGCGGCCTGGCCCTGGCGACCCGGCGCGAAATACCGGCGGCCTCGGCCACCGCCACCACCTCGGCAACATCCTTGTAGGCCTGGGAGGCCTCTTCGGCGATGGCCGGTACGCTGCCTACCCGGACAGTGATGCCCCGCGCAGAAAGCTCCCGGAGAATATCGCTGCCCCGCAGGCTGCGCTTGGCGGCGGAGCGGCTCTGCAACCGGCCCGCACCGTGGCAGGTGGAGCCGAAGGTAAGCTCCATGGCCTGGCGGGTGCCCACCAGGATGTAGGAGTAACGTCCCATATCGCCGGGGATGAGCACCGGCTGGCCGATGTCCCGGTAGCGGGCGGGAATATCGGGGTGGCCGGGCGGGAAGGCCCGGGTGGCCCCTTTACGGTGCACGCAGAGGGTTTCCGGCTTGCCCCCGACGGTGTGCTCCTCAATCTTGGCGATGTTGTGGGCAACATCATAGACCTGCTCCAGCCCCAGCTCCCGCGGGCTTTTATCAAAGACCTTGAGCAGGCTTTCCCGCACCCAGTGGGCAATGCACTGGCGGTTGGTCCAGGCGTAGTTGGCCGCCGCCGCCATGGCCGCGAGATAGTCCCGCCCCTCCGGGGAATCAACCGGGGCGCAGGCCAGCTGGCGGTCGGGCAGGTTGATGCCGTATTTCCGGGTAGCCTGCCCCATCAGCTTCACATGGTCGGCGCAGATTTCGTAGCCAAAGCCGCGGGAGCCGGTATGAATCAGCACCAGCACCTGACCCGGCTGGTTAATGCCCATTACCTGCGCCGCCTCCGTGTCATAAATCTCGGCCACCACCTGCACCTCCAGGAAATGGTTCCCCGACCCCAGCGTCCCCAGCTGCGGTAGCCCCCGCTTTGTTGCCCGCTCGCTCACCTTTTCCGGGTCGGCCCCGCTGATGGCGCCCCCTGCCTCGGTAGCGGTGATATCATCTGCCTCACCGTAGCCCCGGCTCACCGCCCAGCGGCTGCCCTTTACCATAACTTCCCCAAGCTCCTTTGCGTTCAAGCGCAGTTTGCCGGTAGCTCCGAGCCCGGAGGGCACGGCACTGAAAAGCTCATCCACCAGCTCCCCGATTTTGGGCCTGGCTTCTTCCTCGGTGAGGTTGGTGCGCAGCAGGCGGACGCCGCAGTTTATGTCGAAGCCAACGCCGCCAGGCGAAACCACGCCGTCGCGGGTGCGCGTCGCGGCCACCCCGCCGATGGGGAAGCCGTAGCCCCAGTGGATATCGGGCATGGCCATGGAATAGCCGACAATGCCCGGCAGGCAAGCCACGTTGGCCACCTGCTCTAAGGCGTTGTCCTGCCCCATCTGACCCAGCATGGCCTCGCTGGCGAAGACCAGTCCGGGCACCCGCATGCCCTCTTTATAGCTCTGGGGGATTTCCCAGAGATAGTCACCGCGCCTGACTAAAATTTCCCGCCACGAAGTTGTCATGCCGCCTCCCGTACCAGAATTATAGCACCGGCCGCCGTGCAACTTAAACTTAGCCCGGCCTGCAAGCCCGCGGGGCGATTTGGTATAATAGCACTTAGAGAAAACGCATTCGGGGGAGTTATGGACGATATCATCAAAAGCGCCCGCGAAATAGCCCTGGAAAAGGCGGCTAAGATTGGCGAACCGACCGAGGAAGAGCGCCTCAAATGGCGCTACCAACCGGAAGGTGAGAAGCTGGCCGCCGAATACCTCAGGAAAGGGACCAGCCTGGTGGCCGGCCTTAACCAGTGCCCGCCGGCGGCCCGTAGCGTTGTCGCCGAAGGTGCCCAGGCGGTGCTGATAAGGAACATCCAGCTGCCCAGGAACGAGCAGGATAAAAAGCAGAACAAGCTGGCGATGGACGGCATCAAGGAACTGAAAAACGACAAGGCCGGCGTGGAGAACGTTTACAGTAAAATCCGCCAGCTTTTCAGCCACTACCTTGAGCAGGGCGAGCGCCAGAAGCAACAGGCCTACCAGCAGCTCAAGGTTGACTTTGAAGCCAAAATGCGCCAGGCGCTCAAAGCACAGATGGGCACCACGCTGAGCGTGAAAATCGACGTCGAGCGACAGCCCCAGTTCCAGGAAGAGTGGCGGCGGCTCCAGTCCCAGTTAGAGTCGCAGTATTTGAAGCTGCTCGATGAGTACCGGGCGGAGCTGGCGGCACGGCGCTAGCGGGAGTTAATTTTGGAGACCGACGACGAAAAAATCAAGCGGGCGGTGCGCCAGACCCAAATCATCAGGCTGCCCCGGCAGAGCCTGGCCACCTTCGGTACCACCAACCTTGCCTATTTCCTGCTCACCGAGCCGGCCTACCGGGAAGCCGCCGGCGAACCTGCCGAGACGGTGGTGCGCGAGGGCCGGGTGATTGCGGAAAGACCCAGAATCGTAACGCCCTATTACCTTTCCCGGCTGGAAGGCTTTTCCACCAGTGCCCGCCGCTACCTCAACATGCTTCTGGAAACTCAAGGGGCCAACACCCCGGGCATCTTTTACGCCTACAAAAATGAGCTCCGCCAGACCAACATCGTGGCGGGAGACCTGCCCGCGGTGGTACGGAAAATCAACGAGGAAATAGACCGCAAGGCCGACCCGCTGGCCTCGATTATCAAGGGCGAGGACGAGCTGTGGGATGTCTCGCTGCTCAAGTTCATCTACGAGATGACCAAAAGCTCACTCGGCCACAACGTGAGGCAGATGCAGAGCCGGGGGCTGCTGGACGTAGATTCCGGGGGCGTCCCCCAGGATGCCCGGTTGCGCATCGAGGAACTCTTCCGCGAGGTGATGCGGGGCGAGCGGGAACCGAAGGAACTCAAGGAGGAGTTGGACCGCTGGGATATCTTCGAAGAGTACCAGGACCGCTTCTTCACCATCTTCAAGCGGCGCCGGTAATCTATATAAACAACCTAAGCTAAGACCAATACTTCGCAATTTTCGAGGCGGGCTGGTAATTTAATTGTTCAAGGTGACTCGTGAATATTACGGTAATTAACGCCCGGGACCTCTCGGAAGCCTGGTTTCTCTGCCTGCGCAAGACCCTTACCGAAGGCTACGAGTACCTCATCCAGCGCGGCAGCTACTGCGGCCAGCGGCGCAAGGAGCTGGACTACGTCACCGTCAGGGTCGAGTACCCCGGCACGAGGCCGCTGGTGCCGGACGTACCGCCGGGAATACCGCCGCCCACCTCGATGGACTACATCGAGAGCTATCTACCCTACCTGATGACGTCACACAAGAAAGCGGGCGAGCAGTACACCTACGGCCAGTACCTGGAAAGCCAGATTGCCGAAGTCATCCGGATATACCGCAAGGACGGCCCGAACACCAACCAGGCTTTTATGTCGGTGGGCGATGCTGCCTCCCTCAAGCTCGCCGACCCGCCCTGCCTGCGGTCAATCGACACCAGGGTCCGCTACGGCAAGCTCCACTTCATGCTCTACTTCCGTTCCTGGGACCTCTGGGCGGGGTTCCCCTCCAACCTGGCCGCCATCCAGCTCCTCAAGGAGTACATGGCCAGCGAAATCGGCGTGGCCGACGGGGAAATCATCGCCTCAAGTAAAGGACTCCACCTCTACCAGTACTGCTGGGAGCAGGCCCTGGGCGCCGCCCGCATGGAGGAACTGCGGACGGGGCAGCTTGAGCTGTTCGACACCGGGGGCAACGGTCATAACCGGGAGGCAGTATCTCCCGAAGACTGATACCGGCCTATTTCTGATAGTCAAAGGGACGAGTATGACAACTATGGCAGATGTCGTCGTGATTGGCGCCGGCCCGGCGGGCAGCGCCGCGGCCAAAAGGTGCGCTAAAAAAGGCCTAGCCACGGTGCTGCTGGATAAAGCCGACCTGCCCAGGGACAAGGTCTGCACCGGTATGGTGATGGGGACCCTTGCCCAGTCCCTCGTCCGTGAGGAATTCGGGGAGATACCCGCGGAGGTCCTCTGCCAGCCGCCAAGCGTAAAAGGCCACATCTTCTGCGTGCCCGGAGTAGGCCAGCAGAAGCTGGAACACCCCGGCCCACTCACCTGGCGGCGCAACCTGGACTCCTGGCTGAACCAGGGGGCAATAGCCGCCGGCGCTAGCTTAAGCCCGGCCACCAAAATCGTCACCATGAGACCCGATGGTGATAGTTTCCAGGTGCTGGTCGAGCGGGGCGACGAGCGGGAACTGCTCAAGACCAGGTATCTCATCGGCGCCGACGGCGGTAACTCGATGACACGGGAATATCTCTTTCCCACCCTGAAGCCCAGCTACGGCCACGTTTACCAGGAGTGCTACCGGTTGCCCTCCGGGCTAGAACCGGGTTACGTCCACTGGTTCTATCCCCTCCAGTTCAGCCCCGCCTTCGCCACCGCCCACTACAAGGACGAGACCCTGGTCATTGATGTTTCCGGCGGCATTGGACAACTCAAGGAGCTACGGGACTGGTTCCGGGAGTACCTGGCCCAAGAATACGGCTTCGATTTAAGCGCCCAGCCGGTCTGGCAGGGCGGTTGCCTCGAACCGGTGCTCTACCACCAGCTATTTGACGGCAGTTTTTTGCCGGCCCGTGGTAACGCGCTGCTGGTCGGCGATGCCGCCGGACTGCTCGTGCCGGTGAGCGGCGAGGGCATCGGCGCCGCCATCCAAAGCGGCCTGGCCGCGGCCGAAGCGGTGGTCAAGGCGCTAGGGTCGGACGGGACGGCGGCGGAAACCTACCTGGAGAGTCTCGGGGCCACGCTCGATGCCTACCGGAAGCTGGCCCCCGGTTTCAAAAAAATAGTCGCCGAGGCAAAAGCCGGCGGCAGCCGCCTGCCCCGGATGCTGGCGCAGGCTTACCGGGCAACGTTGCGCCATGTCTGATGGCGATAGGGAGAAATAGGCCACGGCGCCACCGGCGGTTTATCGCCGGACTGGCACTGCTCCAGCTTGCCCTGCTCCTGGGACTGGGCTTCCTTTTTCAACTTCGCTGGCTGTGACCTTAAGGCAGTGCCTGCAGATATCAAAGGGCTTGCCCACCATCCCAAAACAGAAGATAGCCAGCGGGTCATTGAGTATTTTGAGCTGGTGGCGCAAATTAATAACCGGCGGACGGAACTGGCATCGGTGAAAGCGGGCGTCCAGGCAAACAAAGCCGCTGCCATCGAGGCGGAAATCGCCCGCCTTACCGGGCGCCGAAAGGCCCTTACCCCAGAGGTCGAAGCTCGACTCTGAGGCCGTCACTATAACGAGACCCTGGCCGGCATGGTGAGCCGGGAACTGGGCGCGGCGGTGCTCAAGCAGTATTACCCTAACTACCAGGAAGCTGAATATAACCGAACTGACGAAGGCGGCTTAGATTTTAATCACGAGATAAGGGAAATCAGGCTGACAGCGGACCGGCGGCTGGCGATTTGACACCTCCCAAGTCTAATGGCTAAAATACGGGACGTGGGCCGCTAGCTCAACTGGCAGAGCAGCTGACTCTTAATTCTAAGCCAGATATGCCATCCTCTGCTATTAGCTTCAAACTAGTACTTTTGTGTCAGCTACCAAAACCCTGTTTTGAAGCTAAAATGCCTTTTGGTGACATCCTGTCCTTTTTAGTTTAACGCCAAATTAACGCCAATTTTTGGCTTCGCTTCAGGCGTGAGGCAGTGCTAGTAAAAGAGACGGGGCGATGATAGGCAGTGGCGAATATTCGACGCGTCTCCCTGGCCTCAGCTGGGTGATGAATATTCATCACTACCTGTTGGTGCTCCACATGAGAAGCTACTAACGCCGTCAGTAGACCCGGGCAATAAACACCTATCCCCTGCACTTTAACCCGCCTATTTTTGGCTCTCAGTGCGGAAGATATTGAGTAGCTCTTTTTGGCATTTGCGACAAATATTTTCGCTTGGATACTGCTTACCTATCATCTGCTCGTCCAGCTCGTCAAAAGACTCCAGAGGATAGATTTCCACCGCCATCTTTTCCTCTGACAATATCCTGCCGCATAATGCCCTGCCAGACCGGTAGAAACCGTCGCTTTCGAGATGCTCAACCAGGTGAATCACCCTGCCGAACTCAAACACAGCATAACCTTTGCTCCATCTACCCGGCGTTTCGTGTGGCTTATAGTCAGGGCAGATCAAGCAATTCAACTCATGCCGTAGACTACACCCGGCAGGAATAGCAAAGAAATATCGGCAAGGTGCGGAGCGCCCAACTTCTTCCAGTCGCTACTTGGCCTCCTCAATTTCCTCCTCTTCTTTCCTCGCGATGATTTCGCCTATCTCATCTTCCCAGTGCCACATAATCGCTCCTCTCAGTTCAATCCTATTATACCCCGTTGCATTTCGTGTTTGAAACATCGGCTCGCCCTGGGGG
>JAZDKE010000021.1:0-15936 GCA_043803245.1 Chloroflexota bacterium
GCCGAGAGGTCAAGGTAGTCCACCACGTCAGAGATAAAGTAGGACAGATGATCGCTGGGGAGCCACTCCCGCATCAATGCCGGCATGAGGGAAATCTGGTCGGGTTCATAGGAGCGAAAGGTCTTGCTCACAGGCGCCCTCCTTGTTGAGACTTGCCCCAATTATACCCGCTATATCGCCCTGAAGCTATTACTCGGACAGGCTCCTAGAGCAAGCGGAACGCCGGTTAAGGGCACTAGACCGCGAACAATCAGAGCTTTTGCAGTGGGCACTTAAAGGCTTTCCCGAGAATCAGGTTATAGCTGAGAATAAGAAAATCAACGGCAAGCGCGAGGGCTTGAAAGCGCATAAGGCTGAGCTGCAAGATTCGATTAAGAAAAGCCATGACGCTATTATCAACGTGCCCCAACTGGAAGCCTTTATCAAGCTGATGCAGGACACCTTACCAACGTTTGACTTTAAGGGGAAGCGGCTGGCATTAGCCTACCTGGGTATCAAGGTATGGTTAGGTAAAGAGGCCATCGAAATAACCGGTTTTGTGCCTAAAAACACTGTGATAGCCTTGCAACCTCAATCTGCATGATATTGCCGGTATAGACCAGGTCACGAGTGACCAGCCGGTCATTGTTGCTCGGTTTGGGATTGCCCGAGGGATGGTTGTGGACGAATATCAGCCCGGTGGCGTGATGTTTGATGGCCCCTTCAACGACCTCGCGGGGCGAGACGAAACTGGCGTCCACCGTGCCCTGGAAAAGCTCTTCGATATCGATAATCTGGTTCTGGCTGTCTAAATAGATGACCTTAAAGACTTCCTTCTTCAGGCCGCCCATCGAAAGGTAGAGATAGTCAAAAACTTCCCGGGCGCTGGCAAAGACCGGCTTACCGACCGCCTTTTCCTTAAGGAACTGGCTGGCGAGCTCCCTTACCAGCCTGATGCCGAAAGCGTTGTGGGGACCAACGCCCTTTACCTGCTGGAGCTCCGCATCCGAAGCCTCGAGCACCCCTTTCAGTGACCCCAATTTCTGGAGCAGCTCTTTGGCCGGCGGCTTGCAGTCGCGGCGGGGCGAGCCCAGGGTAAGCAGCAACTCCACGATTTCGTAGTCGTGGAAAGCCGCCAACCCCGACTTCAAAAACTTCTCGCGCAACCTTTTGCGGTGCCCTTGCGCCGAGTTTTCTGGCATCACCATCTTATGTCCCCGGTTGCCCCGGCACTTCTTCCAGTCTCATGTTGCCTTCACCGATAATGGCCGCAAGCCTCGCCTCAAGCTCCGGGCAGTGGCGCACGAAAATCTTGGAGAGCCGCTGCGTGACCACCCGGCTCTCCTGGTCAACTCTGATGCTCACCTCATCACGGCCGGGATAATCCTCCAGTGTCTCGACAACTTCGCTCAGCCGGTCCAGGTCCCGGATATCATCATCGGTCTGATTGAGCACCAGCACCAGGTGACGCACCGGAACCGGAGTTTCCTTTACCACCAGCCGGCCAGCGACCTGGGAAGGAGTGTCGCCAGCCGGTTCGCCAGCCGGAGGGTACTCGCCGGCCTTATCCGCGGCAAGCTGCACCCGGTCGTCCTTCAGCCTCACCTTGCCGTGCACCAGCAGGGTGCTGCCTTCCCGCCAGAGCTCGCGTCCCTGCTCGTAAAGCCGGGGCCAGACCATAACCTCGATACTACCGGAGACATCCTCTATCACGGCACTCACGAAGGCCTTGCGCTCCTTGGTAAAAAGCTGCCGGACCGAGGTCACGGTGCCCACCACGGCTACCGGCTGGCCGTCCATCTCGGTGTCAATCCGGCCGCAGAACGTGCCCTCGCCAGCCGCCATATTGCCGGCGAAAGCCCCGAACGGGGACCTGGTGAAATAGACTCCGAGCAATTCCTTCTCCCAGGCCCGCCGGTCGGCCGCCGGCACGTCATCCCCGCCCAGGTCAAGGCCAGCCAGGGGCAGGGGCGCCTCCGCCCCCCAGAGGTCGAACATGGTGGCCTGACCCGTCTCGCGCCGCTCCTGCTCTCGCTGTGATAGGGCTAAAACCCGGCCAATGTTGCTTAAGAGACTGCCCCGGCTGGCCAGGGTATCAAACGCCCCGGCCTTAATCAGGCTCTCCAGGGCACGCCGGTTGGTACCCCGCAGGTCGCAGCGCCGGCAGAACTCTTCAACCGACCCGAAGGGGCCGCCGAGGGCGCGCTCGCTAATCATATTCTCAACGGCGCCAGCCCCCACGTTCTTGGTGGTCGCCAGTCCGTAGCGAATCGCGGGTGCTTCAAGCCCGTCCCGCTCGATGGTGAAGGTAGCCTGGCTCTTATTGATATCCGGGCCGAGCACGCTAATCCCCATGCGGCGGCACTCGGCTACGGCATTGGTCACCTTCTCAAGCTGGCCGGCATTAACGATGAGCAGGGCAGTGAGGTATTCTGCGGTAAAGTTGGCCTTGAGATAAGCCGTCTGGTAGGCAATCAGGGCATAACTGAAACTGTGAGCTTTGTTAAAGGCATAGCCGGCGAAGGGCTCAATCAGGGCAAAAATCTCTTCGGCCACTTTGGCGCTGAAACCCAGTTTTTTTGCCCCGGCCAGAAAATTGGTCTTTTCCTTGCGCATCACCTCGGGGATTTTTTTGCCCATCGCCTTGCGGAAGATGTCCGCCTGCCCCAGGCTGTAGCCGGCGAAGGTCCGCACGATGAAGAGCACCTGGTCCTGATAGACAATCACCCCGTAAGTCTCTTTGAGAATATTTTCCAGTGCTTCGTGGGGATAATGAATCGGCTCTAACCCGTGCTTGGCCTTGATGAAAGTGGGGATGTGCTCCATGGGGCCGGGCCGGTAGAGGGCTACCATGGCCGCGATGTCGCTGAAAGTGCTCGGCTTAAGCTCCTTGATGTAGCGGCGCATGCCGCTCCCTTCCAGCTGGAAAACGCCGGACGTCTCGCCCGAACTCAGCAGCTCGAAGGTCCCGGGGTCATCCATGGGGATGCGGTAAGGGTCGATGGCGAGGCCACGACTCTCCTTAATAATCTCAACCGTCTTGCTGAGGATGGTCAGGTTGGCCAGTCCCAGGATATCCATCTTCAAAAGGCCGATGCTGGCAATATCCGCCATAGCGAACTGGGTCATGACCAGGGCTTCGCCGTCGCCCCGGCTCACCCGCTGCAGGGGGACATGACGGTTGAGCGGCTCTCTGGAAATCACCACCCCGGCGGCGTGGGTGCTGGCGTGGCGAGAAATGCCCTCCACTTCCCGGGCCCTGTCCACCAGGTTGCGGATAATCCCATCCGCCTGGTAGATTTCCCGGAGTTCCGAATTCTCACTAAGCGCCCGGGCCAGAGTCATACCGGGGCTGGGGGGCACCAGCCTGGCCACCCGGTCGACATCGCCATAGCTCATCCCCAGCGCCCGGCCGATGTCCCGCAATGCCGCCCGGGCACCGAGCGTGCCGAAAGTGATAATCTGGGCGACGTGGTCCGGCCCGTACTTCCGGGAGAGATGGCTGATTACCTTGTCCCGCCGGTCGTCCTGGAAGTCCAGGTCGATATCGGGCATCTCCTTGCGCTCGATGTTGAGAAAGCGCTCGAAGACCAGGCGGTTGGCAATGGGGTCCACTTCGGTAATACCCAGGCAGCGCAGTACCAAACTGGCGGCGGCACTACCCCTCACCCCGAAGAATATCCGGTTTTCCCGGGCAAAAGAAACGATATCCCAGACTACCAGGAAGTAGTTGGCAAACTCGGTCTGGCGGATAACGTCCAGCTCGTATTCCAGCCGTGCCTTAATCTCCGGGGAGGGGCCGGGATAGTAGCGCTCCAGGCCTTCGCGGCAAAGGGAGGCCAGGTACTGGTCGGCGCTCAAGCCCTCCGGCCGCGCCACCTCGGGTAGATGGAGACGGCTAAAATCAAGCTCTAAGTGGCACATCCCGGCGATAGCCTCGGTGTTGGCCAGCGCCTCGGGCAGGTCGGCAAAGAGCCCTGACATTTCCTCGGGACTCTTGAGGTAGAAGCTGTCGGCGGCCATCCTGATGCGCTTGGGGTCATTTACGGTGGAGTTAGTGCCGACGCAGAGCAAGAGGTCATGGGCCCCAGCGTCCTCGCGGTTAACGTAGTGGACATCGTTGGTCGCCACCAGCGGTATCCCGAACTCTTCCCCCAGCGAGACCAGAAAGTTGTTCAGGGGCTTAAGCTCCGGCACGGGATGCCTCATTATCTCCAGGTAGAAATCGCCGAAAGTCTCCCGGTACCACCGGGCGGCCGCCTTCGCCTCGGAGATGCGTCCCTGGCCAAAGAGACGCGGCACCTCGCCGCCAAGACAGGCGGAAAGGGCCACCAGCCCCTGGTGGTATTCTTTAAGCAGTGCCCTATCTACCCGGGGCTTGTAGTAGTAGCCTTCGAGGTGCGCCCGGGTGGTGAGCTGGAGAAGGTTGCGGTAGCCCGATTGGTCTTTAGCGAGCAGCACCAGGTGATAGCCTTCCTTATCGGCCGCCCCCCGCCCGGTCCGGCTCTCCGGCGCCAGGTAGACCTCGCAGCCGATGATGGGCTTTATCCCCGCCTGCCGGGCCGCCTGGTAAAACTCGATAGCGCCGTAGAGGACACCATGGTCGGTAATCGCCAGGCTGGTCATCCCCAGCTCGTTCGCCCGGGCAACCAACTGGGAAATGCGGCACATGCCGTCAAGCAAACTGTATTCGGTGTGGACGTGGAGGTGAGTAAACATCTAAATAACAAACCAAATTATAGCACAGGGCCACCCCGATGTTGATACGACATCGGGTAACAGGGTAAACTTAGCTGATGAGCCAAATCACTATCATTCGCGGTTTTTCGGGCAAATGTTAAATATTTTAAGGAATTTCGCAAGGGTTATCTTTGTCTCGAGCCTGGCGGCGCTGATTTTCTCGGCCAGTATCGGCGGGGCGATAAACAGCCGCTGGCTCTACCTCTACGGCTTTGAAAAATACCGGGTCAGCGAGACCACCGGCCTTCCCCGCGCGGAGTTGGAAAAAGCGGCGCGCGGCTTGATAAGCTACTTCAACTCGGACGAAGAATTCATCAACCTCACCGCGACCAAAAACGGCCAGCCGTTTAGCCTGTTCAACGAGCGGGAGATAGTCCACCTCAAAGACGTTAAAGGGCTGGTCTGGCTCGATTACCGGGTGTTTGCGGTAGCCCTGGCTTACGTACTGGTCTTTACCCTGTGGGCGGTTTTAAGACGGCAAGGGAAGTGGCGGTTTCTGGCAGGCGGGGTGCTGGGCGGCAGCGCCCTCACCCTGGGGCTGATGGCCGCCATGGGGCTGGGCATCGTTTTCAACTTCAACTGGCTGTTCTACCAGTTCCATATTCTCAGTTTCGCCAACGACTTCTGGCAGCTTGACCCTTCACGGGACTACCTGATAATGCTTTTCCCCGGGGGCTTCTGGTTCGACGCTTTCCTCTACTGCGCCCTGGCGGCGGCGGCCGCCGCCGCCATCCTGGGAGCGCTGGCCTGGCGCTACCTCACCCGCTCTAAGACCAGTCCGGGCACCTTCTAGCACTATTTAACATTGACTGGTGAGTCCGGGACAGGTAGAATTAGCCAGGAAAGGTTAGCCTGATTTTTGACGCCACCAACCTTTCCGAACACAACCGGGAATACCGGTATCACATCGCCGACCGGCTGAACTCCCGGCTGGTTCTGGTGCGGGTGGCAGCCCCACCCGAACTGGTTAAGGAGAGGCTCGCCAGCCGGCCAAAAGAGCCGGCGGTTAGCTCCGACGCCGACTGGGCCGTCTACCAGAAGATGCAACCCACGGCGCCGACAATCGGCCGCCGGCACCTGGGGGTGGACACCTCGCGGGACATCGGCCCCGCCCTGGGAAAAAATCGTACGTGAAGCAGAAGGAGGCCCCGGAACATGAAAATCAAAGCGGTAAGCGGTGACATCGCGGCCACTAGTGCCGGGGCGATCATCATCGGCACCTTTGAGGGCTTAAAGCAACCCGAGGGCGAACTGGCCAGCATTGACCGGCGGCTGGGGGGGGCGGTTGAGCGGCTGATGAAAGATGACGAAATCAAGGGCAAACTCTCCGAAATCACCGTGATTCACAGCCTGGGGCGGCTGGCCGCCCAGCGGGTGGTGGTTACCGGCCTGGGCAAAAAAGCCGAGCTCACCAAGGACCGGGTAAGGCAGGCAGCCGCCGAGACGGTGCGCTACCTGAAAAAGAAGGGCGTCACGACCCTGGCCAGCCTGAACCTTGTCGCGGACGCCGCCAGCATAAGCCCGCAGGAGGCCGCCCAGACGGTGGCCGAAGCCGCCCTGCTCGGCAGCTACACCTTCGATAAGCACCTCACCAAGAAAAACAACCACCAGGAAATTAAAGAGCTGACCATCGTCACCGCCGACCGTTCTCAGCTTGCGGCGCTCAAAAAGGGCATCAGCCGCGGCGTCATCCTGGCCGAAGCCGCCAATCTGGCCCGAGACATGACCAACGAGCCCGCCAACTACATGACCCCCTCCGATATGGCGGGCATCGCCGTCCGCCTGGCCAAAGACTATCAGCTTGAGGTTACCATCCTGGAGAAGGCGCAAATGGCCGAGCTGGGGATGGGGGGAGTCCTGGGGGTAAACCAGGGCAGCTCCCAGCCGCCCAAGTTCATCATCCTCAACTACCGTGGCCGCAAATCGGACGAACTGGACATCGCCCTGGTGGGCAAGGGCATCACCTTTGATTCTGGCGGCATCTCAATCAAGCCGTCCGAGGGCATGGGCGAGATGAAATGCGACATGGCCGGCGGAGCGGCGGTTATGGCCGCCATCAGCGCCATCGCCCGTCTCAAACCCAGGGTAAACGTGGTGGCCCTGGTGGCCGCCACCGAGAACCTGCCCGACGCCAGCGCCCTAAAACCGGGGGACGTGCTCACCGCTATGAACGGCAAGACCATGGAAATCATTTCCACCGACGCCGAAGGCCGCCTCACCCTGGCCGATGCCTTATGTTACGCGGTGAAGCTTTCAGCCAAACGAATCGTTGACGTGGCCACCCTCACCGGGGCCTGCCGCGTCGCCCTGGGAGACATCACCACCGGCGCTTTCGGTAATAACCAGGAACTCGCCAATCGCCTGCTCAAGGCCGCCGGCGAAACCGGTGAGCTTACCTGGCAGATGCCGATGTTCGAGGAGTACAAGGAGCAGAACAAGAGCGAGGTGGCCGATATCAAAAACGTCGGCGGCCGCTACGCCGGCGCCATCACCGCCGCCCAGTTCCTTGGGGAATTCGTCGGCGAAACGCCCTGGGTTCACCTGGACATCGCCGGCACCTCGGATACCGATAAAGACCACGGCTATCAGGTGAAGGGAGCTACCGGCGTGCCCGTCCGCACACTGGTGAGTCTCGTTCTTTCGCTGGCAGATTAAACTGCCGTAATTCACAGTCTATGGACTGTCCGGGGCGTGCCAGTGAAATCGGGGGGTTAGTAACCTATCCCCCTAAACCCCCTTCCCTTATGGAGTTTGGTGAAGGGAAGGGGGATATTTTTTAAGAGGGGCTAGCGCCCCTCATTAAACTCCCCCTTAAAATTTTATAAGAACTGCTAAAAGCCCCACTTGTTATACTTGCCAAGCCGGGTGTGAGAGAACTTATTCTCCTTAGCACCGTCTTAACTTTCAGCATCCGGTAGCGTGCGATACCCTACCCAATCCCGGGCGTTTAAGAGGGGCATTGGCCCCTCTTCATTTTCTCTCCCCCTCTCCTTAACCACTCCCGAAGGAGAGGGGACTAAAAGGGGTGAGGTTGCTAAGCAAAAATGTTTCAGGCCAGGGTATTCCTGAGGCCACAATACTGTGGTAAAATATATTTAGAGGAGAGACAAAAGGCAGCGATTTGGACACGAGCGGTATCATCCTGGCCGGTGGCAAGGGCCGGCGTCTTGGCTGCCGGGACAAGGCTTCGGAGATTATCAACCACGGACGGCTGCTTGAGCGGGTTGTTTCAAGTTTGAGCTTCCTTGATTCGATAATTATCGTCACCGGCGACGCCAGGCAGGTCCTTCCGAGACTAGAAGGCACCCCACCGGTTAAAGTGGTGGCCGATGTCTACCCGGGCAAGGGGCCGCTGGGAGGTATTTACAGTGGACTCGCGGCTTCGGGAACACCCCGCAATCTGGTGGTCGCCTGCGACATGCCCTTTCTCAACCAGGGCCTGCTCCGGTACTTAATCGAGGTCTCGGATAAATTCGATGCGGTCGTGCTGCGCCTGGGTGAGGCTTTAGAACCGCTGCACGCCGTCTACTCTAAAAGCTGTCTGGAACCTATCAAGCGGATGCTGGCGAAGGGCAACTTAAATGTCCGCCAGCTCTTCGATATGGTCAGGGTCCGCTACGTGACCACCGAAGAGATAGAACGCTTCGACCCGGAGCATTTAAGCTTTTTTAATATCAACACCCGGCAAGACCTGAAGCTAGCCCGGAAAATCAGTTGCCAGAGGGAGAAATGATAAGCGTCGAGGAAGCCCTGGGAAAAGTCTTAGGTTATGTAAATCTCCTCGAAACCGAGGAAAAGCCGGTTCTGGGTTGCCTGGGGCAGGTACTGGCCGAGGATGTGGTCGCATCGGCTGACGTGCCGCCGCTGGACAACGCCGCCATGGACGGCTACGCTCTCCGGGCGGCCGATATCCGGGGTGCCCGCCCGGGGGCGCCGCGTTTGCTCCGTGTCGTGGCCACCCTGGCCGCGGGCAACGTTGCCCGTAAGAGAGTTACTCCGGGCACCGCCATCCGCATCATGACCGGGGCGCCGGTGCCCGATGGTGCCGACACCGTGGTGAGATTCGAGGACACCGACGAGACCCGGCGAAAAGGGGTAACCGGAGAAATCGGCGTCCAGGTTGAACTTGCGGCGGGGAGTAATATCCGCCGGGCCGGGGAAGATATCCCCAGAAATGCCACCGTTCTTGGCAAAGGCGCGGTACTCCGCCCCCAGGAAATCGGGGTGCTGGCCTCACTGGGGCGGGGGCGGGTAAAGGTCATACGGCGGCCCGTGGTCGCTATTTTAGCCACCGGCGACGAGCTTACCGAAATCGGCCGGGAGCTCGGGCCGGGCAAGATTTACAACAGCAACAGCTACGCTCTGGCCGCCCAGGTCGCGCGCTACGGGGGGCAGCCGAAAGTTCTAGGCATCGCCCGCGACCGCCAGCACTCGCTCAACACCAAACTCAACCAGGGGCTTAGTAGCGACCTGTTGATTACCAGCGGCGGCGTCTCGGCGGGCGATTACGACCTGGTCAAAGAAATACTGGCACAGCGGGGTGAAATCACTTTCTGGCAGGTATGCATGAAGCCGGGAAAACCCCTTGCTTTCGGCCGCATCGGGAAGGTGCCCCTTCTCGGCCTGCCCGGCAATCCGGTCAGCTCCATGGTCAGCTTCGAAATCTTCGCCCGCCCGGCCATCCTCAAGATGATGGGCAAACCGCCGGTAGCCAAGCCAACGGTCTGGGCGGTGACCGATGGCCCGCTGGAAAACCGCGATGGCCGCCGCGTCTATGTCCGGGCGAAAGTGGAAAAAAGCGGTGGCCGTTACCTGGCGCGGGTCGCCGGGGCACAGGGCTCGGGTATCCTGACCTCAATGTCGCGGGCCAACGGTCTGATAGTTATTCCCGAAGACCGGAAGACCCTGGCCGCCGGGGAACAGGTCCAGGTAATGATGCTCGATTGGGACGAGGAGTTCTAGTGGACAGCGCCAAGGAGTCGCCGTTGATTTTTGATGCTTCAGAGTTTGTCCTGCAGCCCCCGCCGCAGATATCGCGGGCAAGGCGCATCCTGATTAAGCCCTGTGCCGCCTACCCGAAACCTTACCCCATCTCCACCAGCCGGGAGATGCTGGCGACCATCATCAGCGGCATCCGGGCGGTGAGCGATGCCGATATCCTGTTGCTTGAGGGCGCTCCCGGGCAAGAGCCGGTCTACCACAATTACAAGACGCTGGGCTACGATTTCCCGCGGGTGCTCACCCTGGACGTTAAAGACTGCACCTGGGTGGAAGTGGACAACCCACTGGAGAAACCCTTCGCCGTAACCACCTTCTGGGTGCCCAACGTCATCCTGTCCAGCGACTACCTGATTAGCGTAGCCCCGCTGAAAGTGCTGGGTGGCCAGGCAAGCATGAGCATTATGAACCTGCTCACCGCGCTGCCGGCCGCCAAATACGGCGACCCGGGAGAAGACTTCAAAGCCCTTTACAGCCTGGGTATTGACCGGGTGCTCGCCGACCTGTACTTCACCCTGCCCTTCGACATGGGCATCATCGAAGCCCGACAGAAATACACCGGCTCCGGGGACGGCACCGACGGTAAGACCGAGTACCTGGGCAAAATCTTCGCGGGCGACCCTTTCCAGGCTGACTGCGAAGCCTCAAAACTGCTCGGCCTTAAAGCCAAGTATCTCGACCTGATTGAAGAAGCCTGCGGTGAACTCCGGCCCAGAGAAAGCTAGTATCGGACATCGAAACCCTTAAAATCACCGCGGTAAGCCTGCCAGCTGGCCGCCACCATTTCCACCCGGGCCTTCGGAGGCCCCACCCGGAGATAGTCCAGGAGTTTTTCCAGCTTGAGACGCTCCCCTTCCGCCTTGACTTCCACCCTTTTGCCATCGGGCAGATTACGGACGTAGCCGCACAGTCCCAACTCCACTGCCCGCCTGGCGACAAAGTCCCGGAAAAATACTCCCTGGACTTTCCCCGAAATGGTGGCACGCAGACAGGCTAAGGCCGTCCCATCTTCAGCCCCGGAATCTTTAGCCAAGCAGGACTCCAGACCTATCGAGAAAATAAAACTGCCGCCCGGTGTTCATCTGCCTTGAATAGCGAGGCAGCTGGCAACCGGGAGGGCTACTCTTCCCCCTCATCCCGCCGTTCCTTGTGTGGCTTCCGGATTACTTCGACCTCCGCGCTCTGCACCTGCACCTCTTCGATCGATGCCTTTACGCTGCCTTTCTTCGGTTTCTTGGTCTCCTTTTTGCGAAAGTCTCGACTGCCCATAACAACCCCCTTGTAAAAGTTATGTTATCGCCACATTACATGGCCGCAGCAACTCTACCAGCTCAAATTTTACTCCGGCCCTCCCAGGCCACCCGTGCCGCTTCAGTCTCGGCCACCTTTTTGCTTTTTCCCGAACCGGTGCCCAGCACCCTCTCCCCGACCCGCACCATAACCGTAAAAGTCAGGGCGTGCGGCAGCCCCACCTCGGATACCAGTTCGTAAACCGGGGACGGCTGCTGGCGGGCCTGGACCAGCTCCTGGAGCCTCGTTTTGTAATCAACGTCCGCCAGTATTTTTAGCTTTGAAAACTCCTTACCGAGAAGCCCCAGGATGAACTCCCGGCTAACCTCAAACCCCCGGTCTATAAAGAGCGCCCCGATAACCGCTTCCAGTACCCGCGCCAGGTTCCTGGACTTATGGCGTCCCCCACTCCCCGTCTCCCCCTTCCCCAGACGCAGGTACTCACCCAGTCCGAGGCTGCCAGCCAGACCGGCCAGGGTTTCCTCGCGCACCAGGACCGCCCGCGCCCTGGTCATCTCACCCTCAGTGGCATCGGGGTCGTCACGAAAAAGCCTTTCGGCCACCGCCAGCCCCAGAACGGCGTCTCCGAGAAATTCCAGCCTTTCGTTAGACTGCCCCAGCCCGGGATTTTCGTTGATGTAAGAACTGTGGCGTAGCGCCTGTTCCAGAAGTGAGCGGTCTGCAAAAGATACCCCAAGCCGCCGCTCCAGTTCGGCTAAACCGGCCGTAGTCCTAGCCCCCAAGTCAATATCGCCCATCTCTCGTCTCAAGCCCTATAATACCCGATAGCCTTCCAATCGTCCAGTAGCCGCCTTGAGCAGATTAATATTGTTTATGCCGACTTTGACAGTTGAAGCCCGATTTACTATAATTTCAGGGCGTATGATGGGGAATCGTCTAGTGGTAGGACAGCGGACTCTGGATCCGCTAGCGAAGGTTCGAATCCTTCTTCCCCAGCCAGCAAGAGGTAATATCATTACCGCAAATTTCTCTGTGGGTGCCATGGTTGAGATGTCAGACGAAAGCATTAGTATAGAGGAACTAACTAAGGAACGAACCCCTTCGGAGTTGTTGAGTTGGTTTAAACAGAAGGATGACCAGATTTACAACTCTTCTGACGAGGGGCGGAAAGCCCTGAGACTCCATGAGGGACTTACGAAGCAGCTTATGGAGGAAATTCTTCCTCTTGCCAAATTTGGGGAACGCAAGTTTGGCGATACTAATAAAGTGCTCTTAAAGCCAGTCATTGGCAATCAAAACTACGACGCGGTGGTGACCGACCTAAGAACCCAGCCTGCTTCTCAGTTTTATGTTGAGATAACCCAATCCCACGAAGGAGAAAATCAGTACCTGCGCAGCCTCGCACTATATAACAGAGGTTTAGTCTCCCCATATGGTAAGGTGAGTAAGAAAGGTACAAAGAGAACTGGACTAAAGGTTTCGGTAGAATCCGGCGGTGCCTATGTTGAGGAAGCAGCGAAAGATGACTTGAAAAGAATTCTTGTTGCCGCAGAGCGGAAAAAGGGCAAGGATTACCCTGCTAATACATCTCTAATCATATTTTTTTTCGACGACATCTCGCACTTCCCGCGAGTCGTAGATGATGCACATCTTGATGATTTTGTTAATAGAAACATCCTAAAATTAGACCTGAGGTTCTCGACACTTTATCTTGTTGGCTTGGACCATGTCTTTAGAGAGTACAGCCTAGCCAAAAGCAGCAATATAACAAAGCAATGAACTACGTTATAGGTCTTGGGCTGGAATAAGTTGCTTCCTCTCGAATGAAAGTTCGGGAACTATCCCGAGTGGCCAGCCATATTAAATATAATTATCATATATTAGCTGAAAACTCCATCCTGAGAGGTGCCTATGGAAGGCAAAATCCACCAGATTGATTTCCTGGCCTTCAATAATCTCGATGATTTCTCGCAAGCGATTGAAAAAGCGACCGGACTGGTTTTCGATGTCCAATCAGTTGTTGGGCTGGATACCGATTTTGCCCAGGGCACCGACCGGTATTTATTTCTCAATATTAAAGATTATAGCGGCGAGCAGCCGGATAACCTGCTTTTCCTGACTTCGGACATATCTTATGTGTTTTCCAAAAAACTTCCGTCCCCTGAAGAGACCGAAACCTTTGAAGACGTCCTTTCGAAACCTTTTGGCAAATCCACGGTATTAACTTTCTTCGTCCTCGACAAAGTCCAGGAAAGCCACAAACGGCGTCTGGAATCATACATCAAACTGGTCAAGCAGCTGGAAGATAATTTCGACCTTGACCAGTACCGCAATCTCACCATGGAATTTGCGCGCCTGTATGATAGGCTGGAAGATTTCAATGACCTGCTGCTCAGGTTACAGGAGAGACACTATAAGCAGATGGAGACTCAACTTATCGCCTTTGACTACAGATTGCTAACGGCGGAAAGCGAGAGCCTGCAAGGGAGGTGCCGCCGCCGGCTAGCCATTCTCCGGGAATTACGCCAGGAACACGAGATGCAGGCGACCGAGGAACTAAACCAGAGAATCATAAAACTTAATGACGTGGTGAAAAGGCTCACCGCCCTGACGGTTATCCTTATGATACCCACCCTGATAGCCAGCCATTTCGGCATGAATTTCGCCTTCATGCCTGAGTTAGAAATACCGTGGGTTTATCCGGCGGTCATCGTGTTTCAGTTTGCAACCATGGGGCTAGGCTTTGCGGTGTTCAGAAAGCTGGGATGGCTGTAAATATTACGCCTCCCTACCTCTTGCCCTTCCCCGGCGCTTTATATCTCTGCCGAGATTCCCTGATAATGTTGATTGCCTTTCCCCGGTAAATGAGGCAAAAAAATCGGCGGGCCCGCTTTAAGCCGGCCCAAAAACGCTGGCACGACGGGTTAATAAACTGCTATGATAACAATCAGCGATGGCTGCTGGTTAGGTTAGAAAGCCAAGGTCTTCGCCCGCCAAAAGGAGAAGCCGATGAAAGCCATCACCACCCTGACCATGAACCCCAGTGTGGACAAGAGCACCAGCACTCAAAACGTAGTCGCCGAAAAGAAACTGCGCTGCCAAGAACTCCGCCGGGAGCCTGGTGGGGGCGGCATCAACGTCTCCCGGGTCATCAAAAGGCTGGGAGGCGAGTCAATCGCCATCTTCCCCGCCGGCGGCACCAACGGTCAGATGCTCCAGGACATGCTCACCGAGGAAGGAGTGAGCCAGTACGCCGTCCCCATCAAGAACATGACCCGTGAGAACTTCACCGTCTACGAAGAGGCCACCGGCCTGCAGTACCGCTTCGGTATGCCCGGGCCGGAACTCAGCGAGGCCGAACTGCGGCGCTGCCTTAACGAGCTGGACGCGATTTCACCCCGGCCGGAGTACCTGGTAATCAGCGGCAGCCTGCCGCCGGGCGTCCCCGATGATTTCTACGCCCAGGTCATCAGCAAAGCGAGGAACCTCGGCGCCCGCATCATCCTGGACACCTCGGGCGAAGCCTTAAAACGGGCGCTCAAGGAACCGGTCTATCTCATCAAGCCCAATATGGCCGAAATGATAGACCTGGCCGGCTTCGATATCGAAGACGAGAGCCAGCAGGAAGCCGCCGCCGTCAGCATCGTTGACCGGGGACAGAGCGAAATCGTAGTCGTCTCGCTGGGGGCCGCCGGAGCGCTGCTGGTCACCAGCGACCTCTGCGAGCGCCTGCGGGCACCCTCGGTACCCGTAAAAAGCAAGGTCGGCGCCGGTGACAGCATGCTGGCCGCCATTGTCTTCAAGCTGGCGCAGGAAAAATCAATCCACGAGGCAATCTCTTACGGAGTGGCCGCCGGTGCCGCCGCGGTAATGTCGCCGGGTACCGAACTCGCCCATAAGAAACCAACCGACCGGCTCTTCCAGCAGATAATCTCCGGTGTCCGTACCCCGTGGGCCGGCGGTGAGCCGTTGCCAGGACAGAAATAGCCAGGGGTAGAAGCTTGCAAGACCCCTTCTACCCGCCTGGCGTGGCAGCTCACCAGGAACTTTAGGAGGTCGTCTCGCCTTTGGAGAAAGAGGCATTACGGGCAACCGTCCTGGAATACTTAAAGCACCACCAGACGATGACACTGGCAACCACGCTGGATGACCAGCCCTGGGCTACCACCGTCTTCTACGCGAGCGATGGCTTCAAGCTCTACTTCCTCTCCAATCCCCTGACCTCGCGGCACGGCCGGAACCTGGCCGCCAACCACCGGGTCGCGGCGAGCATCACCGAAGACTACCCCCTTGCAAAGCTGGACGACTGGCGGAAAATCAAGGGTATCCAGTTAGAAGGAACCGCCAGCCTGCTCACCGCCGAGGTAGAGCTAGCGCGGGCCGTCGAAACCTACGTCGCCAAATACCCCTTCACCGCCCCCTTTCTAAAAGGAATCATCGCCTTCCCCGGAGTAGCCGCCTTTCTGGAAAAAGCCAGCCGCAAGCTCCCGTTTATGCCCGACTTCTATGCCTCACTGGAAAACCGCTTCTTTGGCCTCACGCCGGAAAGAGCCTGGTTTGTGGATAATGAGACCAGCTTTGAGCGGCGAAAGGAAGTGGGCCTCTAAAAACCCGGCAGCCCGCCAGCTTGACTTTATCGCCCCCGAGGACGGATAATATTAACTCGCAGCCCGGCTTAAAAATACCAGGCGTTTCGAGTGGCGCATTCGTCTAGCGGCCTAGGACGCGTCCCTCTCAAGGACGAGATCACCGGTTCGAATCCGGTATGCGCTACCAACCATCAGCTTCAGAATCCATCAAAAACAGTCCTCAAATATTCTCCTTTTGGACATGATGGTGGGCATCCGTGCACAATACACAGAACCTTTAACCTTAAGTTCAACCTTAGAAAAGCAGCTGATAAAAGTCTATTAGATGACATCTCAAGCCAAAATGGGGACCTTTTTATATTAGTAATTTAGGTGGACT
>JAZDKE010000022.1:0-16357 GCA_043803245.1 Chloroflexota bacterium
CAAACTGCTGGGAATTTTAGCCAAAGAGCCGGGCCGGGTGTTCAGCCGGGCGGAACTCATTGAAAAGGCCCTGGGCTACGCCTACGAAGGTTTTGACCGCACCATTGACGTCCACATCCTGAACCTGCGCCGGAAGCTGGAGCCCGGCCCCGGCCACCCGACCTTCATCCGGACGGTGTACGGGGCGGGCTACAAGTTCCAAGAGGTGTGAATGTTCCATAATCTGCGGTTCCGTCTCATGCTCGCCTTCACGCTGGTGATACTGGTCGCCGTGGGCGCGGTCTACTTCTTCGTGAGGCAGACCGCCGGCGGCGAAGTGCGCCAGTACGGCGAGCGCAACCAGCAGGTACGTCTGAGCCGGGTGGGCTTCGAGCTGAACCGCTACTACCGGGCCCACGGCGGCTGGGAAGGCATTCAGCCCTACGTCGAGCAGTGGGGAAGCCTCTACGGCCACCGCATCATTCTGACCGACCCAAACGGCACCGTCGTCGCTGATTCCGAGGGCAAGCTGTTGGGACAGATATACCGTCCGGAACCACCTGACAGACCCCTGCCGTTGCTAGAAAGAGCTATCGGTATGCTACGGGAAGGGGCAATCGCCGGCATGCTCTACATCAGCCCGGAACCATCGGCCCTTTTCCCCTCGCCGGTGAGTCTCTCAAGAGCAATCAGCCGCTTCCTTTTCTGGGGAGCGCTCCTGGCAATTGGCATCGCGCTGCTGTTCACTTATTTTCTTTCCCGCCGTATCTCCGCGCCAATCAAGGCGCTGGCCACCGCCGCCCGGAGGCTGGGGCAGGGAGACCTGTCCCAGAGAGTCGGTTTTAAGGAAAAAGGTGAAATCGGCGAGCTGGCCCAGGCCTTCAACTCCATGGCCGATGACCTGGAAAGGACCGAGCGGCTGCGGCGCAACATGGTGGCTGACACCGCCCATGAGCTAAGGACACCCCTGACCAATATCAGGGGCTATCTTGAGGCAGTCCAGGAAGGTCTCAAACAGCCAAGCGCCGACCTAATCCGTTCCCTTGACGAAGAGGCGGCCCTGCTTTCGCGGCTGGTCAACGACCTCCAGGAGCTGAGCCTGGCCGAGGCAGGTGAACTGAAGCTGAATTTCCAGCCGGAGAACGCCGCCGGGTTAGTAAGCCAGGCGATGGCCGCAGCCGGGGCGCAGGCAATAAAAAAGCAAATCGCCGTTACCAGCCAGATGCCCCCGGCACTACCCCTGGTGAACATAGACCGCCAGCGGATTGTCCAGGTGGTGCGTAACCTCCTGGACAATGCCATCGCCCACACCCCAAGCGGCGGCAGCATTGTGGTCGCCGCGGAGAAGCAGGCCAACCGGGTTAAGATTAGCGTGAGCGATAACGGTGAGGGCATACCGCCCGAAGACCTGCCTAACATCTTTGAGCGCTTCTACCGGGTGGACAAGTCCCGTACCCGGGCCACCGGCGGCAGCGGCCTGGGTCTGACTATCGCCCGGCGACTGGTCGAGGCCCACGGCGGCACCATCGAAGTCCAGAGTGAGCCGGGCAAGGGCAGCCGCTTTACCTTCACCCTCCCCGCGGTCGGGGAGACCGGTGCTACCTAGCCCGCCAGGGCAGCCTCAGTTTAAGCCGCCTCCGGCGCACTCAAGGCTTCAAACATCTGGTAATAAAGGCCCTTTCTGGCCAGGAGTTCCCGGTGAGTGCCCATCTCGGCGATTCTGCCTTTTTCCAGGACGATGATACGGTCGGCGCTGGTCACGGTGGACAACCGGTGGGCGATGATGAGGCAGGTGCGCCCCTCGGCCAGGCGGCGCAGCGACCTTTGCATAATGCGCTCCGTTTCGGTATCGACACTGGAGGTAGCTTCATCCAAAATCATGATGGGCGGGTCGGCAAGGATGGCCCGGGCCAGACAGATGAGCTGACGCTCACCGGCGCTCAAGTTGCCTCCCCTCTCCCCCACCGGCGTGTCGTAGCCCCGCTCAAGATTCTTGACGAAATTATGGGCGCCGGCAGCTTTAGCGGCCCTTGTGACTGCCTCGTGGTCAGCCTCAAGACCGCCATACTTTATATTCTCCTCGATGCTGCCGGAAAAGAGGAAGGGGTCCTGGGGGACAATGCCAATCTGACGCCGCAGGGACGCCTGCGTTATGGCATTTACGTTGTAGCCATCAATCGTCACCTCGCCCTTGCTTACCTCATAGAGACGGGTAACCAGGTTCATCAAGCTGCTCTTGCCCGCCCCGGTTGGCCCCACGATGGCCAGCGTTTCTCCCGGGCTAACGGTGAGATTAACGTCGTGGAGCACCTCCACCCCGGGCACGTAGGCAAAGCTGACGTGGTTAAACTTGACCTCACCCTTGACCCTGGGCATTTCGATTGCCCGGTCACGGTCCTCGATTTCGGGTTTAATATCGAGCTGTTCGAAGATGCGCACCCCGGAGGCCATGGAACGCTGCAGGTCGGTATACATCATGGTCAGCTCCAGGACCGGGTCAAAGAAACGCTGGATATAGAGCAGAAAGCCGATGAGCACCCCCGGCCCGAGCGTCCCTTGCAGTACCTGAGAGCCGCCGAAAACAATGACCAGGCCGTAGGCGACGGCCGTCAATATCTGGACGATGGGCATCATAAAGGCCTGCAACCGGACGGCGTCGATGTTGGCATCGAGGTTAGCCCGGTTGGCAACGTCAAACTGCCGGGAGTTCTCGTCTTCCCGGGAAAGGCTCTGGGTTACCCTGATGCCGGCGATGCCTTCCTGAAGCTGAGCGTTGACCACCGCAATCGCCTGACGCACCCTGAGGAAAGCCCGGCGAGCGTACCTTTGCCAGACGAAGAGCGCTATCCCCAGCACCGGCACCACGGTGAGAGTGAGCAGGGCTAACCGGGCGTCCATGATAATCATGACCGTGGCAATCCCCACCAGGGTGATGACGCTGGTGATGATGCTCAGGATACCCTGGGTCAGCAGTTCCTGGAGCTGGCCGATATCGTTCTGCACCCGGGACATGATGGTGCCCACCTTGTTACGGTCGAAGAAGCTCATCGAGAGTTTCTGCAAGTGGTTAAACATCTCGTTACGCATTCTGAAGAGCACGGACTGGCCGGCAAGGGCTAAAAACCGGGTTTCCAGATAGCTGCCCGCCCAGATGAGCAGGGATACTCCGACAAAGATGGCGGCGATGACGTTGAGACCGGCAAGGTTGCCCGTCCGTATAAAACGGTCAATGGCGACGGCCACCAGATAAGGCACCGCGAGCTGCGCCAGGGAGCGTATTATTACCCCGCCGCCGGCGACCACCAGCCACCCCTTGACCGGGGCCAGGTACCGGGGTAGCCGTGCCATCACCCGGCTATCGTATAACTTGCCCGGGGCGTCGTCCCGGCTTTTACCAGGCATACCCTGACCAACGCCTAACCCCCCGCCAAAAGGGACGCCGCCATGATAGAAGCTCATTTTATTTCGAGTTCTCCTCGCCCCTGGTTGCCGCTAGCTGCGACTGGAAGACCTGCTTATAATAGCCATTTTTAGCCATCAGCTCCGGGTGCTTACCCTGCTCCACGACCTCGCCGTCCTTGAGCATCAGTATCAGGTCGGCGTTCTGCATGACCTGCAGACGGTGGGTGATGATAAAAGTCGTCCGCCCCTTTATCAGCTCACCAAGGGCCCGGTGAATGAGATGCTCGGTCTCGGCATCCACGCTGGAAGTGGAGTCATCCAGGATAAGAATTCTGGGGTCGGTGAGCAGGGTGCGGGCGATTGCCAGCCGCTGTTTTTCCCCGCCGGAGAGGGTGACGCCCCGCTCGCCCACCCAGGTATCATAGCCATCGGCCAGGCCCTGGATAAAATCGTGGAGGTAGGCCGCTTTGGCCGCGGCTACAATTTGCTCATCGCTGGCGCCCAACGCACCGTAAGCAATGTTGTCCCGGATGCTGGCTGAAAATAGAAAAACATTCTGCTGCACGATGCCTACGTTCCGGCGGAGCGAGACCAGTGTCACGTCGCGGATATCAATGCCGTCAACCGTGATACGGCCGCTACTCGGGTCATAAAACCTGGGAATGAGATGGGCGATGGTGCTCTTACCACTGCCCGAACCACCCAACAGGGCTACCAGCTCCCCCGGCCGCACGGTGAAGCTGACACCCTTCAGCACGGGCGCAATTGAATTATAACTGAAGCTGACATCTTCGAAGCGGACCTCACCCTCCAGGCTGCTCAGCACCGCCGCGTCCGGTTTCTCCTTGACCTCTGAGCGGGCATCGAGTATCTCCAGGATACGCTGCCCCGCCGATACCGTGCGGGAGAGGACATTGGTCATAAAAGCCAGGCGGCGGATAGGCATCGCCAGCATACCGATGTAAAGAATGAACTGGGTAGTGGCGCCGATGGTCAGGTTACCGGCGATGACCTGGCGGCCGCCATACCAGAGGATAAGCGCCACCGGCAAGCCGATGAGAAAGACCATCAGGGGCACGTTGAAAGCCCGAAGGTACGCCAGAGCGATGTGCTCATCATAGAGCCGGGTTGCCTGGGCAGCGAATTTCTGGCTCTCCTGGGGCTGGCGCGAGAAAGCCTTCACGATTCTAGTGCCGGTGAGGTTCTCTTCCAGCGTAGCGCCCAGGACGCCCATCAGCTGCTGGACCCTAAGCCAGATAGGCCGGAGCCTACGACCGAGGGCGATGGCCCGCCAGGCGACCAGGGGCATAAACACCAGAGTGAGCAGCGCCAGTTGCCAGCTTAGCGAGATGAGAACGTAAGAAATACCGAGGGACAGTATGACTACCTCAGCCAGGGATAGTATTCCCCTGCCGAAGAATAGCTGTATCGCATCCACATCAACGGTTGCCCGTGACATGAGCTGTCCGGTCTGGCTCTGGTCGTGATAGGCAAAACTAAGGTGCTGCAGCCGGTCGTAGAGGGCGTTGCGGATATCGTAGGCCGTTTTTTGCGAAATGACCTCACTGAAGTAGGTATTCCCGTAGGCGGAGAACCCCCTGAGAAAACTTGCGCCCACCATCACCAGCGCCGCCAGCACAAGAAAACTGCGCTCCCCCCGGCTGAGCGCGGTGTCAATGCCGCTGCCGAGCATCCAGGGTATCGCCAGGCTGAAGGTGGTGTTGGCCACCAGACAGAGAAAGGCCAAAACCAGCCACGGCCAGTATTTCCGGGTGAAGACCATCAACCTCAAAATCGTTATCATAAAAAACCGGCTCTCAGAATTTAATCCGGGGCAAATGTCCCCCGGAAAACAGGCCACACCCCCCACGTGGTAGTGTGGTATCATGAGTGCCAGAAAGATTTTAGCACATTCGGCGGAACCATGCCGGTAGGTTAGAGCGATGCTGGCGGTGATGTACCATGCGGGGCTCGAGGAATACGATTTCGGGGCCGGGCACCCGCTCCGAGGCGACCGCTTCCGGATATTCCCCGATTTTTTGAAAAAGACACTAGCGGCTAACGGCCACTACCGGTTTTTATCCGGAGACCCCGTGGGCGACGAAGACCTGCGGCTGATTTGCACCCAGGAATACATTGACTTCACCCGGGAGTATTACCGGGCAGCCCATCTCGGCCTGGAGACAGCGCCGTTGGGACGGTTCGCCCGCTTTCACTCTATGGACAACCTGCCGCCGGGGAAACCGGGCAAGGTGGGAGAGGCCGCCCGCCTGATTATCGGCCTGGAAAAGCGGGCCTGTGGGCTGGTGATGGCGGGCGATTACCAGAAGGCGCTGTGCTTCGGCGGCATGCACCACGCCAAGCCCGGCTACGGCGAGGGGTTCTGCATCTATAACGACGTGGCCTTTACCGCCCGGCACCTGATTGAAAAATACGGCCTGGAAAGAGTTCTGGTGCTGGACACCGACGCCCACGCCGGTAACGGCACCGCCGAGTATTTCTACCAGAGCGACCGGGTGCTGCTCATCGATATCCACCAGGACCCGAGGACGCTTTACCCGGGCACCGGTTTCGCCAGCGAGACCGGCAGCGGCCCGGGCCTGGGCTACACGGTGAACATCCCCGTGCCGGTCGGGGCCGGCGACCTTTCTTATGAACTGGTCTTCGACGAGCTGGTAGCGCCGATTGTCCAAAAGTTCCAGCCCCAGATTATCATCCGGAACGGCGGCTCGGACCCCCATTTCGCCGACTCGCTCACCAACCTGGGACTCACCACCAGCGGGTTCAACATGATTGGCCGAAAGGTGCGCGAGCTGGCGGAGGTCTGCGGCGGCCGGTCAGTTGATATCCTCGGTTCGGGATATAACCTGGCCGTCCTGCCCTACGCCTGGATGAGCCTGGTAGCGGGACTCGCGGACTTTAAGGTTGATATCGAGGAACCCGTCGCCGGCGCTGCCCCCGACCGGACAGTGGCGCAGACTAAAAAGGTCATCGAAGAAGTCAAGAAAAACCTGCGCAAAATCCCCAAATACTTCGAGTAACGGAAGGTGACCTTTCCCCTTCTATCAACACCCATCAGGAGGTAGCAGCTATGGCAGAATACACCGCCGCCTTAAAAACACGCGAAATAAAAGACGGCGAAATGCGAGGCATTACCACCCGGGGCAAAGAAGTCCTTCTGGCCAGGGTAGCCGGGCACTTTTACGCCGCCAGCAATTTCTGCCCCCACTTTAAAGGCCGATTATCGGAGGGTACCCTCAGAGGGACGGTCGTCACCTGCCCCCGGCATGCCTCCCAGTTTGACCTCACCGACGGGCACGTCGTCCGCTGGACCAACTGGTCGGGCACCAAACTGGCGATAAGCAAGCTGCTCCGGGCACCGAGTCCCCTTCAGACCTACCCCGTAAAAATCGAGGGGGACACGGTTATGGTCGAGATTTAGCGGGTTCCGGCTCATCATCGATTAACGCGGCTAATGAGGTTGAAATGAACGTATTTGACTCCCTGATGGCTGCCCGGCTAATTGTGGTGCTGGGTATCATCAATCTTACGAGCGGCGCGCTGGTCTTCTTCTCCGCCATACGGGGTATGTCGATGAGCGGCTTTAAGGGAGGCTCCTCATCGTTCATCACCGCAACCTTGGCGATGCCCCCGGCATAATCGCCGATTCTTTCTAAATCGGTGATGATATTGAGGACGCAGATAATCGTCCTTAAGTCGCTGGCCATCGGCTGCTGGGTGGCGATGAGATGAATGCACTTCTCCTCGATTTCAAACCGCTCGCGGTCCACTTTTGCGTCATCGGCGATAATCTGCTTGGCCGCCGCCAGGTCTCTCTCCTTCAAAGCGTTAACGGCGTGAAGGATGGCTTTCTCGACCATGCTCCCCATCACCAGGATATCATCCTTTAATTTCCCGCAGTCTCTTGTGAAAACCAGCCCTCATCTCCACCCGGGTCTAACCTCCTCCGGGATTTAGCCGAAGCGTCCGGTGATGTAATCCTCGGTGCGCCGGTCTTTGGGGTTGGTAAAAAGCTCGGACGTCGGGCCGTATTCCACCAGGACACCGGCCCGGTCTTCTTCCATCATCAGAAAAGCCGCCATGTCCGATACTCTCGCCGCCTGCTGCATATTGTGCGTCACGATGACAATAGTGTAGTTCTCCGCCAGGCTCCGCATCAGGTCCTCGATTTTGAGGGTGGCCACCGGGTCGAGAGCGCTGCAGGGCTCGTCCATAAGAATTACTTCGGGTTCCACCGCCAGCACCCGGGCGATACACAGCCGCTGCTGCTGGCCGCCGGAGAGCGCCAGCCCGGATTGACCCAGCTTGTCCCGGACTTCATTCCATAATGCCGCCTGGCGCAGACTGTCGGTAACGATTTCTTCGAGTTCACCGCGGTCTTTTTTCCCGTGCCGCCTGGGCCCGAAAGCGATATTATCGAACACCGACATGGGAAACGGGTTCGGTCTCTGAAAGACCATGCCCACCTTCTTTCTCAGTTCCGCGACATCGATGCCCCGGTCGTAGATGGGTATACCGTCGAGTTCGACCCGTCCCTCCACTCTGGCCCCGGAAATGAGGTCATTCATACGGTTGAAAGTCCGCAGCAAGGATGACTTCCCGCAACCTGAAGGCCCGATAATCGCGGTGATGGCCCGCTGGGGAATCTCCAGGCTGATATTCCGCAGCGCCTGGAAGCTCCCGTAATAGAGGCTGACCTCCTGCATCCTGAGCCTCGCCTGGCCGGGGCCGACCGCTTTCCCCTCGGAAAGCGTTAAGTTCACCTTCATGCGTTAAGCCTCCACTGGCGGACTCTCAATCTGATAATGGTCGCCAGAATATTGAAAGAAAGCACCACAGCCAGAAGAACCAGGGCAACCCCCCAAATCGTACCCCGGGGCATACCCGGCACGTGGGCCGCCACGGTGTAAAGGTGATAGGCCAGCGCCATGAACTGGTCAGAAGGAGAATTGGGCAGGCCCGGCAGGAGAAAGGCCGCCCCGACGACCAGGATGGGCGCGGTCTCACCAGCGGCCCGGCTCATGGCCAGGATAGCCCCGGTGATAATCCCCGGCATGGCCATCGGCAACACCAGGTGCCTTACCGTCTGCCACCGGGTAGCCCCCACCGCCAAACTGCCAGCTCGGTACTCCTCCGGCACCGCGCTAATCGCCTCCCGGGAAGTCGTCACCGTCATGGCCAGAGCCTGGCAGGCTAGAGTAAGGCTGGCCGAAAGCAATGACATACCGAAGTGGAACAAAAGCACGAAAACGCCCAGTCCGAAAAGCCCGTAGACAATACTCGGCACACCGGCCAGATTCACGATGGCCAGGTTTACCAGCCGGGTGAGCCAGTTATCTTTGGCGTACTCGCTTAAGTAAATCCCGGCCATCACCCCGAGCGGCAGAGCGAAGATAATGGTCCCCAGCATCAGGTAGAAAGTGCCCACGATGGCCGGGAAAATCCCGCCGGCTTTGCCTGCCTGGGAAGGCGACTGGGTAAGGAACTGCCAGCTGATGGCGCCGGCGCCGTTGATAATAATTTCAAGGACGATTGCCAAAACCGGGACAACCACGATGATGGTGGCCGCCAGCAGGAAAAAGAAGCCCGTCCGCTGCGATAAGTTGCGCTTCGATATGGCTTGAGTCTTCATGGTTACCTCGCAAATTTCCTTTTCTGACGCTCCAGAACCCGGTCAGCTATCAGATTAACCGCCATGGTGAGGATAAACAGCGACAGACCGATGGCGAACAAGGCCCGGTATTGCAGGCCACCGCGCACCGCGTTACCTATCCCCGAGGCGATGGCCGCCGTCATAGGCATCATCGGGTCGGCTGGCGAAAGGGGCACCGCCAGGGCGCCGCCGGCTACCATGAGCACCGTCATCGTCTCGCCGATAGCGCGTCCCACACCCAGCATAATCGCGGCGGTAATCCCGGAGAGCGCCCCCGGAATCGACACGTGCCAGATAGTTTCCCACCGGGTAGCGCCCAGGGCGTAAGCCGCCTGCCGGAAATCATCGGGTACCGCCTTTAAGGCATCCTCGGAAACGCTGATGATAATGGGCAGGCTCATCAGGGAAAGCATGATGCCGGCGGTGAGACCTGACAGCCCGGTGTTGAGATTAAAGGCATTCCTCACCAGCGGTGAAAGGAACGCTAGCCCAATAAAGCCCATCACCACCGAGGGAATACCGGCCAGTACCTCGATAATGGGCTTTACCGTCTCCCTCACCCGGGTGGGAGCCACTTCGGCCAGGTAAGCGGCGCAGGCCACTCCGACCGGCACCGAGATGGCGGTGGCCACCGCGGTCACCCAGAACGTCGCCACGAAAAAGGGCAGGATGCCGAAGGTCGGCGGTTCCGAGACCGGGTACCACTTTGTACCGAAGAAGAACTCCCATGGAGGCGTTTCCAGAAAAACGGGCAGGCCTTCTTTCATCAGCAGGATGATAATGCCCAGCAGGAGGATTATCGCCAGTATGCCGGACAAAAAAACCCAGCCCTCGATGAATTTTTCACCAATGCGCCACCGCCGCCGGAGGGCTTCTTCGATGCCTCCCGTGGTGGCGGTGGCAACTTTTTTTCGCATATTCCGCATTATATACTCTACCTGAGCGGCACGTAGCCCACCCCGACCACCTGTGCCTGTCCCTCGCCCGAAAGACAATAATCAATGAAAGACTTAACCAGCCCCGCCGGCGCGCCGTTAGTGTAATAGAGCAGCGGCCGGGAGATAGGGTAGGTCCCGTTCAAGGTAGTTTCCCGGCTGGGGAGGACCGCGGCATCACCGGCCGTCTTCTTTATGCCCAGGAGCTTGACCTGGCTGGTCGTGTAGCCCAGGCCGGAGTAGAAAATAGCTTTCGGATTCCCGGCGACTTCGGAGACCCCCTCCTCGGTGGAGGGCAGGAACAGGACCCTGGAGCCATACTCCAGGCTTTTATCGGCCGTCGCCAGGCCGGCCATCCGCACGACGTGTTCTCTGAAGAAGACGTGAGTCCCGGAGTTGGTGTCGCGAGAGAGAGCCACGACTACGGCGTCTTTACCGCCGACTTCCCGCCAGTTGGTTATTTTGCCGGTGTAGATGGCGGAAAGCTGGGCGAAGGAAAGCTCGGATACCGGGTTGGTGGGGTGCACCACCACCGAGAGGGCGTCGTTGGCCACCGGTATCTCGTAAGGCTCGACGCCGTTGGCCCTTGCCTGGTCGATTTCCGATGGCTGCATTTTGCGCGAGGCCTGGCAGATATCGGTAGTGCCGTTGATGAGGGCCGCAATGCCGGCACCCGAGCCGGGCCCGCTTATCGCGATGTTCACCCGCGGGTTCATCTTCATAAATTCCTCGGCCCAGAGCGAGCTCAGCGGCGTTACCGTGTTGGAACCGTTGATGGTGAAGGAGCCAGCCAGTCCGCCGCGGGCGGTGGTGGGGTCATTACCACCGCAGCCAGCCAGAGTAATCGCGAGCACCAGCACCCCGGTTAAGGCAAGCCAGCCCCCGCTTAATTTCTTAGTCCGCCTTGTCATACGAAACCTCCGTTTTTAGTTTAACAATCACTATTTTACCGGGTTGCCGGAGCGATGCGCCGGACTCCGGGCCCGGCGAATCAGGAAAAACTTTTAAGCAGCGCCCCCACTCTAGCCTGGATGCTATCCCGTATCTTTCTTATCTCATCGGGGGACTTTCCTTCGGGGTCGCTAAGCTCCCAGTCTTCCGCGGGAATCAGGCTCGCCGGGCAGGTCTCGGCTGTGCCACAGCCCATGGTAATCACCCGGTCGGCGCTTTCCAGCATCTGGTGGGTCAGCCGCTTTGGCCTGCGGTCACTGATGTCGATGCCGACCTCGCGCATGGCCTCGACCACGCCCCGGTCAATATGCGCCGCCGGTCTGGTCCCCGCCGAAATCGCGGTAACCGCGCCCCCGGCCATCTGATTGAAGAAGGCCTCGGCCATCTGGCTGCGGCCCGAGTTGTGAACACAAACGAACAGCACCTTCTTCATACTTAATCCCAGTTTAGAGGACGGAATTTAAGGGCAGTTTAAGGCTTTGTTAAAACGGTGTTAAATTTTGGCGGCCACGTGGTAGCGGGTTTACCGGCAGGCTGAAGCTAAAAGTGGTGCCCTTACCTTCTTCGCTCTCCGCCCAGATATGGCCCCCGTGAGCCTGGACGATATGCTTGGCGATAGCCAGCCCCATACCCGTACCCTGTCCGGCCCGGGAACGGTCGGCTTTGTAGAAACGCTCGAAGATACGGGGCAAATCAGCCCCGGCGATGCCGATGCCGGTGTCCGATATCGAAACGATGGCCGACTCTCCCCGTAATCCGGTCGCAGCCTTCAAACTTCCCCCAGGACGGTTGAACTTGATGGCGTTGTGCACCAGATTGGTGATTACCTGCCTGATTCGTTCCCGGTCGACCCGGACGGGAGGCAAACCATCGCCAAGCTCTTTCGCAACCGAAAGGTCCTGCCGGGCGGCCAGAGGCTCAAGCTGCGTGAGAACCTCACTAACCAGCCCGTTAATATCCAGCGACTCAAGCTCAAGCTCAACCCGGCCGGTCTCAATACGTGACAGCTCGGTAAGCTCGGAGACTAGCTGTGTCAATCGGTCGACTTCAGCTTCAATTCTGACCAGAAAATCCCTGGCCGTCCCCGAGTCAGCGATGGCACCGTCGGCCAGCGTTTCAACCATCGCCTTTATCCCCGCAAGCGGCGTCCGGAAATCGTGGGATATGTTACCCACCAGCTCCCGGCGCATGGTCTGGAGTTCCCTGAGCTCGGTAAGGTCCTGCAGCAGGACCAGCACGCCCCGACCGACGTCGTCAAGCGGCAGGACAATCGCCCGGAGGAACCGGTTCGAGGCGCTGGACTCGAACTGTACCGACTGCTCCTGGCCCGTTTCGAGGCAGGATTTCACCACTTCATTTAATTCGTAGTCGCGGACGGCCTCAATCAGGGGCCTCGGGGTGATACCGTCGCGCCTGACGTCCAGGAGCCGGACGGCCGCCCGGTTTGCCAGCAGGACATTTCCCTCGCTGTCCGTCATAATAATGCCGTCAGCCATATTGTCCAGAATGGTCGCCAGCCTGGACCGGTCTTCAGAAAGCCTGGCCACCATCTCTTTCAATTTCGAAGACATCTCGTTAAAAGCCTGGGCGAGCTTCCCCGCCTCATCCCGCGTCCCCACGGAAATGCGGCGGTCAAACTCCCCCGAAGCCACTTTCCGGGACATGTCGGTAAGCGCCCTGATGGGCCAGGTGGTCACCCGGGCGATGAGCCAGGCCGCCAGAATAACCAGCCCGGCGCTGACCACCATCACTATGACAACACTGGCAATGATATGACTAACCGAACTCTCAGCCTGCGTCAGCGGCAGCGCCACGCGGGCTACTCCCAGGACTTCGCCGCCGCTGGTAATCCCGACCGCCAGGTACATCAACCTCTGCCCGACGGTTGTGCTGTAGCGGGTGCTTTCCCCGATGCCCGTTACCAGGGCATCGATAACCTCGGGACGCTGAGAGTGATTTTCCATGACCCGGGGGTCTTCCTCGGAGTCACCGAGGACGCGCCCGTCCCGGGCGATAATGGTCACCCGCGTCCCGGCCTCGCCGCCCAGCTTTTTTGCGAGAACGTCCAGACCGGCTTCATCAGGTGCAGAAATGCCAGACTGACTGGCCTGGGCGATAATTCTGGCCTCGCTCAATAGCTGGTTACGCAGGCTGCTGAGCTCGCTTTTCCTTATGGAACTGGTCAGATAGGCTCCCAGCACGCCGGTGCTCAAAAGTACCAGCAGGACAAACCAGGCGGTAAGGCGCCATTGAATGCTCCGGAACAATTTCAGCCTTCCATCTTGTAACCGGCGCCCCTTACGGTTACCAGGTAAGCGGGCTTCCGGGGGTCGGCCTCAATTTTTTGCCTCAGCCAGCGGATATGGACGTCCACGGTGCGGGTATCACCGGCGTATTCATAGCTCCAGACCTGGTTAAGCAGCTGCTCGCGGCTGAAAACGAAGCCCCGGTTCTGCACGAGATAGGCCAGCAGGTCGAACGCCTTTGGGGTAAGCTCAAGTTTCTTTCCCCGGATAGTGGCCCGGTGCCGGGCAGGGTCAATCTCAAGGTCATTAATCTTAAATGATGTCTCCCCATCAGGCGGAGACCCGCTCATCCCCGCCCGACGCCGCATGGCTCTTATCCGCGCCAGCAACTCCCGCATGCTGAAGGGCTTGGTCACGTAATCATCCGCCCCGATTTCAAGCCCGATAATTTTTTCGGTCTCATCTGCCCTGGCGGTGAGCATCAGGACCGGCACCGTCATATCCCGGCGCAGAATGCGGCATACCTCAAAGCCGCTTATCCCGGGGAGCATCACGTCAAGAATGATAAGCTCCGGTTTTTCCCTCCGGGCAATTTCGACCGCCTGGTCGCCGCTGGTGGCGGTGGCAACCCGGTAGCCCTCTCTGGTGAGGTTGTATTTGAGAACGCTCAGCAGGTTCGGGTCGTCCTCAACCACTAATATTTTACCAGCGTCCATCTCAAAGCCTTTAACGCTAGTATAAGGCTAATGGAGCGTTCCATCAAATAAGAGACCATCCGTAATGCTGGCCTAGCTTATTATGTTAAACGGTAAAATGGCAGTCAGATTCAAGGTCAGGGCGATGACGAATAAAATGAGGGTTACTTAACCGCATCTGCTTCTGGGCCAGGCTTTCCCGGGGGAAGTGGCCACCGCGCCATCTCAACTGGAATATTAAAGCCTCTTAAGCCGCGGGTCCCAGATGTCCCTCAGGGCATCACCCAGGAGGTTAGCCGCGAATATAGCGGCGCTGATGGCAATACCCGGGAAGATGGACACCCAGGGAGCACCGTGGATGCGCATCGCCTCGTTCAAAGAAGCCCCCCAGGCGGGGTGTGGCGGCGGCACGCCCAGCCCCAGGAACCCCAGGCTGGACTCGGCCATGATTGCGCCCCCCAGGCTACCCGACAGTAAGATGAGATAGGCGGCAATACATTGGGGCACGATATGGCGGAATATAATGCGTGCCGGGCTGGCCCCCACCGCCCGGGCCGCCTCAACAAACTGGTATTCCTTAACCGAAAGCGCGATGGAACGCATCACCCGGTTCGGCCCCGGTATACCGGGGACAGCGATGGCGATAATCAGGTTGGGGATAGAAGGCCCCAGCACCGCTATGAAGGCGATGATTAAAATCAGGTCGGGGAAAGCCTGGAAGGTATCCATAAACCGCTGTATTACCATGTCTGCCTTTTTCCCCGCATAGCCGCTGATAACCCCGACTATGGCACCGCTGGTAACTCTCAAAGACGCGGCGGTGATGCCGATAAACATCGCTAATCTGGTACCGATTATCAGCCGGCTGAGGATGTCCCGGCCAAACTGGTCGGTACCCGCCAGATGCTCCAGGGAGGGCGGTGACAGGCGTTCCGGCAGGTTATGCGACAGCGGGTCGTACGGGGTGAGTAACGGGCCCAAAATGGCCACCATAATCATGGTAAAGAGGATAAAACCCGAAAACGCGCCGAGCGGCTTATACTGGGCAAACTGCCAGATGTTCCAGAAAAAGCGTCGCCAGCCTTTTAACTCTAATGCCCGGATTGACTCCTGGCTTACGTCCCGAACCGGCATCGCGTCTCCCTCCTTAGGCTACGAGTAACGTACCCGTGGGTCAATCAATCCGTACGAAATATCGACCAGCAGGTTGACCGCCAGTATAATCAACCCGATGTAGGTCGTGATGCCCATCACCAGCGGGATATCCCGGGCGTTTACCGCGGAAATCAACAGGGTGCCCAGGCCGGGTATGTTGAAAAGAGACTCCATAATCACCGTCCCGCCGAGCAGCATGGACACTTCCGAACCGAAAATGGTAGCCACCGGCAGGAACGCGTTCCGCATGGTATGGATATAAACGACTTTCCACTCTCTCAGACCCTTGGCCCGCGCGGTGCGCACGTAGTCCGAACCCAGTACCTCCAGCATAGAAGAGCGTAACATGCGGGAATTACTGGCTGCGATGCGCACGCCCATCAGAGTGCCGGGCAAGGCGTACTGCTGGATGGCCGTAATGGGGTCGGTGAAGAGCGTCGCGTATTCGATTCTGGGGTACCACCGGAGAGTCACCGCCAGCCATCCCAGCAGGAGTATGCCTATCCAGAAGCTGGGCATAGCCATGAAGCCAATTTGAAAACTCCTGAGGCTGTAGTCAATGAGAGTATCCTGCTTCAGCGCCGAAATCACGCCCGTCGGTATGGTAATGATGACGGTAAAGAACATGCCAACCACCATCAGCCCGGCGGTATAGGGGAAGCGTATCGTCATCTCCTGGACTACCGGCGCCCCGGTCCAGTAGGACCTCCCCAAATCCCCTTGAACGGCATTCCACATCCAGCCGCCATACTGCTCATATAGGGGACGGTTGAGACCAAGCTTTTCCCGTAGAATCTTGTATTGCACCGGGTCAATCGTCGCGCTCTCCTCACCCAGCATGACCATCGCCACATCACCCGGTGCCACGAACATCAGGAAGAAGAGCATGGTTACCATCATCCAACACGTGACCACCAACCACAACAGCCGTCTTATAATATATCTCTGCATCTACCAGACTCCTCTAGACCTATTTGAGTTGGCTCTGCTCTTGACATCCCCCGCGGCCTGGCCACCACCTTCGCCGCCGGTCATAGGGCGAAACACAGCATGATTCTATAACATCTTGAGTAAATAGTAAATAACCCGGTAACAAGACCAAGCCAAGCTACGTAAAGGGGAGTACGGGATATTAGATACCGACTATCGGCTGTCAATTATTTATCGCTTATTATTATGGAGCCTCTTGCAAAAATCGATGTGGGATGGATTTTTTAGCCGTGGGCGGATATGACGATCTCCTTTGAATGGTATAGAATAGGGGCAAAAGGAGGAGGAGATCGCTGATGGCATTAGTGAAGACGATATCCCAGTACTGGT
>JAZDKE010000023.1:0-44811 GCA_043803245.1 Chloroflexota bacterium
TGACGATGCCGTCCCGGACGATGATAATTTTACTGTCCTGCCCGCCAATCTCAATGATGGTCTGGACATCGGGGACAAAGTGTAAGGCCGCGATGGCGTGGCAGGTAATCTCGTTTTTCACCAGGTCGGCCCCGGCGATGACTCCGGCCAGGTAGCGGGCGCTGCCGGTGGTGGCCACGCCGCGGATAGCGGCCCCTTCCGGTAGCCCGCTTTTGATTTCGGCAAGTCCCCGCTGCACCATTTCGATGGGCTGGCCCCGGGTCGGCAAATAGGTAGAGGCCACCAGTGCGCGCTGCTCGTCAAGGGCGGCGATTTTGGTGGATATCGAACCAACGTCAATTCCCAGGTAAATTTCCATTAATTTCCCCTGGCAGCCCCGGCTCCCGCCCTTCTTTTTCTTTCCAGCAGGTCAACGAAAGCCTCAAGGCGCGTCAGCACGCCCGGCCTGGCCATCTGCTCGTCGCAGAGAATGGTAAGCACCGGGATTTGCTCCTGGGTCCGGGGCATGATGTTCTGCGCGATTATCTCCGGCATGCAGGTGAAGGGCGCCAGGTGCACGATGCCGTCGTATTTGCCGGCGTGGAGCACCTTTTCCCCCACCGATTCCCAGCCATCACCGCCAATGTCGCGGTTGAGATAAGGTGATGCCGCCCGCTGGATTCTCTTTTTTTCTTTTATCCCCAGCGGGTTTAAGAAAAGGCTGAACTTCGTCCATTCCGAGATGAAGGTACTGCGCCTCACCCAGACCCCCAGCTTGCCCAGCTCATTTTCCGTGTCCAGGTTGGAGAACGGTTCCAGCACCACGTAGAACTCGCCGGTGATGCCGACGATGAGCGGCTTTAGCCCGTTTCTGTCAACCTGTTCCAGTTCGGCCAGGTAATCTCTGGTCGCCACTTTAAGGCTGGCGTTATCCGGCGCCCGGTCAATCGCTTCTACCGCCCGGACGTAGATTCGGTTGGCGGTTCCCCGGTGGCGCTCTACCGGCCTTATCTGGTGCACCTTGCGCTCGACATTGTCCAGCGCGTTCATCTTGGCGATGCCAAAACGAAAGGCTGAAAGTATTTTAGCCCAGGCGGCATGGTTTGACAACCGGCGCACGATCTCCAGGATGCCCAGGAATTTACGCTCGGAAACGCCGACCGGAATCATCTCGAAATGATAGCCCATATCCTGGAGGATTTGCGTCTGCGTTTTGAAATAGTAGCCCAGCCGGCAGATGCCGTAGCCGGCGGGGACCAGCAGCTTATCGGCGCCCATTTCCAGCGCTTCAATCAGGTTGCCCAGGGTCAGCTTGAAAGGGATGCAGAGACCCTCCGGGGAGTGCTTGGTGGCCAGCGTCAGGGTCCGCTGGGTGTTGGCCGGCGGGATGACGTAATCGATATCGAGCCGCTCGAAGAGCGCCCGGAAAGGGATGTGGCTATTTCCCATGCGGGGTAAGGTTACGGGCATAGCGCTTGCCTCGTTCTCTTTCTCAAGGTAACCATGTCCAGGAAGGCCTCAAGGCGGGTGACCAGCCCCGAGTCCGCAGTGTGCTCGTCAATGGTCAGGCTCATGAAGGGCGTCGTGCCCAGCTTGCTTGCCTGGCGCTGTACCATGTCCATCATCAGAGAGTCGGGCCCGCAGCCAAAGGCCATGAGGCTGATGACCCCATCGACGCCGTTTGCCAGGTAATAGCTGGCCGCCCCGACCACTTCGTCTTCGTAAGTCCAGTAGGTCTGGCCGACCGACTGGGCCAGACCGGTGTCGAGTTGGACGCTGGTCAGCATCTCCGGGGTCATGACCAGGCAGCCCGCGCGGCGCAACCGGTCCAGCAGGCGGTGGCTTACGTGGCGGTCGCCGATGAGGTAGGGGTGGCCGACCAGGGCGATGGTCGTGCGGGCGCAGGCCGACTCCGGAGGCGAGCCGGTGGCCCCCGTGTCACCGAACATAACGCCCATCATCTCAAGCGGCGGCAGACGGTGCTCGGCCATAAGCCGCCGGTAAAGCGAGTGGGTTTCCCAGGCGGCGAGACTGGCTTTTTTGATTTTGAAAGGGTTCGGGGTGAAATGCTGGCCCAGGCGGTAAATCTGCCGGTAGAGATAGCGCTGGCCGCGGTTTAAGTCTATTTCGATGTCCAGGATGGGCGGCGACTCCGGGACGACCATCCGGGTCATGTCGGCCAGGCCCAGGAACTTGGAGCAGTTATAGGCCTTTGCCCGGATGCTGCGCACCGTGGGAATAAAAACATGGTCGCACTTATCTGCCAGGGAGAGCACGTGCCCGAGGAAGGCTTTTACCGGCAGGCAGGTATCGGGCACGACCCGCGCCGCCCCCTTTGCCAGAACTGCCTGATTGGTCTCATCCGAGACCACCACCTCGGCGCCGAGTTCGCGGAAGAAAGTGCGCCACATCGGGTAGTACTGGTAGTAAAGCAGCGCCCGCGGGATGCCGACCTTAACCATGGTTACCGGCAAACTCCTCTCTTATTCTGGCAACCGTTTCGGGCTGGCCGAGCAGGTCAACCACCGTCATGGCCAGCGCCTTGGCCCCGTCCAGAAGGCCGCGGTGGCCCCTTTCCGAGACGGCGGCTCTGGCGAACCGGGGTGAGTGGACGGCGGTGCTCGGCGGGCTGATGGCAATCAGGGGGTGGATGGCGGGTACCAGATGGCTCACGTTGCCCATATCGGTGCTGCCGAAATTCCCGTTTTTATCTTCAAGCAGGTAGTTACGACCCAGGGCGGCCATATTCTGGCAGAACAGCCGGGCCAGGGTGAAATTGTTGCGCATGGCGGAGTAGCGCGCCTCGCGCCACCGGTAGCTGAGCCGGGCGCCGGTGGCCCTGGCGGCGCCGGCAAAGCAGGCGACGACTTTCTTCTTCAGCACTTCCAGGTAGGCGTCATCTTCGGCGCGGACGATGAAGCTTGCGGCGCTGTGCCACGGGACGATGTTGGCGGCCTCGCCGCCATCGGTGATGATACCGTGGATGCGGCAGGACTCTCTGGCGTGCTGGCGCAGGGAGTTGATGGCGTTAAAGGCCAGGAGCATGGCTTCCAGGGCATTTATGCCTTCTTCGGGGCAGGCGGCGGCGTGGGCGGCCCGGCCGGTGAACTCAACGTCCAGCGGCTGGCAGGCGAGGGTCCGGGTGGCCGCCACGTTGCACGAGCCGGGATGCACCATCATGGCGATGTCCAGCCCGCTAAAAGCGCCGCGCTCGGCCATGATGGCTTTGCCGCCGAGCAGTTCCTCGGCGGGTGTGCCCATCACCAGGATACTGCCGCCGAAGCGGTCGATGGCTTTTCTCGAGGCGACGGCGGCGCCGGCGGCGATGGTGGCGATGAGGTTATGGCCGCAGGCATGGCCCAGTTCGGGCAGCGCGTCATACTCCGCTAGCAGGGCAATGGCCGGGCTTCCCTGGCCGTAGCGTGCCCGGAAGGCGGTGGCGAGCCCGCAAATACCGTGCTCTAACTCGAAGCCTTTTTCGGTAAGGTATTCGGCCAGCCACTTTGAGGCCTGAGATTCCTCAAATCCCATCTCGGGGTTTGCGTGAATTTCGAGGCTGAGCTTGACCAGCCGCTCCCGCTGGGCGGCCACCTCACTGATGACTTCGGCTTTCGCCCGGGCTAAGTCCAAGTTACCTCCAGTATGCCGGTAAAGACAATTTAATTATATCGCAAACTGCGCGCCAGTCCCAAAGGTCAGGGGGGGTTAGCTCATCATCTTAGCGGGTAATCGGCGCTAACGTCAATGCCGTAAATATTTGACAGTGACTATCAGTGGCGGTTTATAATAGAACACTGTGTTTTGGTGATATTATTACCTATTGTTATATAATGCTGGGCATTGTTAGCGTGTTCGTCAGTTTCTGATAACGGGTAGCCTGGGGGAAAGGAAAGGGAATTGGAGTATTTTTTCACCGAACGGCAAAAGATGGTTAAAGACCTGGCGCGCCGGATTGCCGAGGAAAAAGTGCTGCCGGCAAGGGCGGAACTCGATGAGAAGGAAGAGTTCCCCTGGGAAATAATGAAGGAACTCGCGGCCGCCGACCTTTTGCGGGTCTTTATCCCCGAGGCGTATGACGGGCTGGGCGGCGGCTGCCTTGACCTGTGCCTGGTGATTGAGGAGCTCAGCCGCGCCTACAGTGCGGTGGCCATCTGCTACGCGGCCAATGCCCTGGGCTGTTCCGCGCTGATACATTTCGGTAGCGATGAGCAGAAAAAGAAATACCTGCCCCAGGTTGCCTCCGGACAGCGCCTGGCGGCCTTCGCCCTCACTGAGACCGGGGCGGGCAGCGATGCCGGCGCCATCAAGACCACCGCCCGCCGGGAAAACGGCAAGTTCATCTTGAACGGCACCAAGCAGTTCATCACCAACGGCGGTGAGGCGGAGATATACCTGGTCATCGCGCTTACCGACCCGGGGAAGGGCAGCCGTGGGGCCAGCGCCATTTTGGTGGAGAAGGGTACCCCGGGCTTTACCTTCGGCAAGAAGGAGAAGAAGATGGGTCTCCGGGCTTCCAGCACCCGGGAGCTGGTCTTCCGTAACTGCGCCGTACCCGAGGAGAACCTGGTGGGTAAAGAGGGCATGGGTTTCATCGCTACCCTCAAAACCCTGGACCGTTCCCGGCCCGGCGTGGGAGCTCAGGCGGTCGGCCTGGCCCAGGGGGCATTAGAGGCGGCGGTGGACTACGCCCGCGAGCGCGTCCAGTTCGGCCACCCGGTGATTGCCCAGCAGGCGGTTGCCCACATGCTGGCGGATATGGCGACCCTGGTCGAGGCGGCCCGGCTGCTGGTTTACGGCGCTGCCCGCACCATCGACAGCGGGGCTAAAGATTATACCGAAGATGCGGGCATGGCCAAGGTCTTCGCCTCGGACGTGGCCATGAAGGTGACCACGGACGCGGTGCAGGTGTTCGGCGGCGCCGGCTACATGCGCGACTACCCCGTGGAGAAAATCATGCGGGATGCCAAAATCACCCAGATATACGAGGGTACTAACCAGACCATCAGGAACGCCATCGCTCTGGAGCTCAGGAAGCGGCGGGGAAGACGGCCTTGAACATCATCGTCTGTTTGAAACAGGTGCCGGACACCGCCGATGTCAAGATAAATCCTGAGACCAATACCCTGGTCCGGGAGGGGATTAAGAATATCATCAACCCCTTCGACACTTATGCCCTGGAGGAAGGGGTGCGGCTCAGAGAGCGCTTCGGCGGCAGGGTAACGGCGCTCAGCATGGGGCCGCCTCAGGCCGAGCCGATGCTGCGCGAGACCATCGCTTTGGGGGCTGATTCGGCGGTGCTGCTTTCCGACCGGGCTTTCGCCGGGGCCGATACCCTGGCGACTTCCTTCACCCTGGCCCAGGCGGTGAAGAAACTTGCCCCTTATGACCTGGTCATCTGCGGGCGGCAGACCCTTGACGGGGATACCGGCCAGGTGGGGCCGGAGATGGCCGAGGTGCTCGGGGTGCCGTTTGTGGCCTACGTGAGCGAAGTCCAGGAGATTAGTGAAAAGGAAATACGGGTAAAGCGCATGGTCGAGGACGGCTACGAGATTATCGAGTCGCCCCTGCCGGCGGTTATCAGCGTGGTCAAGGAGATTAATACCCCGCGTTTGCCCTCGCTGCGGGGGCAGATGCGTGCCAAATCAGCGGCGGTACCGGTCTGGACTGTCCGCGAGCTGGGAGTGCCACCGGAGGCGGTGGGGCTGGCCGGCTCGGCGACAAAAGTTATAAAAATATTCTATCCCCGGCGGGAAAGCCGCGCCGAAATACTGGCGGGCGCGCCGGAAAACCAGGTAATCAGCCTGCTTGAGAAACTGCGGGCATCGGGTATCATTCCGGGGTAGGGGTGAAATGGGCCTGAAAATCGATAGTAGCCTCTGTACCGGCTGTGAAAGCTGCATTAGCGCCTGTCCTTTCGGCCTGCTGGAGGTGGTGGATGACCTGGTACGGGTTAAAGACGGCTGCACTCTCTGCGGTGCCTGTGTTGAAGCCTGTCCCATCGGGGTGCTGGCCATCGAGGAAGTTACCCCGGCGGCGGCAGATAGCCGCTATCGCGGCGTCTGGGTCTTTGCCGAGCAGCACCACGGTCAGATAAAGGGCGTGGCCTATGAGCTGCTGGCTAAGGCCAGGGAACTGGCCGATAGCTTGAAGACCGAGGTTAGCGCCGTCTGCATCGGGAACAAGTTGCATGACGTTGCCAGCCTTTCCAGCCACGGTGCGGACAAAGTTTATGTGGTTGAGTCGCCGGAGCTGGCGGACTTCCGCGAGGATGCCTACGCCCGGATGCTGGCGGACCTGATTAGCCGGTACCGGCCTGAGATTGTCATTGCCGGGGCGACGCCGATGGGGCGTTCCTTCCTGCCGCAGGTGGCCGCCCGGCTGAAGGTGGGTCTCACCGCGGACTGCACCGCTCTGGATATTGACACCGAGAAAGGGCTTTTGCGGCAGACCAGGCCCACCTTTGGCGGCAACATCATGGCCACCATCATCTGCCCCGAGCGGCGGCCCCAGATGGCCACCGTCCGGCCAAGAATCTTCAAGAAGGGTAAAATCTCGGCTAATCACCGGGGTGAAATCATAAAGGTTGACCTTAGCGGCGCGCCGGTGACCTCGAAGACCAAACTCCTTGAGTTCATTGAAGATGTCAGCGAGCGGGTCAATCTTGACGAGGCCGATATCATCGTCTCCGGGGGGCGGGGGTTGGGCAAGGCCGAGAACTTCGCCCTGGTAAAGGAGCTGGCTGACCTGTTGGGGGCGGCCCTGGGTTCCTCGCGGCCGCCGGTGGACGAAGGCTGGATACCTTATTCCCACCAGGTGGGCCAGACCGGCAAGACGGTTTGCCCCAGGCTTTATATCGCCTGCGGCATTTCCGGCTCCGTCCAGCACATGGCGGGTATGCAGACCTCGGACGTCATCGTGGCCATCAACGACGACCCCGGCGCGCCCATCTTCGATATCGCCACCTACGGCGTCGTCGGTGACCTGTTCAAGGTTGTGCCGTTGATGATTGAGAAACTGAAAGACCAGAGGTAGGGATTATCGCGGGGGAAGTCGCCGGATATAGTTGACATAATCCTGCGATAGAGTGCTAAAAGATGCTTGCGATTAACGTTGCCCAGCAGCTCAAGGAGCCAATCGGCTCGGAGAGGGAATATGAGCTGGACGGGCTGGTGGAGATTGGCGGTAAGGGGAGCCCGGTAAGCGGCTACGTGAAGCTTACCCGTACCGACCGGGGCATCCTGGTAAAGGCTAGCTTGAGTAGTGAGATGAAAGTTACCTGCAGCCGTTGCCTGGGAGAGTTTAACCGGCCACTAAAACTTGAGTTTGAAGACGAGTACCTTCAGACGGTTGACCTCTTAAGCGGTAACCGGTTATCATTACCCAAAGAGGCTGGCAATTTCACCATTGACCAGCGGCATAATCTGGACTTGACCGAGGCGGCGCGGCAGTACGCGCTGCTTTCGGTGCCGATGAAAGCCCTGTGTCGGGAGACTTGCGCCGGCCTCTGTCCCCAGTGCGGGCATGACCGGAACCTGGGCCCCTGCGAGTGTTCGTCTCGGGAAGTTGACCCTCGCTGGGCACCATTGCTAAAATTAAAGGATAAAAGGAAAGGAAAAAAGTAAACTTATGCCTCTACCAAAGAGAAAGTATGCCAAGGCGCGCCAGGGCGAGCGTCGCGCCCACCTGGGTATCAAAGCGCCGGCACTGGTGGACTGCCCCCAGTGTCACAACCCCAAGCTGCCCCACCACGTCTGCCTGACCTGCGGCAGCTACGCCGGCCGGCAAGTGATTGAGATTAAGAGTCCCAAAAAGAAGGCCGCGTAGGGTGAAGCTGCCGAGATGAAAGCGGCCTATGTCTTTCCGGGACAGGGGTCACAGTGGGTGGGTATGGGTCGTGACCTTCACCAGCGTTTTGAGCAAGCTAAAGCGGTTTTCGAGCAGGCGGACTCGGCGCTGGGGTTCTCCTTAAGCCGGCTGTGTTTTGAGGGGCCGGAAGCGGAGCTTCGCGAGACGGTAAACGTGCAGCCGGCCATCGTTGCCGTGAGCCTGGCATGCCTTGCGGCGGCGCGGGACAAGCTGCCCGCTCCGGCTTTTGTGGCCGGTCACAGTTTGGGAGAGTACACCGCGCTGGCAGCTTCCGGGGCGCTCGATTTTGCCGCCACCATCAGTCTGGTCCGGGAACGGGGCCGCCTTATGCATGAGGCGGGCCGCAAATCACCGGGGGCGATGGTGGCTGTCCTGGGAATGGCCGAAGACAAACTGGCTGAGATTTGCGCCGCGACGGGCACCAAGATTGCCAATATCAACTGCCCCGGTCAGCTCGTGGTGAGTGGCAATAGTGATGGTGTGGCGCGTGCCTCGGAACTGGCTCGAAACGGAGGCGCCCGCAAGGTGGTGCCGCTGGCGGTGAGTGGGGCTTTTCATACCGAGCTGATGCGGCCGGCGGCAAGCGGCCTGCGTCGATTCCTGGAAGGTCTCGTTTTTAACGAGCCCCGGGTGCCCATCGTCGCCAATACCACCGCTGAGCCGGTGACCGGCGGCGAGGCGCTCAAAACGGAACTTCTTGAGCAGCTCTGCACCTGTGTCCAGTGGCAGCGCAGCGTTGAATATATGATTGCCCGAGGGGTAACCATTTTTATCGAAATCGGACCGGGGAAAGTCCTCGGCGGGCTTATCAAGCGGATTAACCCGGAGGTTGAGATACAAAACATCGGGGACGCCGAGGCGATTACTAAGTTTAGAGGTGACTGATGGACCTTACGAATCGGGTGGCGCTGGTGACCGGCAGTGGCCGGGGAATCGGACGTGCCATCGCTCTCAGACTGGCTGAAGCCGGGGCCAGCCTGGTCATTAACGACTTTGGCGACCCCGGGCCGGCTAACGGCGTGGCTGAAGAAATCAGCAAGATGGGCCGGCCGGCGGCGGTGATAATGGCCGACGTAAGCCAGTCGGCTGAGGTTAGCCGGCTGGTAGCCGAAGCGATGGAGAAATACGGGCAGATTGATATCCTGGTGAACAACGCCGGCATCGCCCGCGACCAGCTGCTGGTACGCATGTCGGACGAGGACTGGGACAAGGTGATTGCGGTCAATCTCAAGAGTGTTTTCCTCTGTACCCGGGCGGTGCTGAGACACATGATGAAGCAGCGCCGGGGCCGTATCATCAGCATTTCCAGTGTGTCCGGCCTGGTGGGTAATCCGGGGCAGGCCAACTACGCCTCGGCCAAGGCCGGTATCCTGGGCTTTACCCGGACGGTTGCCAAGGAGGTGGCCTCGCGGGGCATCACCGCCAATGCCGTGGCCCCGGGACTGATTGATGCCGGTCTCGGCCAGGCGCTCAAGGAAGAGTACCGGGAAGAGTTTAAAAAGCACATCCCGCTGGGCTTTTTGGGCACGCCCCGGGACGTTGCCGAGGCGGTGGCTTTCCTGGCATCGGATGAAGCAAGGTATATCACCGGCCAGGTTTTGAATGTTGACGGCGGTATGGTAGTATCCTGGTAGGACTGGGAGCCAAGTTATGAGCGGCGAAAGGCGAAAAGCGAGGTCTTTGGCGCTGCGGGCGCTCTACGAGCAGGACTCGGTAGGGCACGACCCCGCTAAAACTCTGGAACGGCTGCTTGCCCGTGAGGAGCTCTCGGAGGCTAACGCCGGGTTTGCCCGCGAGCTGGTCGGGGGCGTGGTGGGCCACCGCGAGGCAATTGACGCTAAAATTAAGGATTTCGCGCCCGCATGGCCCCTTGACCAGATATCGCTGGTTGACCGCAATATTTTGAGGCTTGCAATCTTCGAAATATTACTGGATAATAAAGTGCCGGTGAAAGCGGCCATCAATGAGGCCGTAGAACTCGCCAAGACTTTTGGCAGCGATAGTTCTTCTCGGTTTATCAACGGGGTGCTGGGTTCCATCAGCGCCCTGACGAGCCGGTAAGACTCGGAAAATTAAAAGGGGGGTAAATTGTGGCGACCATTTACGAACGGTTAAAGAAGATAGTTGTGGAGCAGCTGGGGGTTGATGAGAAGGACGTTGCGCCCACGGCTAGCTTTGTTGAAGATTTGGGGGCCGATTCTCTGGACCTGGTGGAGCTGATTATGTCCATCGAGGAGACTTTCAGCGACGCCTCGCACAAGGTTGAGATTCCCGATGAGGATGCCGAGAAAATCGTCACCGTCCAGAATGCGGTTGATTACCTTAAAGAACAGGGCGTGGAAGATAACTAGCAGCTAATCCGTGTGATTAAAGCAGTATTTTTTGATTGGTCTTATACCCTGGCTTACGGCGAGCCTGGCCGGGAAGAAATCTATGACCGGGTTCTTAAGGAGCTGGGTTTTGAGATAGCCCCGAAAGTCCTGATGCGCGGTATCTTCGCCGCTGATAGCCTCATTCTCAAGGGGGATTTTCTCTCCCGTCTCACCGGTGGCAGCGATGCCGAGAAGGCCCAAATCGGTGCCTACTATCCCAGGCTAATCTTCAAAGAGGCCAACCTCGAAGCTAGCGATGAAACCGTCTTGAAGGTCCTGAGGGCCGTGATGCGCTATTACTGGCCACCGTGCTACCGGCTTTATGATGATGCCCTGCCCACCCTGAAAGTGCTCAAAGTTCGTGGTCTCAAACTGGGGCTGGTAACAAATGCCTCAAAGGAGCAGCTGGCAACTCTCCGGGATACGGGCCTGGAAACCTGCCTTGACCTGGTGGCCAACGCCGAAGAGGCCGGCGCCGACAAACCGAAACCGCCGGTCTTCCGCCTCGCGTTAAAGAAAGCCGGGGTGAGTGCCTCCGAAGCGGTCCACGTTGGCGACCAGTACGAATTGGATATCCTCGGTGCCCGTGGCGTCGGTATTGCCCCCGTCCTCATTGACCGCTATGACCTCTATCCCGAAAGTGAGTTCCGCCCCCGCATCCGCAGCCTCACTGAGCTTCCCGACTATCTTTAGAGCTGATTTCGCCGGGACTCCTGACATGAAAGGGCAGTTCAGAGCTTAGATACTGACGCTTACCTGGCCGGTACCCGTGCCTTTTTAAGGGCCTTTCCGGCTACCAGAGGGTTTCCTCTAGCGTCAGGAATTATGGGTGGGCTGTTGGGCAAGTCTGCCCTTGATGGGGGAGGTCAACCTCTCCACCACCTTTCGGAAATGGTAGCCGTAGATGGCCATGTACACTGAAATCGGCAGGTTACGTGGGTATTTGAAAAAAGTGACCAACAGGAAACGCCAGTATTCGAGGCGTCCCCGTTCTTTGATACCCAGCAGCCACAGCGATTTCAAAAACGCCTTGACATGGTAGAACTTAATCCGGTCCCGCCCCTTGCCCTTGGGCTGGTGAGGCCGGTACTCGGCGAGGAAATTCCTGATTCGGTCGTAATATTGCCTGGGGGCGTAAATCGTGGTCAGTATTTGCTTGTAGCCGCTAAGGAGCGTCTCGCGGTTCATCTTGGGGATGAAGTTCATAGAGCAGTCGGTGTTATCACCGCTGATACCCTGGAGCAGGCGGTTTTCGCCCTTTAAGCGCTGGTAGAGCCTGGTGCCGCGCGGGGCGTTGAGCAGGCCGACCATGGCGGTCACGATGCCGCTTTTCTGGATGAAGTTTATCTGGTTTTTAAAGATGGAGATGGGGTCGCTGTCAAAGCCGACGATGAAGCCGCCCTGCACCTCCAGGCCGTGGTTGTGAATTTCCTTTACGGAGGCCATTAAATCGCGTTTGATGTTCTGGCCCTTGTTGCATTCCACCAGGCTTTCTTCGTTGGGAGTTTCGATGCCCACGAATACCCGGTTGAAACCCGCCTCGACCAGAAGCCCCATCAGCTCTTTGTCATCGGCCAGATTGATGGAGGCTTCGGTGGAGAGGACAAAGGGGAATTTCCGCGGTCGCATCCATTCGGCCATCGCGGGTAAAATTTCATTTTTTAATTTTTTACGGTTGCCGATGAAGTTATCGTCTACCATGAAGAGGCCGCCCCGCCAGCCGTGGTCATAGAGTGAGTCCAGCTCCCGGAGAATCTGCTCCCGGCTCTTGGTCCTGGGCAGGTGGCCGTTCAGCACGATGATATCGCAGAAATCGCAGTCGAAGGGGCAGCCCCGCGAGTACTGGAGGCTCATGGAGGAGTACTTATTAATGTCGAGCAGCGACCAGTCCGGGACGGGGGTGAGGGCGATATCCGGGAATTCGCCCGCGGTGTAAACCGGCTGGGGGTGCCCGGTGCGCAGGTCGGCCAGGAAGGGTGGCAGGCTGTTTTCGGCCTCGCCGAGCACGAAATGGTCAATATCCTTGAACTCGTCATGGCCGGTGGTAAATAGCGGGCCGCCGGCGACGATTTTGGTGCCCAGTTGCTTTGCGCGGGCGATAACTTCCAGCGCCGATTCCCGCTGCACGACCATCGCGGAGAGGAACAGGTAATCGGCCCACTTGATGTTCTCGTCGGTGAGCTTGGTGACATTCATGTCGATGAGTTTTTTCTCCCAGTCGCCGGGCAGCATGGGGGCCACCGTGATTAGCCCGAGCGGCGGGAAGGGCGCTTTCTTGGAGACGAACTTAAGGGCGTGCCGGAAACTCCAGAACGTATCCGGGTATTCCGGATAGACCAGCAATATTTTCAAAGAGTTCTCCTCTGGTATTACAACTTATGACCATTATAACAGCTTGGCCTGCCTGAGGCAAAGGCCAGTCAAGCTCACCCATCAATCGTCAGTTTCGCTGCCTTCCGGCAGCCCGGGCGAAGCCGTTTCATCGGCCGGCGCAATCTCCAGGCCCCGTTGCTGGCGCAGCATTTCCAGATGGGCTAGTGGGCGCTCCAGCTGGCGTTTGCGGGGCCCGGTCACCTGCTCGTAGGCCTTCTGGGTCGAGGTTAACCGGTCACCGAGGGTCTCCAGCGCGTCTGCGAACTTCCCCCACTCGGCCTTGAACCGGCCAAGTTGTTTGAGGACTTCGTCGGATTTCTCGTGCAGCGCGAAGTTGTCCACCGCCTGCCGGATAACGGCGAGCACGGCAAAGAGCGTTAAAGGCGAGCAGCAGACCACCCGGTTCTGCACGGCGTAGTCCAGTAGCCGTGGGTCGGCCTGATGGACATAGGAATAGATGCTTTCGTTAGCGATAAAGAGCAGCACGCAGTTCACCGTCCCGCCTTCCGGGTCAATGTACTCGCGGCTGGTAACCTCCTTGACCCGGCCGCGCACGTCCCGCAGAAATGCCCGCTCGTAGTTCTCCCGTTCAGTTTCGTTTGGAGCATCCAGTGCCTTGAGGTAGTTGTCCAGGGGGAACTTACAGTCCATGTTCAGGCGCAACCCCTTGGGCAGCAGGAACACATAGTCAGGCCGGGAGCCGGCGCACTCTATGGTGGCCTGTTTGTGATAGTTCACCCCCTCGATGAACTCGGCGAACCGCAGGATGTCATCCGCGATGCGCTCGCCCCACTGGCCCCGGGTGCGGGGGCTGGCCAGGGCTTCGCGGAGGGTGCTGGTGGCCGCTGTCAGACCGGTGGCCTGCTCGCCCAGGGTTTTAATCCGGGTGGCCAGTTCCGCAAATTTAGCTTCCCGGTCTTTCTCGATGCCGCCAACCAGGGTCGTGACTTTTTCAAGCTCGGTCTTAACTGCCTGCACCTGCTGGTCAATCAGCTGCTTTTTGGTGTCCAGGTCGGCAGTTCCGGCCTGGGCCGCGAGTTTTAGACGCTGTTCGGCCAGCGTTAACAGGTGCTCCGATGCCTGTTTCAAATCAACCGCAGAACCTGGCCGCCGGACGACCAGCGCCACCACCAGTATGACCACAAGGCCAGCCAGCACCCAGACCAGGGTTTCCACAGGCTCTCCTCTAATATATTTGTACTATTATAGCATGGAGACAGTGGTATAATGTTTGGCAAACGGGGCTAAAATCTGGATAAAGTATAACAAGTGAGAATAACAGGTGTTCAGCTATCATTATACAGATAAAGACCGCCGAAAGAGTGCTGCAACACGCCGACGTAATGCCCAGCTTCGTCGTCTCAATGAAGCAAAAAACCCGAAACCTAAAATTGAGAAACCAGCAGTTGAGTTAACCAATGGTATTTTGATAACAAAGGAAATTGAGAAAAGGCTAACTACAAAAGCTGAGGGGGAGATTCCCGACAGGATATTTGGAACTAGATTCGTTGTTGCGTTACTAATATCAATTTTCGGAATAATCCTTACTATCGTCACGCGTTACGGTTTATTTTTGCTCATACCAATAGTAGCCTATATAGTTTTTATTTATGGGCTAGTAAAGCGACGGGGCATAGAGGTTAGAACTCGTATTGACCAATTAGCAGGAGAAAGAAAACGGCGGTTAGATGAGACGGAACAGTTTTACGCTAGCCCAGAATGGCAACTTCTTCGTAAACAAGTAATCAAAGAAAAGGGTCGTATCTGTTTTAATTGCGGTACATATATTAAAAAAAATGTTGATGTCACGGTAGACCACATATTACCTAGGAGTAAATATCCTACCTTAGCTTTCGATAAGGAGAATCTTCAAGTTCTGTGTCGAGAATGTAACTCACGCAAAGGAGCCAAGATTAGTCCTAAATGACAATAATCTTTTAAGCGTGTTTTACATAGACAGACTTTGGCTTCTCACCAGCACTTCTTCCAGCACCTTGTGCCAGGTGTTTTTCAGGTGCTTTAGGCCCAGGCGCACCTGGTTAAAGCCTATGGTGACCCCTTCGCCGGTAACCGCCCTGAGCGTGCCCTTGTCGAAATTTGAGCCATCGAACCGCCGGAGCACGATTTGGTGGTCTTCGGTGGTGATGGACTCTAATCCCGCCCCGATAGCCAGCAGCTTTATCCGGAGCGCGTAGAGCAGGTTCTGCGCCTCCCGGGGAAGCGTGCCGAAGCGGTCGTCGAGTTCCCGGGCGAAGGCTTCAATCTGCGCCGGTTCGCTGAGCCTGGCCAGGCGCTGGTAAAGTTGCAGACGCAGGTCAAGGTCGCTAACGTAGTGTTCCGGGAGGTAGGCGGCCTGGGGTAGGTCGATGGTCGGTTCCGGTAAGCGGCGGGCGGCTTTTTCCGGGCGTCCCTCACCCTTCGCTTTCAGTTCCTCGACCGCTTCGGCAAGCAGCCTCGTGTAGAGGTTAAAACCCACGGCGTTGGTGTGGCCGCTCTGCCTGGTTCCCAGCAGGTTGCCGGCGCCCCTGATTTCCAGGTCTTTTAAGGCGATGTTGAAGCCGGAGCCAAGTTCGGTAGCCTCGAAGATGGTCTTAAGGCGCTTTCCCGCGGTCGGGGTGAGGCGCTTACCTTTTTCGTAGAGAAAATAGGCGTAGGCCAGGTTGGCGCCGCGTCCCACCCGGCCCCGGAGCTGGTAGAGTTGTGAGAGACCGAACCGGTCGGCCTGGTTCACGATGAGGGTGTTGGCGTTGGGCAGGTCAAGGCCGGACTCGATGATGATGGTGCAAACCAGCACGTCGCTCTCGCCCCGTGTGAAGCCGGCCATCACCGCTTCCAGTTCGGCTTCGGGCATCTGGCCGTGGGCGACCGCTATTTTAGCCTCGGGCACGAGCGACCGCAGCTTGTCGGCGACCAGGGCGATGCTCTGCACCCGGTTGTGGACGAAGAAGGCCTGGCCGTGCCTTTCCATCTCTCTCAGGACGGCTTCCCGGATAAAGCGGTCGTCGGCCTCGGCGACGTAGGTCTTCACCGGCAGGCGCTGCTCCGGCGGGGTCTCCATGGTGCTGAAGTCCCGGGCGCCTGCCAGGGCCATGTGCAGCGTGCGCGGTATCGGCGTGGCGCTCAAAGTGAGCACATCCACCTCCTGGCGCAGCTTCTTAAAATGTTCCTTGTGGCTAACGCCGAAGCGCTGCTCTTCGTCAATGATGACCAGTCCCAGGTCTTTGAAGGTGACGTCTTTCTGGAGCAGACGGTGGGTGCCCAGGCAGATGTCCACCTTGCCCCGGGCCAGGTCGTCCAGTATCGCCCGCTGCTCTTTTTCGCTACGGAAGCGGCTGAGCACCTCGACCCGGATGGGGAAGGTATCGAAGCGTTCCCGGAAGGTGGCGAAATGCTGCTCGGCCAGTACGGTTGTCGGCACCAGCACCGCCACCTGCTTGGCGTCCATGACCGCTTTGAAGGCGGCCCGGAGGGCGATTTCCGTCTTGCCGTAGCCCACGTCGCCGCAGACGAGCCGGTCCATGACCACCGGTTTCTCCATGTCCTCGCTCACCTGCTGCCAGACCTCGAGTTGGTCGGGCGTTTCGGTGTAGGGGAAAGAGGCCTCCATCTCCTGCTGCCAGACGGTCGGGGGCGAGAAGGCGAAGCCATTTTTGTGCATCCGCGCCGCGTAGAGGGCCAGCAGGTCGCGGGCGACCTCCTCGGCGGCCTCGCGGGCCTTCTGGGTGGTGCGCGACCATTGCTGAGTGCCCAGGCGGCTTAAACCCGGCGGGTGGTCGTGGGCGCCGACGTAGCGTTCTACCCGCCCTATCTGGTCGGTGGGAACGTAGAGCCGGTCGCCTTCGGCGTACTCGATGACCAGGTATTCCCGGGCGGCCTGGTTGGCGTTCAAGGTCACGACGCCTTTGAACCGTCCCACGCCGTGCTCAACGTGCACCACGTAGTCGTCCGGGGTTATCTCGGTAATCAGCTTGTGGTGCGGCACCGGGTGCTTGCGGGAAAGCCGCCGCTGCTTGACAAAGCCGAAGATTTCGGCGTCGGTAAAGAGATGGGTGCCACCGGGCATCACCCAGCCCTTGTCCAGTGAGCCCTGGACCAGTGTTAGCGACCCCGGCGGTGGGACAGCCCCGACCTGGGCCACGGGTGACGCCAGGACATCCTCGTCGAGGAGCAACTCCGAAAGCCGGCTGGCCTGGTGGCTCACGATGACGACCCGGCTCTTACGGGAGAGCATCGTCTTCAGTTTATTCAAAAAAGCCGGTAGCTGCCCGGCGAAACTGGTGGCCATTTTGAAATCCAGGGCGCAACCAGGCTCCGGGCCGCTTACTGCCCAGTCGCTGAGCTCCAGACGCGTCCGGCTTTCCAGCCCGGGCAGAAGCTCGGACCAGGTGAAGTAGGGCCGGGGGTAGTTGGCGGGCAGCTCATGGCGCTTTAACTTGTCGTCGCGCAGTTCGGCGGCTTCGCGGTCAAGCTCTCCAGCGGCCCGTCGGAGGCTCGCTGGTTCGTCGAGGACGACGATGGTGCCCGCCGGCAGGTAGCCGAGGAGGCTGTCCTGATTGAATAGCGGAGCGTAAAACCCAATATTTGTCCCCGACCCGGCATGCAGGTCTTCCATCTCTTGCCGGTACTGCTCCCGGACTTCATCGCTTAAATTTGAGAGGTCGAGGCGGCTTCCTGGCCGTGCCAGCTTTTCGTGACTCAGTGCTAAAAGCTCGGTGGCCGGACTGATGAATAGCCGTGGTACCGTCTTGCCGGAACGCTGGGTCTCGGGGTCGAAAAGACTGATGCGGTCGATGATGTTGCCGAAAAATTCCAGCCTGGCGGGCAGTTCGCTGGTCGGGGGAAAGATGTCGACGATGCCGCCGCGATGACTTATCGTCCCCGGCACCTCGACCACGCTCTCCAGCTTATAGCCGATACCCTGCCACTTTGCCAGAAGACCATAAAGCTCGCAGGTTGTGCCCGTTGATAGGTTGTGCCCGGCGGCGCAGAACTCCCGGAAGCTCGCCAGCTTGTGGACTAAAGCCGCCGCCGAGGTTACCACCAGCGGTGGCCGGTCGGCTTTGCCGTTACCGGCGAGTGCCGAGAGCGTCTTCAGGCGCTCCATACCGGTGGCGGCATCCTGGGCGATGCGCTGGTAGGGCAGCACGTCGGGCGGTGCCAGGGGGTAAACCGGCACCGTGCCCAGCCACGCCTCGATTTGCTCGGCCGTTTTCCGGGCGGCCTCATGGTCGGGCAGGACGACCAGCATAGGACCCCCGAGCTCAAGGTACAGCGCGGCCAGCAGATAGGGCTTCGCCGCCGAAAGCACGGCGGCGCGGGCGCTCGACCGGTTTTTGAGCCGTGCCGAAAGCTCGCGGTAAGCCGCAATTTTATCAATAAGCGGTAATAGTCCGCCTAAGTCGGTGGTCAAATCATGTCCCCCAAACGCCTTTAGGGCTAGCCAAACCAGACTAGCCCTTCTTAAAAGTTTAGCACAGTGGCTTTGACTGGCACAAACGTCTTAAGTCCTGCGCGGTGGCTTCGACCTCGGACTTAGAAGATAAAAGTTTAACAGCCGCTTCTGCAGGCACAAACGTCTAAGTCAGCCAAACGAGTTATTGGTGGTGATTAGATTCCCGGTTTGCACTGGGAGAAAAGCGGCGGCTATAATGGATAGGCGCGGTTTTCTTGAAATCAGCGGGCATATCTTTACTTTTGGTTAAGTTTAGTCGGCGGGAGAGGTAATTTGACCATACCGGACAAATTGCTGCACCAGGTGATAAAGCCGGGCCGCTATACCAATCACGAATGGCATACGGTACGTAAGGACTGGGATACCACCAGGATAAAAATCGCCCTGGCCTACCCTGACCTTTACGAAATCGGCATGTCCAACCTGGCGATACCCATCCTCTACGAGCTTATGAACCGGCAGGCTGACGTCCTGGCGGAGCGGGCTTTTTGCCCCTGGGTGGATATGGCCGCGACCTTAAAAGAAGCCGGCATCCCCCTGGGCAGTCTGGAATCGGGGAGGCCGCTAAAAGATTTCGACCTGGTTGGTTTTTCCCTGGGCTACGAGCTGAACTACACCAATGTCCTCACCATGCTTTCCCTCGGCGGCATACCGGTGCTGGCGGCGGAACGGGGCGAGGCCCATCCCCTGGTTATCGCCGGCGGCAGCGCGGCGCTCAACCCGGAGCCGATGGCCGATTTCTTCGATTTCTTCGTGCTGGGCGATGGCGAGGAGGTGGTGGCGGAGCTGCTGGAGGTTATCCGCCAGTGGGGAAAGGAAAACAAGCCCGGCCGCGCCGAAAGGCTCAAACAGGTAGCTGGCATACCGGGAATTTATGTCCCGGCTTTTTACCGGACGGAATACCTGGCGGACGGACGCCTGCGCAGTATCGACCCCGTTAACGATAGCGCCCCGGCGGTGGCCAAACGCCGTCTGGTGAACAAACTGCCGCCGCCGGTAACCAGGCCGGTGGTGCCCTACCTTGAGGTCGTCCACGACCGGGGGGTGGTGGAAATCCAGCGGGGGTGCAGCCGGGGCTGCCGTTTCTGTCAGGCGGGCATGGTCTATCGTCCGGTGCGCGAGCGCCCGCGTGAGGAAGTGCTCGAGGCGGTGGATGCGCTGGTGGCCAACTGCGGCTATGATGAAGTATCACTGCTCTCGCTGTGCACGAGCGACTACCCCGGCATCGAAAAGCTGGTGGCCGATATCGCCCACCGCCACCCGGAGCTAACTGTCTCCCTGCCCAGCCTTCGGCTGGACAGCTTCTCGGTGGGCCTGGTTAGCTCACTACCCGCCCGACGCAGGAGTGGCCTCACCTTCGCCCCGGAGGCCGGCAGCGAACGGTTGCGTCAGGTGATTAACAAGGTAACCAGCGAGGATGATATCCTGGCCACGGCGGCCATCGCTTTTGAGCGCGGCTGGACCGGCCTCAAGCTCTATTTTATGGTAGGGTTGCCTACCGAGACCACGGAGGATGCCGATAGCATCGTCCGCCTGGTGAGCCGGGTACAGCAGGTTGGCCAGAGAGGCCGGAGACCCCAGGTGAGAGTCAGCCTGGCCACTTTCGTGCCGAAACCGCACACGCCTTTTCAACGGGTTGCCCAGGCAAACGAAGAGGAGATTATCGCCCGATGTGAGCTGATAAGGCATGGGCTGCGCCGTACCGGAGTCAAGCTCGCCTGGTCAGACCCCGCGGTGAGTCTCCTTGAGGCGGCGCTTTCGCGCGGGGACCGGCGGCTGGGCAGGGTGATTTACCGGGCATGGCAGTCCGGCGCGGTGATGGATGCCTGGAGCGAGCACTTCGACTACTCAAGGTGGCAGGCAGCCTTTGAGGAGAGCGGCCTCGACCCGGCTTTTTACGCCCGGCGTGAGCGTGCCCCGGATGAGTTTCTGCCCTGGTCGCACATTGACCTGGGCATCAGGCCGGAATATTTTGCCAGGGAGTACCGGCGGGCGCAGGCCGCCCAGCCAACCCCGGATTGCCGGAGCGAGGCCTGCAACGCCTGCGGCTTTGAGAAATGGCTGCCCCAATGCCGGCAGAAACTCGGTGGTGCCGGTTCCACTGAAGAGTATTAAAATTAGCCTGCGTCGTAGTTAGTAACTGCCGACACCCGGTCACCGGGGTCGAGCTTCATAATCCTCACTCCCTGGGTAGTCCGGTGGTAGATGGGAATGCCCTGGTCAGACCGCTTTTCCTTGATGGGCGTGGCGGTCACGATGCCTTCGGCGGAGATGAGCATCAGTGTCTGGGTGCGCGTTACTAACCGGGCGGCAGCCACGTCCCCGGTTTTTTCGGTGAGCTTGAGCGTTTGGACACCGCTGCCAGCGCGGTGCTGGTGCGGATAGTCTTCTACCGGCGTGAGCTTGCCGTAGCCGTTGGCGGTGATAACCAGTATGAAGGCGCCCTCGATGGCCGTGTCCATGCTGACCACCTGGTCGCCGGATACCAGCCGGATACCCCTCACCCCGCCGCTGGTACGGGAGCTGGTCCGTAGCTCCGAGACGGGGAACCTGATTGACTGGCCTTTCTGGGTCACGATGATGACGTCGTCCTGCTCGGTCGCCAGGGCCACGTCAATCAGCTCATCGCCCTCTTCGAGGTCCATCGCAATCAGCCCGTTTGAGCGCACGACCGCGAAATTGCCGGCGGCCGTCTTCTTTATCTCCCCCCGGCGTGTCGCCATCAGACAATAGCTGCCTGGCACGAAGGCGGTGAACCCCAGCATGGCGGTTACTTTTTCGCGCTCGGCCACCGGGAAGAGGTTAACCACGGCGCTGCCCTTGGCGATTCGAGAGCTATCGGCGGGCAGTTCGTGGCACTTGAGGCTGTAGACCTTGCCCAGGTTGGTGAAAAAGAGTACGGTATCGTGGGTGTCCGCGACCTGCAAGAGTCTCACCGCATCCGCTTCCCGGGTCACCATACCGGTAATGCCCTTGCCCCCGCGGTGCTGCACCCGGTAGGCTTTGGCCGGCACCCGCTTGATGAAGCCCCGGTTTGAGAGGGTGACCACCACTCTTTCGTGCGGGATGAGGTCTTCTTCCCGGAAAATTAACGCTGCCTGTTCGCTGATAACGGTGCGCCTGGGGTCGGCGTAGTTTTTCTTGATTTCGACGACATCCGACTTGATAAGCTCCAGCATTTTCCCGGGACTGGCCAGCAAGTCCTTAAGGTATTCGATGTTTTTGGTGACTTCGGCATACTCGTCTAAAATCTTCTGCCGCTCTAAGTTGGCCAGGCGCCTGAGCTGCATTTCGAGGATTGCCTGGGCCTGGAGCTGCGTCAGGCTGAATTCGGACATCAGCCGCTGGCGGGCGGTCTCGGCGTTTTTCGAACTGCGGATGGTGTTGATTATCCGGTCGATGTTGTCCAGAGCGACTTTCAGGCCTTCCAGGATATGCGCCCGGTTTTTTGCCTGCTTCAGTTCGAATTGGGAGCGGCGGGTGATTACCTGGTTTCGGAAATCGATGAAATGCTGCAGGGCTTCTTTCAGGCTGATGACTCTGGGCTGGCCGTCAACCAGGGCCAGCATATTGAAAAAGAAGGCGGACTGCATCGCGGTGTACTTAAAGAGACTGTTAATCACCTGCTGGGGATGGGTGTCCCTCTTTAAGTCAATAACGATGCGCATCCCCTGGCGGTCCGACTCGTCCCGGAGCTCGCTGACGCCTTCGATGCGCTTGTCCTTGACCAGCATGGCAATCTTCTCTATCAAAGCCGACTTATCGGTCTGGTAGGGCAGCTCGGTGACCAGTATTTGCTGGCGGCCGCCGGTGGTTTCGACCGGGGTAACTTTGGCCCGGACCACGATGCGGCCGTGCCCGGTGGCGTAGGCATTGCTGATACCGTCTTTACCCAGGATGATGCCGGCGGTGGGAAAATCGGGCCCCGGCACGAATTTTACGAGCTCTTCTATGGTAGCCTCCGGCCGGTCAATCAGGTAGCAGATGGCGTCGCAGAGTTCGCCCAGGTTGTGCGGCGGGATGCTGGTGGCCATGCCGACCGCGATGCCGGAGCTGCCGTTCATCAGCAGGTTGGGGATTCTGGCGGGCAGCACCGTCGGCTCCTTGAGGCTGTCGTCGAAGTTAGGGATAAAGTCGACGGTTTCCTTGTCAATGTCGGTCAGCATTTCCTGGGCGATTTTGGTAAGCCTGGCCTCGGTGTAGCGCATCGCCGCCGGCGGGTCGTTGTCCATGCTGCCGAAGTTACCCTGGCCGTCAACCAATAAGTAGCGCATGGAGAAATCCTGTGCCATGCGCACCATAGCCTCATAGACCGGGACATCGCCGTGCGGGTGATATTTGCCAAGCACCTCGCCCACGATGCGGGCGCTCTTCTTGTGGGGGCTGCTTGCGGTAATACCCATGTCGTTCATGGCGTAGAGTATGCGCCGGTGGACTGGTTTTAAGCCATCCCGAACATCCGGCAGCGCCCGCGAGACGATAACGCTCATGGCGTAGTCGAGGTAAGATCTCCTCATCTCATCTTCGATGCTTACCGGCTTAACATTGCCCAAAATCACGGCTTTATCGCCTCCTATTCTTCCGTCGTACCATCTTCGTTCTCCTCAAGGGGCTCTTCGGTCATTTCGTCGTAATCAGCATCGCCCTTAAACATTTTCTCGCTGACGTAGGGCTTGGGGGCTTTCATACCTCGCGGCGGGAAAGAAAGTTGCCCTGCCTGCGAGGGGTGCTGGTAGACTTCCCTGATGATTACCGTGATTTTCCCCCGGGCGGCGCTGGTGATGGCCACGGTGTACTGGTTGCCGCCGTCCATCAGCCTAATCAGTCTCTGGCTGTGTTTGGGGTCAACCTGCCCCAGGTATTCACCCTGGACGGTCTCGACGTGCAGCACGCGGCCATTCGGTCTGAGATAGACCCGGTCGCCGGCGACGACCTTTGCCCGGACTGCCATCGGTGCCGGGTTATAGAGGTCAACCACTCCCGCCTTGCCCATTTCCTCGATAAAAATCTGGGGTTCCACCTTCTGGGAAACGCCCGTGGCCTGCGTGTCCGCCTCGTTGAGCAGGGCGAGCCGCTCCAGGTTCTTTTTGGCGATGGTGTTGTAGGGGTCAAGCTCCGAGGACTGGCGGTAAGCCTCTTTCGCCTGGGAGTACCGTCCCAGTTCCAGGTAAGCCCGTCCCAGCCGGTTGTAGGCCTCCACGTCATGAGGGAAGCTTTCAATGATTTCGTTATTGGCGGTGACGGCTTCCTGCCATTTACCTTCCATGGCCAGAGTAATTGCCTGCCAGGTGCGTTGCCGCCGCAACCTTACTTGGGCATTATCTTCGTAGGTCATTAAATTCGCTACTCCACGGTGACGCTTTTGGCTAGATTTTTGGGGAAGTCGATGGGACAGCCCCGTTTTTTGGCGACGTGATAGGCCAGGAGTTGGAGGGCTACGGTATTGACCACGGGTGAGAAGAGCGGGTCAACCCGGGGAACTGTAACCACGAAGTCAGCCAGGCTATCCGTGCTGTCATCGCCTTCCGCAACCAGGGCTATCAGCGGGGAACCCCTGGCCTTGACCTCCCTGATATTGGTCAGCATTGCCTGATGAGTGGTGTCCTGGGAGACAATGCTGATGACCGGTTTCTTGCGCCCGAGCAGGGCAAAGGGGCCGTGCTTGAGTTCGCCGGCGGCGTAGCCTTCGGCGTGGATATAAGAGACCTCTTTGAGCTTCAGGGCACCTTCCAGGGCTACCGGGTAGTTGATGCCGCGGCCAATGTAGAAGGCATCATCGTAGTCGGCCAGAAACGCCGCGCACTCCGCAATTTGGGACTCGTTGTCCAGCACCTGCGTTACCCGGCTCGCCATCTGCCTGAGCTGCAAGACCAGTTCCGCCTGTCTTTTAGCATCGACTTTGGCGTAGGACATCATCAGCCAGTAGAGTACCATCAGCTGAGCGGTGAAGCTCTTGGTGGCGGCGACGCTGATTTCAGGTCCTGCCCTGGTAGTGATGATGCGGTCGGCCAGACGGCTTACGCTTGAGCCATTGACATTGGTGATGGCCACCACCCGGCAGCCAACGTCTTTCAGTTTCTTAATCGCCAGAAGGACGTCGGCCGTCTCGCCGGACTGGGTAATGGCGATGGCCATCGTCTGGGGCAGGGTACGCCCGTAGTAGTTGAATTCCGAGGCCAGTTCCGCCCTGACCGGCAGGCCGAGTAGCTCCTGGACGATGTACTTGCCGACCAGGGCGGCGTGATAAGAAGTGCCGCAGGCCAGGATGAGCAAAGTTTCGGTGCCGTTTTCACTCATCGTTTTGAGGTCTTCGAAAGGCTCGCCGTTTAGCAGCCAGCTGCCCAGGGTATCGCGGATGACCTTGGGCTGTTCGTGAATTTCCTTGAGCATATAATGCTCATAACCGCCCTTGCGTGCCTCTTCCACCGACCAGGGTACCTTGTGTTCGGTGCGTTTCGCCGCTTTGCCCCCGTTCCGGAAGCTTGCGCCGCCGGCGGTGACGGTGGCGATATCACCATCTTCCAGATAGATGACCCGGCTGGTATAGTCCAGGATGGCGGGCACGTCGGAGGCAATGTAGTTCTCCCGGTCTCCCAGGGCGACAATCAGCGGGCTATCTTTGCGGGCGGCGATGAGCGCCTGCTCGCCATAGCCCATGACGATGATGGCGTAGGAGCCTTCGATATCGGCGAGCGCCCGCTCGACCGCCTTCTCCAGGTCCCCGGCATAGTATTTTTCGATGAGGTGCGGGATGACTTCCGAGTCGGTTTCGGAAACAAAGGTGTGGCCTTCATCGCTTAACTTTTGCTTGAGCGGCTGGAAATTGTTGATGATGCCATTGTGCACCACGGTCATTTCATTCTGGCAGTCGCCGTGGGGATGGGCGTTTATGCGGGAAGGCTCACCGTGGGTCGCCCAGCGGGTGTGCCCGATGCCTAACGAGCCGTTGAACCGCGGCATAGTTTTTTCCAACTCGGCGACCCGGACAGCATCTTTATAAACCTTGATGCCGCCGTCGCTCACCGCGATGCCGCAGGAGTCATAGCCCCGGTACTCCAGGTGGCCGAGGCAATTAAGCAGGATGGGTTGGGCCTGTCTTTCCCCGATATAACCAACAATACCACACATCGTTACAACACCAGACTCCGGTCGGGCAAGCGACCTTTAATCAGTTTCATAGCTGATACCTGGCTGAGGTTACCCAGTATCACGCCGGGCTCCGCCACGACGCCGTAGTCCAGGGTGCAGCCTTCACCCAGCATCGCGCCAACGGTTACCCGGTAGTGTTCGTTATTGATTTGTACATCGGTGTCGCCGCTGCAGGCGGTCAGGTGTCCCTTGATGTTGCACCCCTGGCCGATTACCGAGTCCTGTACCGTGCAGCCGGAGCCGATGGTAACATCGTTGCCGATGACGCTGTTCGTTATCTCGCTGAAAGGCGACACCGAGACATTGTCGCCGATGCTGGTGGCGGCCAGCAGGCAGACATTGGGACCGATATCACAATTTTCACCGATGGTGAGCGGACCGGCCAGGTAAGAGTTCGAGCGTATCACGGTGCCCTTGCCGATGCTGACCTGACCCTTGATGCTAACCAGGGCCTCCACCTGCCCTCCCAGGCTGGAGATTAAGCGCCGCAGGACGACGCCGTTCAAGTTCAGGATGTCCCAGGGATAGACCACATCGAGCCAGACCCCCTCGGTTTCATAGGTACCAATCGCTATCCCACTGGAAATCATTTTGTTTAAGACAACGGGAATATCCAGCTCCGGTTCGATGAATTCGAAGACCTTTTTGCTGAAAGCGTAAACGCTGGTATTGATGATGTTGGAAAGCGGGTCTTTTGGTTTTTCAGTGATGCCTTTAAGGGCACCTTTTTCTATGGAAAGGACTCCATAGCGGCCCGGGTTATCAACTATCTTGGCCATTATCGCCTGGGGGCTAACGGTGACGAATCTGGCGATGGTCGCGGCCTCAATCAGCTTGTCTCCCGGCAGGACCAGGAAATCATCGTTGACGAAAGGCTCAGCCTGTGCCAGGGCGTGGGCACTGCCCAGCTGCTTAGTCTGAGTAACACAGGTAATCTCGACCCCGGACGGTTCGCTCAAGGAGAGCCAGTCGAGGACCTGTTCTTTGCGGTAGCCGACCACCAGGATAATATCACGGATGCCGTTTTTTGCCAGTGATTCGATGACGTAGCTCAGGATGGGTCTGCCCGCGATGGCCAGCATCGCCTTCGGTTTGCTCACCGTGAACGGCCTCAGCCGCTGTCCTTCTCCGGCTGCCAGTATTACCGCTTGCTTTATCATATTATTTATTACCTAAAATATCCTGGTGTTGGGCGCAATCAGGCCGCTCGCCGTCGCCCCCGGCCCGATGTGACTGCCGTTGCCGATGAGACAACCAACATTGATGCTGACATTGATGCCGGTCTCCACCCCGTCGCCGATGATGGCCCCCAGCTTGCGCCGGCCGGTATCGATTTCGCTGACCGTGATGTTCTTGCCGTCCAGCCTCCGATTGGCGATTTTGGTGCCCGCTCCCAGGTTGCAGCCTTCGCCGATGATGCTGTCGCCGACGTAGGACTGGTGCGGGATTTTGCTCCCTTTCATTATGATACTGTTTTTTACTTCCACGGCACTACCGATATGGCAGTTATCGCCGATGGCGGTGTGTGGCCGGATGAAACAGTTGGGGCCGATGTCGCAGTTCTTGCCGATAATCAGTGGCCCCACCAGGTAAGCGCCCGACCGGATAGTGGTCCCGGTTCCGATAGATACTGGCTCCTTGATGACCGCGTTTTCCTCGCAGGTTCTTGCGTGCCGGGTTTTTATCTCACCGAGGAGCTTTTCGTTGGCCGCCAATAAGTCCCAGGGATAGCTGAAGTCGAGCCACTGGCTGATAGGCTGGTGGCTGACCTTGACACCGCCGTCAATCAAGAGCTGTATCGAGTCCGTTATCTCGTATTCTCCCCGGGGTGACTTGGGAGTCCGGGCGATGGCTTCGAATATCTGGGGACTGAACCGGTAAATGCCGGCGTTGGCGGTTTTGGACGGGGGTTTTAATGATTTTTCATAAATGCGGACCACCCGGTCCCCGGATAGCTCGACCATGCCCAGTTCGCGGCCGTCTTTCACCTGGGTAACGGCCATAGTGGTGTCCTTGCTTTCGATGAGGCGGGCGATGTCCTGGCGATAGGCGATGATGTCGCCGTTTATTACCAGGAAGTTGCCGCTTAGCTGTTCCCTGGCCTGGTTGAGAGCGTCGGCGGTGCCCACTTGTTTTTTCTGGGTGCAGTATTCGATGCCGACTCCCCATTTGTGGCCGTGGTCGAAATAGTCGCGCACCTGCTCGTCGTGGTAACCGACGATGAAAACGAACTCCTTGATGCCGGCCTCGCTGATTTCGATGAGAAGGTGCTCCAGTATCGGCCGGTTGGCGATGGGCAGCATCACCTTGGGACGGCTGTAAGACAGAGGGCGCATGCGGCTGCCCTCACCCGCCGCCATAATGACTGCCTTCAAAGCTACTTACCCTCCCTGATTAAGCTCAAGGTTTTGTCGCAGAGCTGGCGCGCCCGGGCATTGTCCCTGGCCTCGACGGTGATTCTGATTAACGGCTCGGTGCCCGAGGGCCGCACCAGCAACCAGCCGTCACCGAAGTTCAGTTTCAAACCATCGGTCTCATCCACCGACTGCGGCCCGAGGGACTCTAAGAGCGATTTCAGGCGTGATACCGGAATGTCGTTTCCGCTGATGGAGGTGCGTATTATAGGAAATTGCGGTATCTCACGGGCCAGTTCTGAAAGTTTTTGCCGCCGGGCGATGTCGCAAATCCTGGCGGCGGCGTAAATAACGTCGGGACAGAGGGAGACCTGCGGGAAGACCCAGGCTCCGCAGGGCTCACCGCCAAACCGGGCGCCAGCTTTGAGCGCCTGGGAAACGAAGCTGTCGCCCACTCTGGTCCTGGAGGTCTTGAAACCCATATCATCAATGACCATCGAAGCGTCCACGGTGGTGACGATTTCACTCGCGCCCAGGTCGCGGGCCAGGATAACCAGCAGCCGGTCACCGGAAAGGTACTGGCCGCGTTCATCGACCACCACCATCCGGTCGCCGTCGCCGTCATGGGCGATGCCGATATCGGCGCCGGCCTCCCTGACCACTTTCATCAGGTCTTTTAAGTTTGCCTCAGTAGGCTCCGGCTCCCGGGGGAAGAAGCCGGTAGGCTCGCAGTTCAAGCAGATTACCTCGCAGCCCAGTTCCCGCAGCAATCGGGGGGTGATGAGGCAGGCCGCGCCGCCCCCGGCATCAACCACCACTTTCAGGTTCAGTTCCCGGGGGATATCCTGCCGGACCCGGGCGATGTGCCGCTCAATCGTCCCGGGGTAATCGGTGCCGCTCATTACCTTCTGCCAGGGGGCGGTGGCGCTATCAGCCAGCACCATTTCCTCTATCTCCCGCTGCTGGCCGGTGTCAAAGGCCGAGCCGTCAGGGTTAAACAGCTTGATGCCGTTGTACTCCGGCGGGTTGTGCGAGGCGGTAATCATCGCCCCGGCGGTAAAATTCCTGGCGGCCAGGGCGAGCGTTGGCGTCGGCACCAGGCCGGCGTCGGCACACTCGCCGCCGGCGGCCAGTATGCCGCTGGCAAGAGCGTGGCTCATCGCCACGCTGGAAGTGCGGCTATCGCGTCCCATCACGACACTTTCGTATCGGGAACCCACCGCCAGCCCCACCTTAAGAGCGAGGTCAAGCAGCTCCCGGTCGAAGGTCGCTCTGATACCGGAACTGCCGAAAAATTTCATAATCAATTGATTTTACCACAGTATCGTCGTTTGTCAATGAGTAAAATGAGCTTTTGGGCCAGGGGATAATGGCGGGATAGCGGTAGCCGGCGCTATCGTGGAAGGCCGGGCGTGTGCCGGGTATCGCCATCGTCATCCCCGGAGTGGAAGTCCCTTAGCGAGAGCGTGCGCCCCGGCGAATGGCGCGGAAACCGTACTTTTTGCGGATGCGGTCGATTTGTCGGCTCAGGCGCTCGCGGGCCATAATTCTGGAGTCCAGCATATCGAGCTGGGTCCCCGGCTCGACCAGGTTCGATACCCCGATGCCGATGAGACGGACCGGTTGCCTGGAATAAAGCAGCGTTTTCTCGAGCAGCTCCAGGCCAGCGTCCGAAATGGTCTGGTCGCTGGAGGTCGGCCCGAGGGTTTTTTGCCGGGTAACGGTGGTAAAATCGGCGAACCGTAATTTCAGGGTTATCGTCCTGGCCGGTTTGCCCTCTTCACGCAGGTTACTTGCTACCCTCTGGGCCAGGTAAGAAAGGCTTGCTTTGATGAGGTCGAGGTCACGGGTGTCGCGGTCAAAGGTGGTCTCCCGGCTGATGGATTTAACCTCGGTCGGAGGGGAAAGCCGGTCGCTGCCCAGGCCGCGGGCGTGGTGCTGGAGGGCTTCACCGGCGCTGCCGAAGTAATGTTTCAGGGTATCAGGGGGCACCGCCGCCAGTTGCCCGATGGTCTTTATGGCCAGGCGGCGCAGCACCTCCCCGGTCTTCTTGCCGACGCCAGGCAGGGCGGCCACCGGCAGCGGTGCCAGGAAGCTGGCCTCCTCGCCGGGCGCGATTTCAAGCAGCCCGTCCGGCTTGGACTGGTCTGAGGCCACCTTGGCCACCAGCCGGTTAGCGGCGATGCCCACCGAGGCAACCAGCCCCACTTCTTCTTTCACCCTTGCTTTGATGCGGGCGGCCATCTGACGCAGGGTGCCGTACAGGGACTCGAAGCCGGTGACATCCAGGAAGGCCTCGTCAATGCCCATCGGCTCGATGAAAGGCGAGAAGTCGGCGAGGATGGCCATAAACTTTTGCGAGGCTTCGCGGTACTTGCTGAAATCACCTTCGATGAAGATTGCCCGGGGGCAGAGACGGTAGGCGCTGGCCAGCGGCATACCGGAATGCAGCCCGAAGGCCCGGGCCTCGTAAGATGCGGCGGCGACCACGCCCCGCCGGTCGGGCTTGCCGCCGACCACCACTGGCTTACCCCGGAGATCCGGCCGGTCCCGCTGCTCCACGGCGACGAAGAAAGCGTCGAGGTCAACGTGCATGATACGGCGGCTCACGGCTCGCCCCGGCTCACAAAAGCCTTGATGCGGCGTTCCAGGGTGCTCCGCTCGAGCAGAACGCGGTGCTGGCATTTCAAGCATTTTAAGCCGATATCGGCGCCTAGCCTGGTGACCAGCCACTGGTCACCGCCGCAGGGGTGCGGCTTTTTCAGGCGGACGACATCACCCAGCTTTATCTCAAGGACCATCTTTCAAAATCCAGTACTTCTAAATGTATCTAATCATGAAAGGCCGGCCCGGACCTGGTTGATGGCGTCTTTTAAGGCGAGGGTGGCTTTGCGGGCAGCTTCGGCGAAGTCATTTTCCCGCGAGGCGAAGATAATCTGTCGCGAGGAGTTGATGATAGCCCCCTCACCCAGGCGGTTTACGCCGTAGCGCACGGTGAGCGCCAGGTCGCCGCCCTGGGCGCCGACGCCGGGTATCAGGATGGGCATATCGGGGTGTTCCTGCCGTATCAGCTTGAGTTCCTCGGGATTGGTGGCCCCGACGACCAGGCCGATGTTGCCGCGGGTGTTCCACTCAGCTGCTTTTTTGGCGACGATTTCGAAAAGCGGCCGGGTTCCACCCTCGAACTGGCAGACGAGGGACTGAAAATCGCGGGCACCGGCGTTGGAGGTGCGGCAGAGGATGAAGACGCCTTTATCCCGGTACTCGATGAAGGGTTCCAGCGAGTCAAAGCCCATGTAGGGGCTGACGGTGGCGGCGTCGAAGCCGAGCCGCTCGAAGATGGCCCGGGCGTAGGCTTTCGAGGTGTTGCCGATATCCCCCCGCTTGGCATCGGCAATCACCGGGACTGCTCGGGGGATGAATTTGACCGTCTGTTTCAGGACTTCTATGCCCTGGCTGTCCATTGCCTCGTAGAAGGCCAGGTTGATTTTATAGGCGCAGACCAGGTCGGCGGTGGCCTCGACGATGGCCCGGTTGAAGTCGAAGATATTTAACCCGGCCGGTAGCATCTCCGGGTCGCTGTCCAGGCCGACGCAGAGCAGGCTCCGGTTCTTTTTTACGGCATCACCCAGTTTCTGAAAGAAGCTCATAAATCCCCCCGGTTGCCAAGCTGATAATACCGTTACCGCAAACGCCCGTCAAGTTCGATTTGAGGGCGGGTGCGGGCTGGTGATATACTCGAGGTGGCCGGTTACATTCGTTATTTAAGCTCATACATACTGCCGATTTGAATAAACGGTTGTGACTCGATTAAACAAAGGCAGGTCTATGGAAAAAGAGATTCAACTCATTAAAGGACAAGTAAAACTCCGCCCATATTGTTTGGCTGATGTTGAATGCCTCTATGAGGCAGTGCGTGAGTCTGTTATTGAAGTCCAAACGTGGTTGCCATGGTGTCACGCCAATTATTCCAGGGAAGAAAGCGAAAGATGGTTAAAATCGTGTGACGTGGCATGGGCTAAAGGCAGCGCATTTAATTTTGCGATATTTGAATCACAGAGTGGTTCATACATCCCACAAGATTTTCTCCGGGTCAAATGAAATCAAACTGGTGATGCCGATGACAACCGACCTTTATCAGCGGACCCTGGACTATATTTACGGTTTTGTCAATTTCGAGACCCTGCCCGCCGCCCGGGATGCCGCCCACTTCGACTTAAGGCGCATGGCCGAGCTGCTGGAAGCTCTCGGTAATCCCCAGCGGGCGGCAAAGTCGGTGCACATCGCCGGCACCAAGGGCAAGGGCAGCACGTCTGCCATGATAGCCTCGGTGCTCACCGCCGCCGGCTATCATACCGGGCTATACACCTCGCCTCATTTGAGCGACCTCAGGGAGCGCATCCAGATTGATGGCCGCATGATTTCACGCTCCGGCCTGATTAAACTGGTGCGGGAGCTTAAGCCGGTGTTCGCCGCCGTGGACGCTGCCGCCGTTTACGGCAAGCTCGCCACCTTCGAGGTGCTCACGGCGCTGGCTTTCAGCTATTTCGCCCGCCGGCAAGTCGACTTCCAGGTGCTTGAGGTGGGGCTGGGTGGCCGGCTGGACGCGACCAACGTCATCATCCCCGAGGTCTCGGTAATCACCTCCATCAGCCTCGACCATACCGAGGTGCTGGGCAAAACGTTAGAGGCCATCGCTGGGGAGAAGGCGGGCATCATCAAACCGGGGGTGCCCGTGGCAATCTCGCCTCAGACTCCCGGGGTGATAAAGGTCTTTGAAGCGGCAGCCCGTAGCCACAATTCCCGGATGGTTAAAGTGGGAAGTGAAGTGACCTGGCGCGGCTTGGGCTACGACCTGGGGGGGCAGCGGTTCGAGGTAAAAGGGCTTCTGGGCCGCCATGAGCTGGCGATTCCCCTGCTGGGACTGCACCAGCTGGAGAACGCCGCGACTGCGGTGGCGGCCCTGGAGCTGCTGATTGAGAAAGGCTACCGGATTTCCCGGGAAAATATCACCACCGGGCTGGCGCGGGTGCGGTGGCCGGGGCGGTTTGAGATTTTAAGCCGCAACCCGCTGGTCATCGCTGACGGCGCCCACAACCGTGAGTCTGCCAGGCGGCTCAGGGAAAGTCTTGAGCGCTATTTCAGTTGCCGGACCGAAAAACCGACCGGGGAAAGCCTCTACCGCTACCGGCGGGCAGTGCTGGTGATGGGCGCCTCGATTGATAAGGATGTCGCGGGCATTATTTCCGAGCTGGGGCGGTATTTCGACCGGGTAATCGTTACCGGCTCGCAACATCCCCGGGCCATGGCCCCCGAGAAGCTCAGGGATAAGTTCGCCGAGCACGGCATTACCGCGGAGGTCAGCACCGACGTTCCTGCGGCGCTAACGCTGGCGACCGGAGACAGTGGCGACCTGGTCTGCGTGACCGGTTCACTCTTTGTGGTCGGTGAGGCCGGGGAAGAGGCCGCCCGCTGGCTTGGATAGCCTGGCGTTTAAGGCTCGCACTGGTTGCCCGGTCGGGCAGGCTGGTCTATAATGAGGCTGCGGAGGTGAAAAATTGGTTCGAAAAGCGGTGATTACCGCCGCCGGCCAGGGGACGCGGTTTTTGCCGGTGACGCGCGCCATTCCTAAAGAGATGATTCCCCTGGTTTCCAAACCGCTCGTCCATTATGCGGTGGCGGAAGCGGTGGCTGCCGGCATCGGGGAGATTATCTTCGTCATGGCCCCGGGCAGGCACGCCATCGAGGACTACTTTGGCCGTAACCTCAAGCTGGAGCGCTTCCTGGAGAAGAAGGGGGAAACCAAGCTCCTCGAAGAAATGCGGGCGATTTCTGATATGGCCGAGTTCCGCTACGTGCGGCAAAAGGAACCGCGGGGGCTGGGACATGCCGTGCTCACCGCCCGGGAGCTGGTGGGTGATGAGCCTTTTGCCGTCATCCTGCCGGACGATATCATTGACGCCGGGGTGCCCGCCTTAAAACAGATGCTGGCCGTCCACCGGGAGTGCGGCCTAAGTGTCATCGCCGTTGAGAAAATTAAACCCCGGGATTCGGTTAAGTACGGGGTAATCAGTCCCGAGGCGATTTCCCCCCGGACTTACCGCGTTATGGGGCTGGTGGAAAAGCCGCCGCCGGCGGAAGCGCCTTCCAATCTGGGGGTGGTGGGGCGCTACATCCTGACCCCCGAAGTTTTCGAAGAAATTTCCGCCACGCCGCCGGGCAAGATTAAGGAGATTCAGCTTACCGATGCTCTCCAGCGGCTGCTTGGCCGCCAGGCGATTTACGCTCTTAGGTTCGAGGGCACCCGCTACGATACCGGCACTCCCCTGGGTATGCTCGAGGCTAGCGTGGCGCTCGCCCTGAAAAACCCGGCCCTGTCAAAGGAACTCAGGGCGTACCTCAAGACCCTTATTTAGCTTACCGCAGGCAGCCCCGGTTAGCGCCAGGTCCCGGAAGTGTGCTGCCGTTGACGAAACCGCGCCCTTTAACCTAAAATCTTAGTCTTAGAACGACTTTTCAGGGGGATGGTCGGTGACCGGTGATGAGCTGAGGCAGGCTTTCTAGTTTTTCCGAAGGTTAAAAAACAGTTTTGTCCGGGGGATGAAGCGTGACCAGTAATGAGCTAAGACAGGCTTTCTTAAAATTCTTCGATGGTAAGGGGCATACCGTTTTACCGGGTTCCTCCCTGATTCCCTGGGGTGACCCCACGCTGCTTTTGACCACGGCCGGCATGGTGCAGATAAAGCCTTATTTCCTGGGCCAGGCCGTGCCGCCCAACCGGCGTCTGGCCTCTTGCCAGAAGTGCTTTCGCACCACCGATATCGAGTCGGTGGGCGACCCCACCCACCTCACTTTCTTCGAGATGCTGGGCAATTTCAGCGTGGGCGATTACTTCAAAGCCGAGGCCATCAGCTGGGCCTGGGAGTTCGTTACCCGGGAGCTCAAGCTGCCCCGCGAGCGCCTCTGGGTCAGCATCTTCCTTGACGATGAAGATGCCAGCGGGTACTGGCGCAAGCTGGGAGTCCCCGAGGCGAAAATCGTGAGGCTGGGGGAGAAGGACAATTTCTGGGGGCCGGCTGGTAACTCCGGGCCGTGCGGGCCCTGCAGCGAGATATACTATGATTTCGGCATAGAGGCAGGCTGCGGGCGTTCGAGCTGTGTCCCGGGCTGTAACTGTGGCCGCTTCACCGAATTCTGGAACCTGGTCTTCACCCAGTACAACCAGGACGAGACCGGCAAGCGCACCCTTTTGCCCAAACCCAATATCGACACCGGCATGGGGCTGGAACGCGCCGCCGCCCTGGTGCAGGGCAAACGCTCGGTCTATCAGAACGACCTTTTCTCGCCCCTGATTAAGCTTGTCTCGGGGCTGGCCGGGAAGCGCTACGGGGCCGAGGAGAAAACCGACAACGCCATCCGCGTCGTGGCCGAACACGGGCGGGGCATCGCTTTTCTCATCGCCGACGGGGTGCTGCCCGCCAACGACGGGGCGGGCTACGTCTTAAGGCGGCTGCTGCGCCGCAGCCTGCTCTTTAGCCGCAACATCGGCCGGGACAGGCCTTTCCTCACCGAGGTTGCTAAGATGGCGGTAAAGCTCCTGGGGGATGTCTACCCGGAACTGAAACAGCGGCAGGAGTTCATCATCAAGGTCATCGAGACCGAGGAAGCCCGGTTCAAGGACACCCTCGAAACCGGATTAGAGCTTATCGAGAACGTCTCGGTTGCCGGTGAAACTAGTGGGACAAAGGTAATATCGGGCGAGGACGCATTTCGCCTTCACGACACCTTCGGTTTTCCTATCGAGCTAACCAGTGAGATTTCGGGAAGCCGTGGATTGACCGTTGACATGGCTGGTTTTGAGAAAGAGATGGCTAAACAGCGTGAGAAAGCCCGGGCAGCCCGCCGGGTAGCGATGAATCACCAGGGAACCGCGGCCGCCGGGGTAAAACTTAATATCGAAGAAACCCCCTTCGTGGGCTATCATACTCATAGATTGGAAACGACCATCGCCGGTCTGTTAGTGGGTGGTAAACTCACCGAAAGAGTTTCGGCGGGGCAGACCACTGACCTGGTCCTGGAGACGACGCCTTTTTATGCGGAGAAGGGCGGTCAGGTGGGCGATACCGGCGTGATTAAGAGCGACTCCGGTGAGTTCACGGTCAGGGACACCGTCCGGCTAACCCCGGGTATCATCGTCCACCGGGGCGAGGTGAAATCGGGCAGTTTCACCAGCGGCGGGGCGGTGGTGGCCGAGGTTGACCAGGCGCGGCGGTGGGACATCGCCCGCAACCACACCGCGACCCACCTGGTTCAAAATGCCCTGCGCCAGGTGCTCGGGACACACGTCGAGCAGCGGGGCTCGCTGGTGGCCGGTGACCGTCTGCGCTTTGATTTTTCCCATCTAAGCGCGCTGACACGGCAGGAAATTCAGTCGGTAGAGACCTTTGTCAACGAAAACATTCGCCGTAACCTGCTGGTGACCGATGAGGAACTCCCCTACAAGGCGGCCATCGGGGCGGGCGCCATCGCCCTCTTTGACGAAAAATACGGCGATGAAGTCCGGGTCATCAGGATTGGCAGCCCGGCCATCAGCACTGAGCTTTGCGGCGGCACGCACGTCGGCACCACCGGCGAAATCGGTTTTTTCCACATTCTCAGTGAGAGCAGTATCGGGGCGGGCTTGCGCCGCATCGAGGCTGCCACTGGCCGGGGGGCGGAAACGTTTACCCGGGAGCATTTTTCCAGTCTGGATAAAATCGCCCGCCTGCTGAAAATCTCGCCGGAGGAGGCTCTGGACAGGGTGGTCTCGCTCACCGGCGAGCTGGACGAGGAGCGTCGTAAAGTTCAGGCATTGGAGAAGCAGCTTTCCCACAAAGTCGCCGATTCCCTTCTTGGCGAGGTTTCCGAGGTTAATGGGGTGAAGCGGCTGGTGGCCTCTGTCCCTTCCTCCCGTCTTGAGGCTTTAAGGGAGATAAACGACCGCCTGATTGAGCAGCTTAAGAGTGCCGTGGTCGTCCTGGGCTCGGTTTATGAAGGTAAACCAGTGTTTTTGGCGGCGGTCACCCCGGACCTGGTGTCCCGGGGCTACGACGCCGTCAAAATCATACGTCAGGTGGCCGGGGTGGCTGGCGGCGGGGGCGGCGGCCAGGCGAGGCTGGCCCAGGCGGGCGGCAAGTACCCCGACAAGCTGGCAGAGGCCCTGGCCCTGGCCCGCAAAATTATCTAAGGGGGAGAGATTACGCGCATTCTGGCTCTCGACATCGGCGATAAACGCATCGGGGTGGCCATGAGCGACCCGTTAGGCATACTGGCCACGCCTTTTACAATACTGGGCCGCAGTGGTGGGCCGGAAGATATCGAGGCTATAAACCGTATCGTCCGGGAAAAACAGGTGGACCGGGTGATTATCGGCCTGCCGCTAAAGCTGAGTGGTGAGGAGGGGGAGCAGGCAGCGAAGGTCAAAGATTTTGCCGTGCGGCTCAAAGAAACCAGCACCGTGCCGGTAATTTTTTGTGACGAGCGCCTGTCCACGGTGGCGGCACAGCGCTTACGGCGGGAAGCGGCCACCGGCAAGCGTTCCCCTAAAGCCCCGGATGATGACCTTGCGGCAGCGTTCATCCTGCAGTGGTACCTCGACGAAGCACGACCGTAAGCAAGCAAGATTAATCCCTGGTTAATCCGGGAGGGTAATTTTGGACTTAACGCTCAGCGAAGCCGAAAAGGCGCTGCGGGACAACGCCCGGGAGTTTGCCCGCAGTCGGGTAAAACCCCTGGCGCGGGAAATTGACCAAAGCGGTGAATTTCCATCTGGACTGCTTGGGGAGACCGCCGCCGCGGGCTACCACGGGCTGCCCTTTCCCCGGGCTTACGGCGGTGGCGGGGCTGGTTATCTGGGCTACGTGCTGGTGCTGGAACAGCTTGCCCAGGCGTCTATGACGGTGGGTTCGATACTGGCGGCGAACACCACCCCCCAGGAGGCGGTCTACCGTTTCGGCAGCGAAGGCCAGCGCCAAAAGATGCTTGAGCCCATAGCTTCGGGCCGGGAAATGGGCTGTATCGCTTTCACCGAGGCGGGAACCGGCTCCGACCCCGGTGCCATCGCCAGCCACTTAATATGAGCCATTTCCGTTTACTAAAGACCGACCCCGCCACCGGCGCGCGCCTGGGGGAGCTGAACACGGCGCACGGAGTAGTGGCCACCCCGGTCTTTCTGCCGGTGGGCAGCCAGGCCACGGTAAAAACCTTAACGCCGGATGAGCTTAAGGACGCAGGCTTCAACATGGTGCTGGCCAACACCTATCACCTTTACCTGCGGCCCGGCATCGAGGTTATCGAAAAGCTGGGTGGTTTACATAAATTCATGGCCTGGGATAGGGCCATCCTCACCGACAGCGGCGGCTACCAGGTCTTCAGCCTGGCGGGCTTGAACCGTGTCAGCGACGAGGGGGTTACCTTCCGCTCCCACCTCGACGGCAGCCAGCACTTCATCAGCCCCGAGCTGGCCATCGAATTCCAGGAGAGGCTGGGCGCCGACATCATTATGGTCCTTGACGAGTGCCCTTCGCACCTTAGCCGCCAGGCGGATATCGAGGAAGCCACCGCGCGCACCCACCTCTGGGCGGAGCGCTGTCTTAAGACGGAACGGCGCAAAGACCAGGCGCTCTACGCCATCGTTCAGGGCGGTCTGGATGGCAGACTCCGCCGCCGCTCGGCGGAGCATCTGGCTTCCCTGGACTTCCCGGGTTACGCCATCGGGGGTCTGAGCCTGGGAGAGCCTAAAGCGGCAACCTGGCAGATGTTGAGCGAGGCGGTGGCCGCCTTACCCGCGGAAAAGCCCCGCTACCTGATGGGGGTCGGCTCGCCCGAGGATATCATTGAAGGCATCCTCCGGGGTTGTGATGTTTTCGACTGCGCTCTGCCCACGCGGGTGGCCCGCAATGGTGCCTTTTTCACCAGGTCGGGGCGGTTCAATATCAGCAACGCGGGCTACCGCCTGATAGAAGAACCGCTGGAGAAGGACTGCGGCTGCTATGCCTGCACCCGTTTCTCGGCGGCTTATATCCACCACCTGTACCGTGCCCGGGAGTTGCTGGCCCTCCGTCTGCTCTCGATACATAACCTGAGCTTTGTCGGCGGTCTCGTGGAAAAAGCCCGCCGTACCATTCGGGATGGGCAATTTGGGGCTTTCGCGATAGCATTTTTGGCCGGTTACCGGCCGAGCGACGAGGCGGCGAGGTTGAGTCAGAAAGAGAAATGGCTTAACTCGCGCCGCCAAAAAGAGTTACCGTAATTTTCTCTGGCCGGTGCGCGGTCTTGTGCCAGAGGCTTGGGGAAGCACTGCCCGCTTTTTTCGCCCCGGAAGTCCGGTTTAGGGTCTAGCCTCCCCCGATGATGGGAATCATCTCGACGACATCACCGTCACTGACCTTTCGGGTAAGCTCATCGGGGGAAGCGTCCTCGCCGTTGAGGAAGACCAGGACATGCCCCTGCAGCTTACCGGCGGGGTCAAACACCTCGTTTTTCAACCGGGGAAATTTGGCCACGGTTTGCCCCAGGCATTCTCCCAGAGTCTTACCGTTTGTCTCGGTGATTACCCAGGGACCGGCGGCATCGCGAAAGAGATAGTGATGAATATTCACTCTGACGGTCACTTTTACCCCTCCCGCCTGGCCGTGCGGTTGTCCCCCGGGTCTTTGCGGGGTGTTGTCTTGCTCTCTGGCCTGATCAATTTTACCTCATCCTGGTTCCCGGGGCTACCCTCCTTGACGACCAGTCTTGTTTATCTGGCTAACTATCTTTATCGTGGCCGAAGATGATGGCTTAAAAACAGGCGGGATGTTAATTTGGGGAATGGTTGAAGACGAGCTTTGAAATAGGATATAATCCAGTAGCCCTAAGAGCGCGTTTTACCAGGAGGTGCTTTTTGCTCAAGACCCACGACGCCGGTGATTTAAGAAAAGAGCAGGTTGGCACCGAGGTTAAGCTGGCAGGCTGGGTTGACCGGCGCCGCGACCACGGCGGCCTGGTATTCATCGACCTGCGGGACCGTGCCGGCATCGTCCAGGTGGTCTTTAACCCGGAAATAAGCCGGGAGTGCCACCAGACTGCCAGTGAGATGCGGAGCGAGTTCGTAGTCAGCGTTACCGGCAAGGTGGCGCTGCGTCCCGCCGGCACCGAGAACCCCAAACTGCCGACCGGCTACGTTGAAGTTATCGCCACCAGCGCCCGGATACTCAACCAGGCGGCCACGCCGCCCTTTTATATCAACCAGGAAATAGAAGTTGAGGAAAACCTGAGGCTCCGCTACGCTATCTTGACCTGCGCCGCCCGCGCATGCGGCAGAACCTGGTGCTGCGCCACCGGATGGTGAAATTCATCCGGGACTTTCTCGATGAGCGCGGTTTCCTTGAGATAGAAACGCCGATACTCATCAAGAGCACCCCCGAAGGGGCGCGCGACTACCTGGTGCCGAGCCGGGTGCAGCCGGGCAAATTCTACGCCCTGCCTCAGTCACCGCAGCAGCTCAAGCAGCTGCTCATGGTGGCCGGCATGGAAAAATATTTCCAGATTGCCCGCTGTTTCCGCGACGAGGACCTCCGGGCCGACCGCCAGCCGGAGTTCACCCAGCTCGATATCGAAATGAGCTTCGTTGAAGAAGAGGATATCCTTAAGCTGATGGAAGAGCTGCTCACTGGCCTGGTCGGGACCTTAAAACCGGACAAGCAGTTTTATAAGCCCTTCCCGAGGCTTACCTATCAACAGGCTATGGCGGCTTACGGGAGCGATAAACCGGACCTGCGCTTCGGCATGGAAATGGCCGACCTCTCCGACATTGCCGGGCAGACTAAGTTCGAAGTCTTCCGCAGCGTGCTGGCGGCGTCCGGCGTGGTGAAGGGCATCAGCGTTCCGGGAGGTTCCGGCTACACCAAGCGCCAGCTTGATGAGCTGCGGGAGTTTGCCCTTGCCCAGGGCGCCAGGGGGCTGGTGACCATTTCGCTGGGCAGTCCCGGCCCGGAGCTTGGTAGCCTGACCATGGAAATGGTAAAGTCGGTGGCTGCGAAATTTATGAGCCTGGAGCAGACGAGAGAGATGGCCAGGTGTCTGGGGGCGAAGCCGGGCGACCTGCTGCTGCTGGTTGCCGGGAAGCTTGAGGAAGTGAACCCGGCGCTGGGGGCGCTGCGCCTGGAAATGGGACGGAGGCTGGGACTACTTTCCCCTGACCGGTTCGCTTTTGCCTTCGTCACTGATTTTCCGCTGCTGGCTAAAGACGATAAGACCGGGAAATGGATTTCGATGCACCATCCTTTCACCGCCCCCCAGGAAGCCAGTGCGAAATGGCTGGAAAGCGCCCCGGAGAAGGTGATGGGCCGACACTACGACCTGGTAGCCAACGGCTACGAAATCGGCGGGGGCAGCATCCGGATTCACTCAAGCGAAATGCAGCGTAAGCTTTTCCAGCTGCTGGGTTACCGGGACCAGGAAATTGATGAGCGATTCGGCCACTTATTAGAGGCCTTTGGTTACGGCGCGCCGCCCCACGGCGGTGTGGCCGCCGGCCTGGACCGCCTGGCCATGCTGCTTACCGGAGAGGAAAGCATCCGGGAAGTCATCGCCTTCCCCAAGACCCAGAGCGCGGTTGATTTAATGCTTGATGCGCCTTCGACCGTTGACCCGGAGCAGCTCGCCGAATTGCGTCTCAAGCCGGTTAGCGAGGAAGGTAAGTAGGGGATTATCTTGGTAGTTGACATAAAAGAAGTCGCCCCCGGCATTTTTCAGATTGACGATGAGCTCTGCGCGGTTCCCGGGCTGGGGTCGGTTTATCTGCTCGTTGAAGACCGCAAGGCGCTGGTTGACAGCGGGCCGTCGAGCTCGGCGGCTACCGTTATCGAGGGGATTCGCCGGGTGGGGGTGGGGTTGGATGAGATTGATTATATCATCGCTACCCATGTCCACTTAGACCATGCTGGTGGGGTGGGGACGCTTCTTGAGAGCATGCCCCGGGCCAGGGTGGTCGTCCACCAGCGGGGGGCAAAGCACCTGGTGCAACCGGATAAGCTGATGGCCAGTGCCACCAGCGCCCAGGGAGCCGGGATAATCAACCGTTACGGCGAGGTGGTGCCGGTGGTGCCGTCGCGAGTGCGGACGGTGGCTGGCGGTGATGCCATTTCCTTAAGTGATGCCCAGGTGCTGGAATTTATCGAGGCCCCGGGACACGCCCCGCACGAGCTCTGCATCAGGGAAAGTCGTGGTGGCGGTGTCTTCACCGGCGACGCGCTTGGCCTTTACCTGGGGGATGGCGACCGCCATGCGCTGCTTCAGGTGCACCCGCCGCCCAGCCTGGACCTGGAGGTCTGCCTGGAAACGGTGGCCAGGATAAAAAAGGTCGGGCCGGAGCGGTTGTATTTCGCCCATTTCGGCACTGCCGCGCCAGCCGGTGAAGTTATCGACGAGATAACCCGCCAGTTACGTTCCTACCTCAAGCTGGCACAGGACGCTGTGGCCGGTGACCGTCTGGACGGGCTGGCAAAGATTTTAACGGAGCAGATAACGTTAGAGCTTGAACCGCTAAAGGGCAAACTGGCCCTCTACCGGTTCGTCTGGGATAACCTGGTCGCTTCTTTTGTCGAGGGTTTTTTAGATTATTGCCGGAAGAAACAAAAATCCATAGTTATCGGGTGAGGTTGAAATGATTGTAACCAGAGATAAAGCCGAGCAAAGCCAGGTATGGCTTACCATCGAGATGACGCCGGAGGAAGTCCAGGCGGCGCTCGGGGTATCCTACCAGCGTCTGGTCGAGCGCGTCAAGGTGCCCGGTTTCCGTAAAGGCAAGGCACCTCGGGCTATTCTGGAGCGCCAGGTGGGCAAAGCAAACCTGCTCGATGATGCCATCGAGCACTTGGTGCCCGAGGCCTACCAGAAGGCCCTCGTGGAGCAGGCACTGGATCCCATCGCCCGGCCTGAAATCGAAATTACCCAGAACGACCCGCTGATATTCAAGGCGGTGGTGCCGCTCTCGCCCACCGTGGAGCTCGGTGACTACCGTAACCTGAAATTAACACCGGAAGAGGTCAAGATTGGCGATGATGAGGTGGCGTCGGTGCTCGAGCAACTGCGCCACCAGAAAGCCAGCTGGCAGCCGGTCGAGCGAGAGGTCAGGGCCGCTGACCTGGTGGTGATGGACATCGAAAGCCGCCTCGGTGATAGCCCCTTCCTCAACCGCAAAGGGATGCAGTACCAGGTGCTGGAGGAATCTCAATTTCCCGTGCCCGGTTTTTCCCGCGAGCTGGTTGGCACCAGGCCCGACCAGGAGAAGGAATTCAGCCTCCGTTACCCCGAGGATGACTCGCGGGGCAAGCTGGCAGGCAAGGAGGCCAGCTTCAAGGTCAGGATTAGCGAGGTAAAAGAAGAGATTTTGCCCGAACTTGACGATGCTCTGGCAAAAGAGGTTGACCCGGAAGTGGCCGGCCTTGAACCGCTCCGGGGAAAAATCGCAGCGGAGCTTAAAAACCGGGCGGAGCAGAGGGCCAAAGATGAGTTTGAGACCCTGGTCTGTGATGAGGTGGTCACCATATCAAAGGTGGCGTTCCCCCCGGTAATGGCGGCTTTGGAGATTGACCGCATCATCGACGAGCAGTTGCGGCGCTGGCAGCAGGGGCTGGACGCTTATCTCAGGATGATAAACAAGACCGGGGAAGAGCTACGAAAAGAGCTTAAGCCGGTGGCGGAGAAGAGAGTTGCCCGCTCGCTGGTGCTTGCCGAAGTGGCCAAAAAAGAAGCGACTACAGTGAGCGACGACGAAATTAACGCCGAGATTGAAAACTTGACAAAAGGGGCCGGTGAAGGCGAAGATAAACTTAAGGCGCTTTTTAGCCAGCCCGAAAGTCGGAGGCAGGTGGCGCAGATGCTGGTCACCCGCAAAACACTGGCGCGGCTTACCGAAATCGCCCGGGGCAAGGGGGAGACCATCGGCACGGAAAAAGCCGGAACATAACTTCTCTTGTGCCGATAGTCTTAAGCGGCCAGAAATCGAGAGCTAAGTTGAACAGGAGGTAATTATGATTTACCAGCCAGAAAATGTGATTCCGATGGTGATTGAGAGCAGCGCCCGGGGAGAGCGTGCCTTTGACATTTACTCGCTGTTGCTCAGGGAGCGCATCGTCATCCTGGGTATGCCCATCAACGACCAGGTAGCCAACGTCATCATCGCCCAGCTGCTTTACCTTGAGCGTGAAGACCCCGATAAAGATATCAGCCTTTATATCAACAGCCCGGGCGGCGTCATCGCATCCGGCCTGGCTATTTACGATACCATGCAGCTGATAAAGCCCGACGTTTCCACCATCTGTGTTGGCATGGCCGCCAGCATGGGCACCGTCCTGCTCTGCGCCGGGGCCAAAGGCAAGCGCTACGCCCTGCCCAATTCCACGATACACATGCACCAGGCGATAGGCGGCGCTCAGGGGCAGGCGGCTGATATCGAAATCGCTGCCCGTGAGATTATGCGCATGCAGGAGCTAATCAGGAATGTCATCGCCAAGCATACCGGCCAGCCGATGGAAAAAATCGTCCGGGACACCGACCGCGACTTCTACTTGAATCCCGAGCAGGCCGTCGAGTACGGCATCATTGATGAAATCCTGACCAAGCCGGAGAAAAAGAAAGAGAAAGAAAAGAAGTAGGGAAGGTTGTGTAACCTCATCCCCTTTATCCCCTTCTCCTAGTTGCAGGAGAAGGGGATAGTTTTTATTTGAGAGGGGCGCGAAGCCCCTCTATAACACCCTGTTTTGTGGGTGGGTAACGCTCTCTGAGACTCCCCGCAGAATCACAGGAGAAGGGTAGTTTGATTACTTATCTAAGTTAGATGTCACCCTTGCTCTCTCATTACCCTTTTCGTCTAAAAGCCTAAAGGTAATCACTCCGGATTGAGTAATTTGTGTGCGGCTAATCTTCACAACCTGATATTGGGAATTTTCTGCTGAAAGACTATATCCTTCAGTTCGGTCATTGAAATGGGCAACTACGGAGATGGTATCATTACGTTGAATAATTCTTTGTATCGTAAAATTACTCCAGATTCCTCCGCGATATCCGTTGGCAGCTATTACCACGAAATATTTAGAATAATCGACCTCTAGAATTTTGCCAATATTTTTAAGGTTTACCCATTTGTCAAGGGCTTCGGGTAAAGTGTTGTTAGAGGAGATTACATATATCTGAGCGCTCTCTCCTAGGTAGCGGCCACCGAGGTCGTCCCCAAGAGGCGGCC
>JAZDKE010000024.1:0-2674 GCA_043803245.1 Chloroflexota bacterium
GTGGCCAGTCGAAACACCCGAACCGGTGAACGTGACCTAATAGGAGCATGGCTAAGCCTCGTCGCAGTCTTGTCCGTTCGCCTGGTCGAATGGTGCCAATCTGATCGAGGAGGATAGCTATGATTTCCATCTGCCACCCTGATGCCCCTGGAATCCCTGGAATCATCATCGGCATCGATACCCACAAGGACGAGCACGTGGCCGTAGCGGTCGATAGTCTTGGTGTTCGTATTGGCCAGCGTAACTTGCCAACGACCGATAGTGGATACGCAGGCTTGGAGCGCTGGGCCAGAAGCTTGGGAGAGATAGATGCCTTTGGAGTAGAAGGCACCGGCTCATACGGAGCCGGCCTAGCCCGCTTCCTTAGATGTCAAGGGTATAAGGTCATTGAAGTAAACCGCCCGGACCGATCTACCCGGCGCAGGCTGGGTAAAAGTGACCCCACGGACGCCGAGATGGCTGCCAGGGCTGTAATTGCTGGCGTTTCCCGGGACCGGCCCAAGTCCGGAGTCGACGAAGTTGAGATGATCCGGATGCTCAAAGGCACTAAGGACTCTGCGATGAAGGGTCGCACCCAGGCGATCAATCAGATGAAGGCACTGGTTGTCACCGCTCCGGTTGAACTCCGGGCCAAACTCAGGGATATGAGTGCTTCTCACCTCGTGGCCTGTTGTGTAAGATGGCGACATAGCTATCTGGAAACGCCAACAGCCGCAGCCAAATATGCTTTGTGGTCTTTGGCCCGGCGCCATCAGCAACTTACCAGGGAGATCGAAGCTCTGGACGCCGAACTGGCGCGGCTCACCGCGGCATTTGCCCCGGCGCTAACGGAGTCCTCGGGCATTGGACCCGACACGGCTGCTGCGCTTCTTATCACGGCTGGCAGTAATCCTGAGCGTCTCAAGTCCGAGGCCGCCTTTGCTGCGTTATGTGGGGTGAGTCCCGTACCTGCTTCATCAGGTAAAACCAACCGCCACCGTCTTAACCGCGGCGGCGACCGCCAAGCGAATGCTGCGATTCATAGAGTAGTAATTGTCAGGCTCCGCTATGACAGTAGGACCAGGGCATATTTACAACGGCGTATGGAAGAGGGTAAAACCAAAACGGAAGTCATCCGTTGCTTGAAACGTTATGTTGCCCGCGAGGTTTTCGGTATCCTTCACGATATAGGCAAACGGCGCGTGCTTCAAAATGCTTGACATCTATAGGAGCATCACATTTTAAACCGAACACTTTTTAATAATCAGGCGGCGTTGGCAAGCTTCCTTAGGCCCTGGTTATAGTCTCTGCGACGGTTTAACGTCAGTATTTGCACCTCCTTCCTGCGCTTCAGGATCGCCTCTCTCCTGCCGTATAGGACATCGGCAGGCGTCACGTTGCTGAGAGACTTGTGATAGCGGCGGTAGTTATAGTAGTCGACGAAGTCAGCAATAGCTTTTTCCAGATGGCTGGGGAGCTCATAGGGTAGCTGGTTTACCTCTCGTTTTCGTGACTGCTGATAGCGCTCTACCTTGCCATTAGTCTGAGGGTGGTATGGCGCCGCCAGGATATGCCCGATGCCCACCAGGTTCAAGTAGTCCCGGAAGACCCGGGAAACGTAGCCGGCACCGTTATCGGAAAGAAGCCTGGTACGGTTCTCGACAGGCACATCGGTCATCCCGGTAGCGTCCACTGCTTCCTGAATTACCTCGATCAGGGAGTTAGCCGACATGTCTTTCTGCAGCTTCCAGCCCAGGATGAAACGGGAGTAGTCGTCCATCACAGTCACCAGGTAATAGTAGCCCCAGCCAACGACCTTGAAATAGGAAGCGTCGGTCGCCCACATCTGGTGGGGTCGGGTCGTCTTGGTGTGATATTCATTAGCAGCCGTGGGTTGAATCTCTTGACGTTTCACCAGACCTTCCCTTTTTAGAATTCGGTACACCGTCGACTCGGAGATGGCAAAGCCTTCATGATCGGTGATCCAAGCCGATAGTTGCCGGCTGGATAGCTCGGGGAACTCCCGGGCTACTGCCAGTATACGGCGCTCCTCGTTAGGCGTGACCCGGTTCCATGGCCTGGCCCGGCGCTTCGATTCGTTTTGCCCTTGTCGCCACCGGTAGTAAGTGCTCCGGGATATCCCCAGTTCCGCCAGCACTTTACGCTTGCGCCGGCACTGGTTTTCCACCTGAGCCAGAATATCGCCCTTTTCGGATGGGCTCATGCGCCGTCGCCGTTCTCCAGCGGCGGGACGGCTGTTTTTTTAAGACGGTATACATCCAGCGAGAGGTCCGCCACCAGCTGCTTGAGCTCGGTGTTCTCTCGCTTCAACTCATCAATTTCCCGCCGTGTGGCATCCCTGACGGTATCCCGGGTTAGCCGCTCCTTCCCGGCCTCCATAAAATCCTTGGTCCAGGCGTAATAGGCCCCCGGCTTGATGCCTTCCCGCCGGCAGAGTTCGTTGACGGCTATTTCCCGGCGGAACCCCTCCAGCACGATGCGGACTTTCTCCTCCGGGGTGTACTTCCGTCTGGCGGCTGCTCTAACCTGCTGCATGAAGCCCCTGGTTTGCTGGGTTCTGGCCTCGGCAGCATCAGCTTTGTTTTCGTTTTCTTGGGACACGACTCGCTCCTTTCACTCTTTGGTCAGTCTACTACCTCTCAGGAGCTTGTGCCACCGCCTGGAGTGTACGGTT
>JAZDKE010000025.1:0-2472 GCA_043803245.1 Chloroflexota bacterium
ACCTTATCGCTGGGCAGGGTGCTGACGAACTCGGTGAGCAACTTTGCCGGCACGGTGATGGTGCCCGGCTTCTCGACCTTGGCGCCAATCCAGCAGGCGATGGCGATTTCCAGGTTAGTGGCCACGAGCTTGAGGCGGGACTGGTCGGTGGCCAAAAGCACGTTCTGGGTGATGGGCAGCGTGGTCCGCGTGGCCACGGCTCTGGCGACCACGCCAAGACCCCGGTTCAGATTTTCCTGAAGGCAAGATAACTGCATAGTGCACCCCCAAGAGGATTTTAAAGTAGCCGGTAATTAATAGTTAGAGTAGTATACCACCAATAACCCGAATTCCACAAGAGATTTTACACGCGTTAGCGGGAACACAAAATGGGGCCGCCGCCCCGCTTAAAACTCTCCGGTTACGCCTTCACTCGAAGACAATGGTGCCGCTTTTACCGCCGCTTTTCCTAAGCAGCCTCACCGCCTCGATGCGCATCCCGCGGTCCACCGCCTTGCACATATCGTATATGGTAAGGGCGCTAACCGCGACCGCGGTCAGGGCTTCCATCTCGACACCGGTCTTGCCCAGGCTTTTGGCGCGGGCGGTGATGGCGATGGCGTTTTCTTCGGGCCGGGGCACCAGCTCAACCTGAACATCGCCCAGCAGGACCGGGTGGCAGAGCGGGATGAGAGCGGGGGTCTGCTTGGCAGCCATGATACCGGCGAGCTGCGCCGTTACCAGGGCGTCGCCCTTGGACAGACCGCCTTCTTGAAGTAGTTTCAGGGTGGCCGCCTTCATCCTGACCAGACCGGTGGCTACCGCCTCACGCTCGGTATCCGGCTTGGCGGAAACATCCACCATGCGAGGCTTACCTTTTTCATCCAGGTGGCTCAGCTTCTTGCTCATAACTAGCCCCCAACCTGCGAGAATGGCCGGCGTCTCGGGGTCTTACCCGCCGCAGTGGTCTGACTGGCTGGCTTACGGGCGGCGGCCTGCCTGATTATTTCCTTAAGCCCCTCCTGCGAGATACCCTGTCGCAGCGGCTGTTTTAAGTCGATTTCTTCCTCAGACATCAGGCAGAGCCGCAGCTTGCCATCCGCCGTGAGCCTCAGCCGGTTACAGTTAAAACAGAAGTGCTCGCTCACGGCAGTGATGAAACCGACCGAGCCGCTCGCCCCGGCAAAGCGGAAATACTTGGCCGGGCCGTTACCGGCACCGGGCGAGCAGGGCTCCAGTTTGCCCAGCGTCTCCAGGCGCTGTCTCACCTCGTTCGCCGAGACAAATTGTGAGGCCGATGAGTCCTCGGCATAAAAAGACATGCGCTCGATAAAACGCACGTGCCAGCCTTCGTTTATCGTCTTACGGCCAAAATCGATAATTTCGTCATCGTTCAAGCCGCCGAGCACCACGGTATTGAGTTTCACGGGTTCCAGCCCAGCTTGCCGGGCTGCCGTGATACCAGCCAGCACCTGTTCCAGGCAATTAGAGCCGGTTATCCGCTCGAACCGTTCCGGGCGCAGGGTATCCAGACTGACGTTGACCCGCTTAAGCCCGGCCGACTTCAAGCCATCGGCATAACGCCCGAGCAGGATGCCGTTGGTGGTGAGCGAGATATCGTCGATTCCCTCGATGCTGCCCAGAATACGGACTAAATCCGATAGCCCCAGTCTCACCAGAGGCTCGCCACCGGTGATTCTGATTTTTTTTACGCCCAGTTCCGCCGCCGCCCGGGCCACCGTGTAAATTTCCTCGTAGGTGAGAATATCATGATGGGAGATTAAATCTATCCCCTGGGACGGCATGCAGTAGACGCAGCGCAGGTTGCAGCGGTCGGTCACCGAGATGCGCAGGTAACTTATCGGTCTCTGGAAAGAATCAGATAGTCCGGTCATCGCATTTCAGCCCTGTTATTCCCCCGGAGCAAATTGCTCCTTAGCCTCCGGGCAGCTTTTCGGGCGGCCTTTCCCCGGTGGCTGAGCCGGTTTTTCTCGGCAAACGACAGTTCCGCCATCGTCTTCCCCAGTTCCGGCAGGTAAAAGACCGGGTCGTAGCCAAAGCCGGAATCGCCTCTCGGCTCAAAACCGACCATACCCCGGCATTCGCCGGAAAAGTAGCTTAAACGCTCACCGCCGCCCGCCAGCGCGATAACACACCGGAAACAGGCCCGGCGCTCTTCCCAGGGAACACCCTCAAGGCGCTTGAGCAAATAGCGGATACGGTCGGTGTCGCTGGCCCCTTCACCGGCATAGCGCGCCGAAAGCGGCCCCGGCTCCCTCCCCAGAGCTTCCACCTCGAGCCCGGAATCATCGGCCAGTGTCAAAAGACCGCTTTCCGCCGCCAGTGCCGTGGCCTTCAACCCGGCATTTTCCTCAAAAGTCCGGCCAGACTCGACAACTTCTTTTTTCAAGCCCAGTTCTCCCGGAGTCACCAGCTCGTAAGGTATATTTTTAAGCAGGGCGCGGTACTCGGCGACTTTGCCCCGGTTATTGG
>JAZDKE010000026.1:0-13382 GCA_043803245.1 Chloroflexota bacterium
AGCCAGGATAATGACCAGCAAAACAGAGGCCATCTTGGCTATTTTCATATTTTCAACTCCCTTGGCTGGCTCTTCCAGTCACCTTTTTATGAAAACTCCCTGGCACGCAAGTTTGCCCGTAATACCTCAAAAAAGTTACCATTCAATTTTATCAGAAAACAGCGGAACCGTTTCTACCGAGTTGATAAGTCCTGTAACCAGGCCACCAGGCGACAGCGCCCCGGGGCTGACCATCGCCAAGAGCCTGATTAAGGCCCACGACGGCACTATCGAAGTTCAGAGTGAACCGGCCAAGGGCAGCCACTTTGCTTTCACCGTCCCCACCCACTATCGAGAAAACCGGCGGCCAGTCTTGACTATCAGGCCAATTAGCCCGATGATCAGTGCGGTGCCCACACCGACTGCCAGCCAGACCAGGGGCTGCCGGTTAGGCGGCTCTGGCGCTGGTTGAGTTGACGCTGAGGGTGCCGATGGCAACGGTGGGGATATTATTTCCACCTTAGCCGGCTCCGAATTTAATACCGGCGGCGACTGGGTCGTCAGGGCTACGGCCGGCTCCGGTTTAGCCCTGGTGGTGAAGCTGCCCACGGGACTCCATTCGCCCGCCGCCGGGGCAATCGCCCTTACCTGCCAGAAATAAGTTGTGGCGTAATCAAGCTCACCGGGATACTGCCAGGACGGGCCGCTTGTTCTAACCGGCGTACCGGCCACCAGTCCGGTTAAGCCCGCGTCCTGGGCCAGCACCAGTTCGTATTCGGTGACTCCCGTTGCTGACGCCCAGGTAAAACCAGGGCTTAAGGGAACTCCGGTTGCGCCGAAGCCTGGGGCAGTCAGCATAAGGCCTGCATAAGGGGCTACCACCCTTACTCCACTAGCTACCGTGAACTTAACCGGTAGCGACCAGAGACTTCTTATCTGGTCGCCGGACTGCTGGTTCCTGACTCTCAATCGGACGTAATACTCACCGCCAGCCAGTTCGCCGGGGCTGACCGACCAGCCAGGAGCAGTGGTATCCGGTCGGAAAGCGATGTCCGGAGTTACAACCGGAGCGGTGAGAACCAGGGGTGAGCCTTTCACATCGCGGTGGATTTCGACATCATATTCCGTACTTTGCAATAAACCTGTCCAGGTTATAGTGAAACCGCTGTTACCGCCTGAAACCGGGTCGGCGGGAACTGTACTGGGCACAATGGCAACTGGTCTGGCCCCAGACAGGACATCATCATAGACCTTCAGTGACGGTCCTAAGCTATCAACTACCCAGAGAGTAATATCGACCGTCCCGGAAGCCTTTAGCGCTTGGGGCGCGGTATTGAAACTGGCGGCATCAGAACCCATGTCCGTGGTATCCCATTCAGTAATCGTGATGGTGGGCTCAAGGCAGCGCTCAACGCCGCTGGCTCCGGCTACCGGGTCATACCAGGCACCATAGAGTACGCCGCCGCTTGTCGCCAGGCCGGTTATTTGCCGGTTGGTACCCAGCGTCCGGATAAGCTCCGGTGTGCTGGTGCTGGCCGTATTCTTGCGGAAAATCCGGTTGCCACTGCCCGCATAGATAATGCCGTTTTCCCGGTAACCTTCGTCGGTAGTCACCCAAACGCTGCCGCTACCAAATTCAGAAAATACCGTAAAGGCAACTTCGCCGGCCGGGGCAAGAGCGACCTCTCCGTTTTTACCGCCAACCAGGATGCTTCCATCCGGGGTAACCGAGAGCGTATTAATGTCGGTAAGCGAGGTGTTCACCGGGTCCTCCCAGAACCAGGCATCATTATGGGTGACGCTGACGCGGCCACCGGCCAGAGCCACGTACACGTTGCTGGCATCGGCCACCGCCAGGTCAATCACAATACCCGGGGCGTGGCGCACCTTCCAGGAGTTACCCCGGTCGTGCGAAATGCCGATGAGGTCGCCGCCCAGCTCAGCGGCAACAATGGTGTAGTCCGAAGCATAGTTAGAACTCAATCTCAGGATAACACGGTTAGAGGCCGTGTCCAGAGCAAGCTGCCGTGACCAATACTCTCCTAACCCCGTGGAGGTAGTGGTGCTCCGCCAGATGCCTTCAGGGCCCGAGGTGCTGTAGGTGGCGATAAACAGGGTCTTTGAATCGGGAGTAGGGGCCAGGTCTGAAATCTTGATAGTCGTGTCCATCAAACTCAGTTGCTGCCAGTTATCGCCACCATCACTGCTCATGGAGAAAGCACTCTCATCCAGGGCTTGACCGGGGTTCTGGCCGGTAGCGCCGTACACGGTGTCACCCTGGGGGCCAAAGCTAAGGCGGGCGTTACCCGGCCCGGAAGGGGGCAAACTGGCCAGATGCCAGGTTGGCGATAGAGCAAAGGGGTCAGAAGTCCGCCTCACCGCGACCGTTTTCGAACCGGCCACCGGGTTTACATCACCCGCCAGGAGTTTGCCCGATGATGTTGTCCCTGAATAGGCGATACTACTTATGTTTATGGCGGCACCGCCAGCAGTGTTGAGCCGGAAGACATCGGTGTCATCAACGCGGTAAACATCGTCGCTTGAGTCGGGTGTCCGGTCGTAGCTCACGAAGGCCCGGCGTGTTGACTGGCCAGTGCTCGAGTAGTTAGCGGGCAGCGCCGCCGTCGCCGAAATCGAAACTCCCGCGCCGTCACCTTCATTAGTCACCGCCACCGGGTAGCCGCTGAAAGCATCCCAGGCAGTGGTCCCCGCCTGGGTGTCCCGCCTGCCGAGGCACAACCAGGTCTTGTCCTGGTAGCCGGCAGATACGTCTGTGCCGGTGGCCGCGACCACCAGCAGCGTGTTATCCTGCTGATAGCCGGGAGAATAGGCCAGCGCCGCGACTTCTCCACCGGTATGGGCCGGGTCAATCACCAGTCCCTGGTTCTGCCAGAACGGCAACTGCCCCAGCTTGAGCACCCATACCTGCCCCGAGGTGTTGTTATCTCCCCACGCGGCGGTGCCGATGGCAATCTCCCTAATAGACTCACCGGCCGAGGTGTACTGGCGGGAGATGTTAATAGCCTGGATGGTACCGGTCTGTCCGGCAAGGCCGGTGTTGCGCCAGGTGTCGCCCCCGTCAGTGGACAGGTAGACGGCGCTCGCGGCGTTGGCAACCACCGCCACCACGCTCTTGGTATCCGGAGCGATGGCCACTTTGCTGGCGGGTAAAGTGGCACCGGCGTTTACCAGACGCTCGGTGATATCTTCCCAGCTTGCCCCATCATTAACTGACCGGTAAACTTTCGAGTTTACGCGATCCAGGGCGTAGACCGTCCCCCCTTGCCCAACGGCAATTTCGCTCACCTCCGAGGGGCTCACCACGATGTTACCGCCTTCCCCGGGCCTGTTTATCTCGTACCACTCAAGTACCCTGGGATAAGCCCCTGCCGGCCAAGGTGTGAGCAGCCAGCAAAGACCTAACAGCAAGGATAATACAAAGACGCGTTTTATTTTCATAGTGTTTGTTTCATCATTCAGGCTATATGTTAATTTCCTGTTAAGTTGCGCCGCTACGTCTTTATCAGGCGGGAACGCCCGAAACTTCTTAATAACTTCTTAACAATGTCCATCTATTATTATTGGGATAGGCAGTCTTCTACCCCGGGCGATATAATAACTGCTATACAGATTAGGGGAAAAAGGATGAGATTATCAAAAGTATTACTGGTTTTGCTGCTGGGCGTGTTCGGACTGGTGTCGGTAAGCTGCGGTTCCGGCGGAACCCCGGCTCCCCAGGGCCAGCTGAAAACCGTAGGGCGGGGAGACTTAAAGATTGATATTACCGGCGTGGGTAACCTGGCGCTTTCTGACAAGGTTGACCTTGCTTTTGAGATGGATGGGACGGTGGCGGAAGTCCTGGTGGAGGAAGCCCAATCGGTTGAAGCGGGCCAGGTGCTGGCCAGACTTTCTACTTCGGATTGGCAGGACCAGCTTACCGCCCTGGGGGACAAAGTCACTACGGCGGAACGTAATGTAACTACCAAGGAGCGCGCCGTGACCGACGCTGAGCGCACCGTAACTACCAAGGAGCGCGCCGTGACTACCGCCGAACGTAATGTGACTGCTAAGAAGTATGATATGCTCCAGGCACAAATCAATTTAAACAATGCCCAACTTTCCCTGGAGCAAACCCAGCGGACTTCCACTGATCCTGTCGAGATAGAAGTAAAACGACTTCAGGTGGAACTGGCCCGGGGACGCTTGGAAGATGCCCGGCAAGCGGTGGCCGATGCCTCTACAGTGGGCATCGAAGATGCCCGGCAGGCGGTGGCCGATGCCAACGCCAAACTGGGAGACGCCCGGTTAGCGGTGGCAGATGCCAAGAAAGCCCTGGTAGAAGCCCAAAATAGCCTGGACGAGGCCAAAAAAGCCAGCCCGGAGATTACCGCCCCCTTTGCCGGCTTCATCACCAGGGTCAACGTTTCCGGCGGTGACGTGGTGAAGAAAGGTACGGTAGCCGTAACATTAGCTGACCCGAACAAGTTTGAAGCGTACATCCCGGTGAGCGAGCTGGATATCCTGCAGGTGAAGCTCGGCGGCACCGCCGAAGTCCAGGTGGATGCCGTCCCGGGAATGACTTTGCCCGCCGAGGTAACCCATATTTCACCCACTGCCACTATTTCACAGGGTGTGGTGAACTACAAGGTGAAGGTCACGCTACGGTCGCTAGAGGCGGTAACACCGCCGCGAACGGCGCCCCCGCCAGGAGCGACGACGGCGAATATCACTGGTGGGGAAATCCCCGAACGGTTCCGACAGGCTATCGAAGAGGGGCGCTTTCCCCAGGAACAGCTTGAGGCGATGATAAACCAGCGTCAGTCAGGACAGACGGGACAGCAAAGGCAATCGTCGGCACAAGTACCGGCCGATGTTCAACTCAAGGAAGGCCTGACCGTCACCGTGAGCATAGTCGTGGATTCGAGGACTGGCGTCCTGCTGGTGCCGAACTCGGCAATTACCACGCAGGGCCGCCAGACGTTTGTCCAGGTGCCCAAAGCAGACGGCACACTCGAGCAGCGCGCCATTCAGACCGGCATCAGCGACTACCAGTTCACCGAGGTGACTGGAGGACTTAACGAAGGCGAACAGGTAATGGTCACCAGCAGCACTACCAGCACGACAACAGCAACGCCGTCGAATCAGAGGCAGGGGGGTGGTTTTATTCCGGGCGGTGGGATGTTGAGATGATACACCTGAAAGATATCACCAAAGTTTATCTCATGGGTAAGCGGGAGCTTGAGGTGCTCCGTGGTGTGAATTTGGATGTCGAGAGCGGCGAACTGCTGGCGATAATGGGGCCTTCCGGCTCGGGTAAGTCAACCATGCTCAACCTGATAGGCTGTCTGGATAAGCCCACTTCCGGCAGTTACTCCCTGGATGGCCGCGAGGTGAGTAACTTAAAAAGCGGCGAATTGGCTGTCGTGAGGAGCCAAAAGATAGGTTTTATTTTTCAGACTTTCAATCTGCTGCCCCGGCTCTCGGCGGTGGCCAATGTGGAGCTCGGCATGAGGTACGCTGGCGGCGTTGACCGAAAGCGTGCCCTGGAAGCCCTGGCCCGGGTCGGCCTATCAGAGCGGGCCGGCCACCGTCCTACCGAGCTTTCGGGAGGCGAGCAGCAGAGGGTGGCCATCGCCCGTGCCCTTGTGAAAGACCCGCCGCTAATTTTAGCCGATGAGCCGACCGGTAACCTGGACAGCCACTCCGGCGCGGAGATAATCTCGATTCTCACCGCGCTGCACGCCGAGCATAATATCACCCTGGTGATGATTACCCATAACGCCAGTATCGCCCACCACTGCCAGCGGATTGTGCACCTCAAAGACGGCCAGGTGGAAAGAGAAGAGAAGGTATGAAGAAGTGGCTTGAGCCTTTAAGCACCGCCTGGGTCGGGATAGCCACCCACAAGCTGCGCAGCTTTCTGACCATCCTGGGCATTGTCATCGGCGTGGCCGCCGTTATCAGCCTGATGTCCATCGGCAAAGGCGCTCAGCGGGATATCCTGGCTCGCATCGGCACCCTCGGCTCAGACTTAATTACCATCAACCCTGGCTCAGCCACCTTCGGGGGTGTGCGGGGTGCCGCCGGCAGTGTCCAGACCCTGACCCAGGAAGACGCCGCGGCCATCGCGGAACAGGTCGAGTATATTAACCTGGTCGCCCCGACCTATTCGACGCGGCTCCAGCTGGTGGTCGGCGGTAAAAATACCAATGCCACGGTCACCGGTGTCCCGCCGGCCTATTTGGAGGTGCAGCATTTAAAGATTGCCAGCGGCGCCTTCTTCACTGATTATGAATATCAACGCGGCGCAAGGGTAGTGGTACTCGGCTCCGAAGTAAAACAGACCCTGTTTGGGGACATTGACCCCATCGGGCAACAGATTCGCATGGGGGGCAATATCGTCCGCGTTATCGGCGTCCTGGAGAGCAAAGGTGCCGGCTTCGGCTCGCCGGATGAGGCTATCCTGGTGCCGCTTACGGCGATACAGCAGATGGTCTCAAGGACGCGAACTGCCCAGGGCGAACGTGTGGTCTCATCGATAGTGCTTACGGTGAGCGATGAAAAACAGATAGAAACCGTTATCCAGGAAATATCCAGCCTGCTCCGCACCCGTCACCGGCTTGGTCTCAACGTGGAAGATGACTTTCGTATTACCTCAATGCAGGAATTAACCCAGACCATAACGCAAACGACCGGCACGCTGACCCTGCTTCTGGGGGCTATCGCTGCCATTTCCCTGCTGGTAGGTGGCATCGGCGTGATGAACATTATGTTGGTCTCGGTGCTTGAGAGAACCCGGGAAATCGGCATCCGCAAGGCGCTGGGGGCTAAGGAGCACGATATCTGGCTTCAGTTCTTGATTGAAGCCGCTTTCCTGACGCTGACGGGTGGCATCATCGGCGTTATCGCCGGCTGGGTGGTCTCGTATTTCGTCTCCAGAACGGGCACTCTCTCAGCGGTGGTAACCCCCGATATCGTGATTTTAGCGGTCTCGGTATCGGTTGGCATTGGACTTTTCTTCGGGTTTTACCCCGCCTGGAACGCCTCCCGTCTCAACCCCATCGAAGCACTCCGCTCCGAATAGGCCGACCCGGGCCAGGGCTTCCAGGGCACGCTTTCGGTCAACGCCGCCGGCGTATCTCATGCCGAGCTCCACATTAGCCACCGCCGAGAGCCGGGGCAGTAGGTTGAAAGTCTGAAAAATGTTATTAAGAAAGGCCCCCCTTTTCGCTTCGACCTGAGTTCCTTAGGGGACGGTAGCTCCAGTTTGGGCGTTTATTCTCCCATCTGCCGTAAACTAGCCTTCTCAACAAACTGGATTTGTTGGACAGAGGATGCTAGCTGGCTATATTTAGTTTCTTCCACTGGCATAAAACTTGATGGTGTGGGTATAATTGTGGGAAAGAGAGGGGGCTAGCGTTGGACGAGCGCACCATCGGGCGGATTGGCGAAACCGCGGCTAAAATCAGGGAGAATGTCGAGCGGGCTATCATCGGCAAGAGCGAGGCGGTGGAGTTGGCAATCTGTGCCCTGCTCTGTGAAGGCCACATCCTGATTGAGGATGTCCCCGGCATCGGCAAGACGACGCTGGCCAGGGCGATTGCCCGTTCCCTGGGCTGCTCTTTCCGCCGTATCCAGTGTACCCCGGACCTGCTGCCTTCGGATATCACGGGAACCGCTGTTTTCAACCAGGCCACCTCTGATTTTAATTTCCGGCCGGGGCCGATTATGGCCCAGGTGGTGCTGGTCGATGAAATCAACCGGGCGACGCCCCGGAGCCAGTCAGCTCTGCTGGAAGCCATGCAGGAGCGCCAGGTTACCGCCGATGGCGAGACCAGGCCGCTGCCCCGGCCTTTCATGGTGCTGGCCACCCAGAACCCCATCGAGCTGGAAGGCACTTTCCCCCTGCCCGAGGCGCAGCTCGACCGTTTCCTGCTCAGAATCGAGATAGGCTACCCGACCCCGGCCGACGACCGTCTTATCCTGGCCCGTTATCGCGAGACAAGTCCCATGGAAGAACTCATGCCGGTGATTACCCCGGATGAACTGCTCGGGATGCAGGCAGCGGTTTGCCGGGTGCACGTGGCGGACGACATCGTGTCTTATATCATCAGCTTCATCCACGCCACCCGTGAGCACGCTTCCCTGGAACTCGGGGCCAGTCCCCGGGCGATGCTGGCGCTCTACCGTGCCGCGCAGGCCCTGGCGGCGCTGCGGGGCCGGGCCTTCGTCATCCCGGATGATGTCAAATATCTGGCGCCCTTTGTACTCGCCCACCGCATCATACCGAAGGTGGAAAGCCAGTTACGGGGCCAGACCGCGCGCAAAGCCCTCGCTGAGGTGATGGACAGTGTGCCCGTGCCGGTTGAGGAAGGGACGGAGACACCGGGGAGATAGGCGATGCTGGGTAAATACTGGCAGAGCGCCATCTTCCTTCTCCTGGTCTTGAGCCTCATTTTCCGGGAAGCTCTTCTGGTGCTCATCCTGCTGCTGGTGTGCCTGGCGGGTGGTGTCTCACGCCTCTGGAATCACTACTGTCTCAGCCGCGTAGAGTACCGGCGCCATTTGAGTTCCAGCCGTGTCTTTTTCGGCGAGGAGGTGCAGCTTGAGGTCGAGATTGCTAACCGTAAGCTCCTGCCGCTGCCCTGGCTTCAAATCGATGATGGCGTACCGGAGGAAGTTACTTTCCTCAAGGGCAGGACTTCAGCACCATTAGGGGAAGCCCGCCCGTTGCTGCGGAACCTGATAACCCTCGGCTGGTACCACCGGGTGAAACGGCGCTACCCGCTAAAATGCCTCCGGCGGGGCTATTTTGCCTTCGGCCCGGCCCGCATCCGCTCAGGAGACCTTTTCGGCTTTTTCAGCCGGGAGATGAATCTGCCGCAGACGGACTATCTCATGGTTTACCCCCGCATCGTGCCGCTGGCGAAGCTGGGCATTCCTTCCAGGGAGCCACTTGGCGATATTCTGGTGAGGTCTGATATCTTTCAGGACCCCATCCTGACCCTGGGCGTCCGGGACTACCAGTCGGGCGATAGCTTGAAGCGGATTCACTGGAAGAGCACCGCCCGAAGCGGTAAATTGCAGACCAGGGTGTTTGAGACCACGACCACCGTGGACGTTGGCCTATTTTTCGACGTCCGCACCACAAAACTGCCGCTCCGGGGGGTAATCACTGACCGCCTGGAGCTGGGCATCGTGGCCGCCGCCTCCCTCGCCAGCTATGCCCTGGCGCACGGCCACCGGGTCGGCCTCTATGTAAACCAGAACCGCCGGTTCACCGGCCAGCCCCTCAGGCTGCCGTCCAGCCAGAGCCCCGACCAGCTCCGGCAAATCCTGGAGGCGCTGGCCGGGGTGCATTCCTGGGATACGATGCCAATCAGCCAGGTTGTCCGGCGCGAAAGCGTTTTGCTTAGCTGGGGCAGCACCCTGGTGGTGATTAGCGCCGCCCCGACCGGTCTCCTTGTGGCTATCCTGCTCAAGATGAAACGGGCCGGACGGCGGGTGGTGCTGGTGGTCGTTGGCGGGGAAAAACCGGCGGAAATCGGTGGCCTTAGCGTTTTCCATATCGGTGACGATGTTAAGTGGTCTGAGACGGAGCAGCTTAGCATCGTAAGCGGGTGAAACTACGGTGAGACTGGTGCGCAGACTGGCAGGTCAAAACTGGCTGGTTGGGGGGCTTCTGCCTCTCGTGGTGCTCCTTGCGGAAGCCTTGTGGTTCTTCCCCTGGCTTGTCTGGTTGGGGAAGCTGCCGATTTCTGGCTTACCACGCACATCGCTCGGCCCGGTCTCGGTTATCGTGCTCCTCGGAGGCTCTTTCCTTGTCACCCGGTTCTTACTGGGGCGGCGGTGGCGCCCCAACTGGGTGCGGCTGGGGGTGATTGCCAGCGGCCTGGCGGCCATTTTGCTGGTCCTGCGGCTTGAATACGGGGCGGGCTACGGGGCTTTAAGCGGCCAGTGGTTTGATTTTCTAGCCCGGGCTTTACTTGGAGTGTTCTCGCCGGGGTATTTTACTTATCTCCAGCCGGTTGTGGTGGCGCTTGCGGCGGCGGTCTATCTCTGGTGGCGGGGCATCAGGTGGGGGTGCTCTGCCTTCTCCTTCGAGGATATTTACCGCGCCTTCGTCGCCGGCGTGATAGCGCTGGTGGTGCTGGCGGTTAGCTGGGCACTGAGCTCGGTCTACGGTGACCTGGGGAGTATGCTGGCCTCGGTGGGAATCTGGGTGGCCGGGTTTTTCTTCTTCGGCCTGGCGTCTTTAGCGCTGGGTAATTTCCAGATTATCCACGAGAAGGTACTCGGTCTGGAAGGGGCGGTGCCCCTGTTCGGCCGCCGCTGGCTAGCGCTCCTTTTCACCGTTACCGGCGGCATTGTCCTTTTGGGCGTCGGCCTGGCCGCCGTCTTTTCGGTTGATTTAGCTGGCGTGCTCGGTAATTGGCTCGGCCTGGCAGGGGATGGGTTACTTCGTCTGCTCTATTACCTGTTTTTGGTGATTGGTTACCTTGTCGCCGGGCTGGTCTACGCCGGACGCTACCTGATAAGCCTGCTTCCCGGTCGGGAGCCTCCCGGTCCGGTTTCGGTTAACGCCACGCTGCCTGAAACCGGGCCGGAACCAGAGAAAGAAATTGCCCGTGAGCTTGGGATTTCCCCGGAGGTCCTTCTGGCGCTGAAGTGGGTAATACTCGCGGCGGTAGCTGCGGCCGTGCTCTATCTTCTGGCCCGGGCGGTGGCCAGGGCATGGTCTTCCCGGACTAAGAATGAAGTGGAAGAAATCAATGAGTCGCTCTGGAGCTGGGACGCCTTCCGGGGGGACTTACGTCTCTTCTGGGATACTTTGCGCCGCAGGTTCCAGAGAAAGTATCGGCCAATCATCCCTGTTTCCCCGGTGCCATCTGTTTATTACGATGAGGCCATCCCTGACCATCCCGACATGCGCGCCATCTACCGGCATTTGCTCAGGGAAGCAGCCGGCGCCGGCATCGCCCGCTGCCCCGAGGAGACTCCCGCCGAGTACGCCACCCGGCTGGGGCAGGTGGTGCCCGGTGGCCAGGGAGAAATGGCCTACCTCACGGATTTGTACCAGTGTGTCCGCTACGGCGAAGTGGCCGCCCCGGCGGGAGCGCTGGCGCAGGCCAACCGCCTCTTTCGCGGCCTATGCCAGCGGCTGCGGGCGCTCCGAAAAGCAGCTAATATCTAACCTTTGGACTCGCTTTCTATACATAGGAAGTCCGGTGAAACCGGGGTTGGTACCCTGCCCCCATTCCCCTTTTCCTTGTGGAATTTGGGTAAGGGAAGGGGGTTGAAAGAGAGAGCTGAGGTATGTACCCCATCTTTAGGACAAGATAGGGGCAATATTAAGAGTGGGCCCCGCCATCCTCAAGAGGTGAGGCGGGTACGGAAGCGGCGGCCGCCACTGACGTAATAATGAGGTTGACCGCAATACCAGGCGAGCCAGTCAAGGTTACTATTAATCGGCCGTTTATATTTGTAATTCGTGACATTTAGACCGATACAATATTGTTCGTGGGGCGTGTGTTAAACCCGGGTCTGTAGGTTGAACTCCAGCCGTGTAAATTTCGAGGAAAATTTGAATATGGGGGAAACTACGGGCACCTTGTCACCGGAACGTATAGTTCTCAATTAGTCCCCTTAAAAGTAGAGCTTCTACCTTGGTCTCCACCAGCACAACAAAAGTCCATATCGTTGGATAGGGTAACATTTAAGTATGCGTTGACCTGCCCCCTTCTCTTTTATCGCCAGTCTGACACAAGAACTGGTTCCGCTTTCGGGGGGCAAGGTCATTGCCAGAATATGGCTAATATTACTATTAAGATAATGATTATGCTGTTCCAAATTGCTGAGGAAAGCAGTGTTATTTGTACGCCAGTTTTCAGGCCGAAGATGCCCATATAATTGGGTATTGAAGACCGTAGCAAAAAGACGGCATTTGCGAATATACCACCGATGAGCAATGAAAGAACAACGCCCTTCGCGGAAATCTCGCCAACGGCTACAAGATTGCTGGCTACGGTATAGGCGGCGATAGGATGACCAAACATTGAGACGATAATGCCAATGCCACTGATGGGTATCGGCAGGAAGGCACTGACACCGCCCAGATATGAAGCCAGGCTGTTAAATACCCCCACCTCGATCAGGATACTAACGACAAGCATGGTGGGAACGGTAATGGCTATCATACGCCGACTGACCTTCCAAGAAGATTTCAGGCTCTGCTTAAAGGCCTCTTTGAGTGGGGGGCGGGGCTTCGTCTCCAGAGATAGTTTCGGCGCTGGGCGCGCCGGTAATAAGAATCGGCTGGCAATCATCAGTAGTGTCGTTTTTACCAGACCGGTTAGCACGAAAAGCAAAAAGTAGATAAGACCAATCGTACCGAGTAGCGGTATCAGCGGCGGTAGCATTGAACGCCAGTGCAAAAGAACTGACGGGAAGGAGTTGAGCAAGGAGGCTAAAAACATCTCTTTTTTACTGAGCATCCCCTTTTCGTGGTACTGAGCCAGCATGGCATTGGCCGCCACGGGAGAACCAAAAGCCACTAGAAAGCTTGTCCCGCATTCGGGCTGGAGATGGGAGAAACTGGTAATCGGTCGGGCAATGAAAGATAGCTTGTTTACGAAACCCAGGGTGACAATCAGCTCAGCGGCGATGACTCCCAGAATCATAAGGGGCAGAGTACTTTTTAAAAGTCCCCCAGCTAGAATCAAGGCACTTAACAAAGTTTCACTCATAATGCCTTCATTTTGTGTTCGCCGGTATACTTGGCTTGACCCCAATAATAATATCACTTTTTAGCTAGAGTTGCCGTTAAAATGGCTGGCTTAGTTGAACAATCGCTTCGTGCAGTCTGATAAACAAAAGGGGGGGCTCCTCGTTGATAACAACCAACGAGGAGCCCCCCTTAGTCGAAAATTAACCCCTTACTAGACCCGTTGCGAGGATTTTGCCTTATTGAGTAAAAAGAGCAGGCAGGTTATCCATGCCTGCTCTATAAAAATGGACACAAAAAAGGCAAAGCAACCCCTGTATCATCAGAGGCTACTTTGCCTTGATTGTTTGTTCGGTCAAGCGTTCTAGGCTACGGCTACTTTTTCTCTCTTTCGGCTGCGCTTCGGCTTCTCGGCTTTGACAACCGCTTCGGCTTCAGCTACCGCCTGGGCTTTCTCGGCTTCCGCTTCTGGCTTTGGCTCGGTTTCGGTGTTCTCTGGCTTCGCTTCGGCGGTCAGCATGGGCATTACCACAAGCTGGTAACCGTCGGTAGTAAACAGGACTGGTGATTTACCGTCGGTCATGCTGAAGTCCACCATGCCCCCGCAAGCTCGCATAGCTGCTGCCAGGTAACCGCCCTCAATTCTTACCTTGCCCCCGCCCTCAATATCGGCTGGTAT
>JAZDKE010000027.1:0-3484 GCA_043803245.1 Chloroflexota bacterium
TGATACGATGCTGGAAATTTCGGAGCATGCTCTGATTCATTGTAAACCCTGTTTTACCCGAAGTCAATGTCCCGTGTGCCCACTATTTTTAAAGGAGCGATTGTGAAGTACGACCTGGTTATCGTCGGCGGCGGCCCCGGCGGCTTGATGTCGGCACGGACGGCAGCCCGTGATGGTCTCAAAGTGCTGCTGGTTGAAAAGAAGCCGGATATTACCCGGATACGGCGCTACTGCAGCCGCAATATGCGCCTCGGTCCGGGAGCTTTTCGGACAAACAAGACACCCACCGACATCGAAATCAACCGCGTCAACTTCACTTTTGAAATTGACAAAGGCCGTTGTGTCATCCGCCTTACCAACCAGCCCGAGGATGCCGCCATTGATTACCACGGTGTCCTCGCGCCTTGCTTCAATGATACTTCCTATTCGCCGGGGGGCTACACTTTTGATGGTGAGGAAAACAGTCTCGGGATTTTCAGCTTCGTCATTGATAAAGAAGCGCTCCTCCGCGACCTCTTAAACGAGGCGGTTAAGGCAGGCTGCCAGGTGCGCGCCGGCACCCGGTGCGACGATATTGAGGAACACCCGAAAGTCACCCGTATCAAGGTTACTGCCAGCGCCGGTGAAGAGACTTTAGAGGCCCGCCGGGTCATCGTGGCCGATGGCTCTTTTTCCCCGCTGGTGGAGAAGCTCGGCTTTAACCAAGGACGGCCAGCGGGAGCGCCGCAGCTCAAGTTCCTGGCTTTAATCCTGGACGGCATCAGTTCTCCTTACACTGAGACACGTCATATCGGGTTCTGTATGCCCTCGATTCATAAGGGCAACGTTAACTTGAGCCCGTGGCCACCGGGACGCTACCAATTGAGCTGCTCGACCAGTATCGTAAGCCAGATTAACCTGCCCGATGTCCTGCAGAAGATAATGACTGATTCCCCTTTCAGTTCCTGGTTCCGGCAATCCAGGCTGGTGGAGAGACAGGCCTGCAACATGGAACTCAGGCCACAGGTGCAGGACACCGCCCAGGGTAACGTCATCTGCCTCGGCGATAACACCGCTTTCGCCGAGACGGCGATGAAAGGAGCGCTCGGCCTGGGTTACGTGGCTGCCAAGGCAAGCAAAATGGCACTTGAAGGTGGCAACGGTAACCGCCATCACAACGAATACTGGCAGCATTCCTATAACCCGTTCAGCCCCGAGTACCGGGCCTGGGGAAAAATGGTCAACCCCATCCACCGGACCCTGGATGACCATGGGGTTGATGCTCTCTACAAATGGATTAAGGGCCACGGGTTCTGGGGGATGATGAACGATATCCTGATTGATAACCGGGCGCAATTTGAGGCGGAACTACCCGATATCGCCGACAAGCTGCTGGCCAAGGGCGACCGCCCGGGTGGCCGGCCGGCACGGCCGGCGGTGCATTAGGCGATAAGCCGGGAAGCGTTGTGACCGACAAAATCAGCGCGTACAAGGTAAAGGGGGGTGAGTGATGAAAATACAGGGTACGGTCTTGATTGCGGTTTTAGTCGCCCTACCTCTCATTGGCTGCGGTGCGCCAGCGCCAACTACCGAACCGGCACCGGGCTCGGGAACGTCAGTACCTGAGCTGGCTCCGACGCCAGCCCCGCCTGCGGAATCGGGGGTGCCGCTAGGAAATGTCTATCTTACGCCAAACCCGGTTGAAACGGCCTTGCCCCAGTACGGCGGCATCATCCGATTCGGCCAGCAACTCCCGACAAACTTCGACGGCCATCAAAAAGTTGCCTACGGCCCGGTGGTTGCCCTGCCTACTTTCAACCAGCTGGTGATGTTTAGTCTTAATTTTAAGGAGACTGTCCCCGAAAACATCATCGGCGACCTGGCCGACAGCTGGGAGACAAGCCCGGACGGCACGGAAATCACCTTCAAGCTGCACCGGGGGGTGAAATGGCACGACGGTATGCCTTTTACCGCCGATGACGTGGTCTACAGCCTGGACAAGATGACCGATGTTAACCGAAGTGCCATAAGCGGCTCTTTCCCGGCCTACCAGAGCGCCGAGAAGCTCGATGATTATACGGTGAAGGTCCGTCTAAAGTACCCGTCAGCCGGCTTTATGGTTTCTCTGGCCAGCGGCGACGCGGTTATCCAGGCCAAGCACCTGGCAGGCACCGACCCACAGTCTACTAATTTCATGATAGGCACCGGCCCTTTTATGCTTGAGGACTACAAGGTGCGCGTGCATCTAAAGTGGCAAAAGAATCCCGACTACTGGAAGAAAGATGAGAAAGGTAACCAGCTTCCCTACCTCGACGGCATCAATTTTTACCAGACCGGTAATGTCGGTTCCAACGAGTTGCTGATTTCCCGGCGGCTGGACATGAAAAACCCGGTAACCGGAGCCGGAACGCTGGATACCTACAAACTCCTGAAAGATGGGGCACCGGACTTGCTCTGGCAGAGGCGGGATAGAGGCGATGGCGGCGTAATGCAACTCAACTTGAATCACCCGCCGCTGAACGATATTCGGGTGCGGCGTGCCCTGGGGATGGTCATCGATGAGGAAAGCCTCATCATCGGCAGTGCCGGCGACCCGATATTCGGTCTAACTGACATCGGTATTCTACCGCGTAATTTCGGGCTGCCCGCCGAGGAAATCCGCCGGTTGATGGGCTGGGACAAGACTATGCCGGAGAGAATCGCTGAAGCCCAGAGGCTTATGGCTGAGGCCGGTTATCCCAACGGCTTTAAGCTAACCATGATTTCTACCGGCCAGGTGAGCAGCTTTGCGGGTTCCAACCTGGTCTATGCCGATGCCCTGCGCAAGTACTTAAACATTGAGTCTGAGGCACTCGCCCTGACGACGCCCGCAATCCAGCAGCGTCTCAAAGATAATAACTACGACCTGCACACCGATATCATGTATATCGGGGAAGACCCGGTGAAGCTGATTGACTACTTCGGGAGTAATGGCTCCGGTAACTCCGCGCATTATGCTAATCCTGAACTTGACCGGATGCTGGCGGACCTGGACCGGATTCTCGACCCGGAAAAGAGGCGGCTGGCAATCTGGGATATTGAGCGGCGGCTGCTCACCGACTTACCAGGCCTGCCCACGGGGACATTCATCGCCAATATCATGCCCTACTACAACTGGGTGAAAAACATCCGGTGGACGAACACCTCTTATTCGAATGTCTGCCGGTTTGAAGACATCTGGATTGACCAGTCCATAGCGAAGCAAGCTGGCCTAACCGAGTCAACGCCGCCGCCATCAATAACCACTCCGCCTGCAACCCCACCGACGCCGACTCCAACACCGACGCCAGCCCCGACCACCACAAATACTACGGCAGCATCGTATGACCGGCCGGACGTGCCCATCATCTGGGATTCAATCGACCCGCCGGAAGCCAAATCCGGTACCGGTGGGACAGTCACGTTCAAGCTCACCGTACCTCCAGGCTCGTTTTGCTCCATCATCTACATATTGCCCGTCTCGGGT
>JAZDKE010000028.1:0-10650 GCA_043803245.1 Chloroflexota bacterium
TTCCAGACCTGGATGGCGAAGACCAGCGCCAGAAGGGGCAGCGCCGGCCGCAGCCGCGGACGGTTGGCGGGGTTGGCTGCGGGGGGTGAAGCCCTTGCCCGGCGGTCGGGTCTGGTGAGTGCGAACAGGCCGGCCAGGATAACGGCCGGTGCCGCCAGGACAAAATAGCTTGCCCGCCAGTCGAATGCCGAGGCCATCACTCCGGCCAGCAGCGGGCCCAGGGCCAGGCCGAGGTTACCCCCGATGCCCATGTAACCAAAGCCCAGGCTGCGGCGGGTGGCGGTGCGGGCGATGAAAGCGGAAGCTACCGGGTGAAAAATCCCCATCGCCAGCCCCAGGGCCAGGAGAGCGGCTCCCAGGGCGTAGATGTTGGGTGCGAGACCGATGCCCACCGCGCTGGCCGCCATCCCGGCGCAGCAGATGATGAGCAGCTTTTTTTCGCTGGCACGGTCTGCCAGCACCCCCGAGGGCAGGGACATCAACCCGAAGGCCAGGCCGAAGATATTGGCCACCACTCCCATGACCAGGAGGGAGGCATTGAATTCCAGGCTGATGCCGATGAGCACCACGCCGTAGGTAAGCTCCAGCATGTGGACCAGGGCGTGGCAGGTGGCGGTGGCGGCGATTCCCAGCCTTTCGGGATTTCTCATTCGCGGCAAGCCCGGTTTGCGGGCCCGCCGGCATCGGTGGTGGAATTTTTACCGGCTTGTTTTAGCCACCGGTCGCGGCAGGTTTCCATGAGCAGGAAATGGTAGCCTTCGACCGTCTTTTCGCCCAGGGCAGCGAAGCCGCATTTCAAAAAGCATTTCTGCGCCTGGAGATTGCCGGTCAGCGTCTTCAGTTTTATTCTTTTTAAGCCGGTTTGCTTGAAGATATAGCCAAGCATGGTATTTACGGCGTCGGCGCCGTAGCCCTTGCCCCGGTACTCGCGCCGGCCAATCATGATACCCAGTTCCGCCTCATCTTTTTCCCGGTCGATGCCGTAATAGGTGCAGTTGCCGATGTGCTCGCCGCTGAAAGTCTCGATGGCAAAGAAACACCGCAGCGGGGAAGGGTGAGAGAGTATCTCCCGGTACTCGGTGAAGTACCGGCTAAAGGGTATGCTCAGTGGCTCGGTGGCGTCGAGGTGAGCCGTCTCGGGGTCGGTCTGCCACTGATAATCACGCTTGGCGTCGGCGAGCACTTTTGCCCGGAGCCGGGTCTTACCGCCGACGAGCGGGGCCTCAAAATCGCAGGGAGAAAGGGTTTTCATCCGACTCGAATTCGTCCAGCGCTGCCCGGGCGGCGTCCTTAACCGCATCACGGTCACTTTTCAGGCACTTTTTTAAGTATTCTTTGGCTTCGGCACCGCCGATTTTGCCCAGGGCCGTGATGGCTGCCAGCCGCACATCGGCGTCCGGGTCTTTGATGTGGCGGGCGAGGTAGGACACCGCCTCGGCGCCCCCGATTTCACCGCAGGCCTGGCACACCTCGTACCTGGTCTCGGCGTCACGGTTTTCACTTTCTTTAAGCAGGATGTCCAGCCAGCCGGGGTCGCAGGTCTTGCCCATGGCATAGATGGCGCTCGTTTTTAACCCGGGCTCCCCGCTGTGATAAGCCCGGCTGATTGCCGGCCTGGTCTGGGGCAGGCTTAAAGGAGCCAGGGACTCCAGGGCGCGGCGTCTTACGTCAAGCTGCCGGGTCTCGTCATTAAAAATTGCCGCCAGCGTCTCGCCGAGGCGCGCTTTATAGTCGGGCCGCAACCGGTCGAACTCGGCCATCAGCGCAAACCGGCCCAGGTTCTGGGCGGCGGCCGCCTGGACCGCCGGCGAGCTATCCTTTTGCATCATTTCGATAAAGGGGTTGATGAGGTTGCTGTCCTCGCTCTCCCAGAGACCCTCGACGGCCTTGCTTCTCACCGCCTCGTCGGGGTCGTGCAGGCGGTTACGCAAGATGATGTCGAAGTCGAGCTTGGGGTTTGCCTCGGCCAGCTCGACCAGCCAGTCCATCAGCTGGCGGCGTCGGCGGGACTCGATTTCGGGCCAGGTCTTGTCCAGGAGGCTCGCCTCTTCGGGCGTGAGGTGGGAAAGCTCAACCAGCCGGGCGCTGGCCAGGGGTTTTTCGCTATCCCTTAGCTCCGCCAGGGTTTCTTTAAAAGGCGGTGTCATACCGTTTTCCAACGCTAGTCCTCTTCTTCGTCCTCGTCCTCGACATCTTCGTCTTCTTCGCCCGATTCCCAGATGGGGGTGGTGAAGTAGTCGATATATTCTCCCATTGCCCGGGCGGTCACTTCTTTCAGCCTTTCTTTGGTCTCGGCAGCCTGCTGGGCAAGTTCCCCGAGGTCAACCTTGATACCCAGCATATCGGTAAGGACCCGGATTATCGCCAGGGCTGCCATGGGGTTATCGATGCGGCTGGTGTAGCTGGGCACTTCGCCCACCAGGCAGATGCCTTCGATGCCCCGTTCCCTGGCCACCCCGAGCAGGGTGCCGTTCAAGCCCGCAATCTGAAGGTCGCCGTTTCGGAGCAGGTTATACTGTTTCAGCTCCGGGATGAGGTCTGGGCTCGAGGCGACTCCCCAGACGCGGGACGGCTCGGTGTGGTGGATGCGGGTCAGCGCCGCGGCGAAGGTATAGACCCGGCTTACCTTGAAGCGGACGGCCACGTCGAGGACGCAGTTCGCCAGCTGGTAGTTATTGGTGGCGGGCTGGTCGTCGCCGATGAACAGGATGAGGTCACTCGCGCCCGGGTTTTTACAGTAGTAGAACCGGCTCATCGGGAACTGCGGCGCCTCGACCACGTTGTTTTTGGCCAGCACCCCGATGGGGTCAAAAAAATAGGCGGCGTCGATTTCGCCCAGCTCTTTGAAAGGGAGCTTGGTTTTTAAGTACGAAGCGGTGATGGGGGCAACATTGCTGATTCCGGGCCAGCTGGCCAGCATGACGGGCGAAACAAGCTTTGGCCGTGCCCGGAGTTTAATGAGATTGGCGGGTCTGGCTTTTTTTTCGTTCACGGTTTTGTCACCCCCTTCTGGCTTTCCCTTTCGGGTAGCAGACTCGGTAGCCTCTCACTATATTATAATAAATATTCCTTAAAATGTGCGATGCGTCCGCCAGTAGTTTTTGCGCCGGAAGGCATCCCGGCTATTTGCTGGCCACCGAAAGACGCGGGCAGTAAATCGCCGGCGTGTAGAGGGAACTGCCCACCCACCGGGGTTCGCTGCCCAGGGCAGTGATGTCTTTCAATACCTGGTAAATATTGCCCGAGACCATGGTGTTCTTGACCCTGCCCACGATTTTACCGAGCTCCACCTTGTAGCCCAAAAGGACGTTGCCGCTGAAGTCTCCGCCCAGGACGTTGCTCTGCGTGGCTCCCATCAGTTGCTCGATGACCAGCCCCTCTTTCATATCCCCGACCATCTCTTCGAAGGTGGTATTGCCCGGGGCGATGATGAAGGCGCTCGGGGTTGGGCCGGGTAGCCCGCCCTGCCGGCTGGCGTTACCGGTGCTCCGGGTGCCGGCTAAAGCCGCGGTCTGCAGGTCGTAGAAGAAACCGGCCACGCTGCCTTTGTCAATCAGGGGGGTACGCTCGCTGGCAACCCCTTCGTCGTCGCAGGGACGGCTGTGCGGCCGGTAGGCGATGGTGGGGTCGTCGCTGAGCGATAGCTTCTCATCGAACAGGGTTTCTCCCAGCTTGCCGGCCAGGGGGGAAGCGCCCTGCAGCACCAGCCTGCCGTTCAGGGCGGCCATCAAGGGCGACACCAGGGCGTCGGCGGTGCCGTGCGGGGTGAAGATGACGGGCAGGGGCTTGCGGCCGACTTTAGCCGTTACCCGCGCCAGCTCAAGCTGGTTTTTAACCAGTCCGGCCACCTCTCGGGTATCGAGTATGGGGTGGCAGGAGCTCTGGCCGTCGCCCACAAACAGCATGTCCGTGTCCCGGATAACCGCCCCCTCGATGCCCAGGGCGAAGGTGCTCGCCCGGTATTGCGCCTCGCCGCCGCGGGAGTTGGCGATGCGCAGGGATAAGGTGCCCCGGGTGACGTAAGCCTCGCAGAGGATTTCGGGGGTGTGCCCGATGATGGCGGCGATGAGTTCTTCTCCCAGGCCAATCATCTGTTTTACCGTCACCTTTTCGGTGGCCGGGTCGAATACCGGCACCTCCGGGTATTTGAGGGGGCCGGGGAACTGGAACCTGGCGGGGCTGCCGAACTGGGCGGTATCCACTGCCATATTGACCAGCCCCTCGGCGTCATCGGGGTCGTTGCTCGAAGCGAAGCCGACCCTGCCCCCTCGCACCAGGCGCAGGGCGACGCCGGTGCTCTGCTTGGACTGGACTTGCTTCAGGCGGTTGGCCTCGAAGTGCACCGGGGTCTCTTCCGAGGAGACTAAAAATACCTCGGCTTCCTCGGCCACCCGGCGGGCTTTTTCTAAAATCGCTTCCACTACTTGCCTCCTATCAAGCAGTCCTGGATTCTGATATGGGGACTGCCGTTGGACACCGGCAGGGGCGACTGGCCGGCCTTGCCGCAGCCGCCGCCCTGGTTTATCTCCAGGTCATTGGCCACGGCGTCGATTTTTTGCAGGGTGCTGAAGACGTTGCCGGTGAGGTTCACCGGCCGGAGCAACTCCGCGACCTTGCCGTTGCGTATCATGTAGGCTTCGCCCGCCGAGAAAGTGAACATTTCCATGCTGGTGGTGCCGCCGTACCAGTTTTTGGCGTAGACCCCTTCTTTGATATCGGCGATGATATCTTCGAAGGTGGCCTTGCCCGGCTCGACGTAGGTGTTGGTCATGCGGACGATGGGCGGGTAGCGGTAGTTCAGGGCGCGGGCGTTGCCGGTCGGTTTTTCCTTCATCTTGGCGGCCGTTTCCCGCGAATGGAGCCGGCCCACCAGCCTGCCTTCACGGATGAGGTCGGTCTTGGTGGCCAATGTCCCTTCGTCATCATATTTATAGCTGCCCCGCAGCCCGGGCACCGCCGCGCCGTCCACAATGTTGAGGATGGGCTGGCCGAACTGTTTGCCCAGCACCATCAGCGCTCGCATCCGGTCGTTTTCGTAGACGAAGTCGGATTCGGAGAGGTGGCCGAAGGCCTCATGAGCGAAGACGCCGGCCAGCACCGGGTCCAGCACCACGGTGTAAACGCCGCCGCTTAGCTGGGGCGCTGAGATGAGGTCGACCGCCCGCCGCGCCAGCCCGGCTACCACCGCCTGCTGGCCGGCTACCGCCCCGAAGTCGCCCCGGCTGCCCAGGCTGATGCCCGCCTGCTGCACCTCGCCGTTTTGCGCGGCGATGGCCGAAATTCTTAAGGTCACGTCAGCCCTTTCCTGCTGGATGAAGCTGCCCGCCGAGTTGAGATAAATGCTTTTCTTGCGGCCGTCGCCGTAGCCGATGACCGAGGTGCGTATCTCCGGCGTCTGCCAGATGATTTCGTTATACTCGTCAAGCAGCCGCTTTTTCTCGGAAAGAGGCAGCTCGATGGCGGGCCGGTCTATTCCGGCGGACACCCGGTCAACCGCTGGCTCCACCGGGGCGAGCATACTTTCGCCGTGTGCCGCAAGCCTGGCCTGGCCCACCGCCTGTTCGAGTCGCTTGGACAGGTCGCTTAAGTCGTTGAAGCTGCAAAATCCCCAGCCGCCTTTTACCAGGGCGCGGATGTTGCCGCCGCGGGCGCTTGAGCGGCCGATGGACTCCAGTTCCCGTCCCCGGTAGGTGAGGTGGCTGGTACGGGTCTCTTCGAGGCGGGCCTCGATGAAATCGGCCTGGTATCGTTTTAGAGCATCGGCTAGCTCGCGGGCGGTGGTCTCAATATCGGTCAAGCGGACTATCTCCTTCCGGTAATTATGCCTTTGAATGGCACTATTCTTATTATATTAGCTAATCGGCCAATAAGCCAATTCGAAAAGACTAACGGCCCATCCCCAAAAAGTACGGCTCACGAAGCATGCCTGGGGTGATATCATAACTGGTAGGCACCACCGATTACTGCCCCGAAAACCGGGGAGGCAAGCAAAATGAAGGGTCTGGTTTTCAAGCTGGTCGGGATTGCCGCCGTGAGCCGGCTGGTGTTAGCGAGGAACACTTCCTGATGCCGACCGACTCCATAAAAGGCGCTGGCCCACGTGACGGAGGGGGAGTGACCTCTCCCCATAGCCCATCATCATAAGTCTTAATAAGCTTCACTGGCCGTATCCGGTTGCTTAAGTCTTCACCGCTTCTGGCGTATACCTTGAGGTAGTTATCGGTGAGGCCCGACCAGATGCCATCCTCAGGCTGTTCCCAGAGGACGTCCATAATTTCGCCGAGGAACTTTCGGCAAAAGCTGCCCCGGCTTTCCCGGGCCAGGGCCAGCATCTTCCGGCGGCGGGCGTTCTTGGTCGCCTCAGCGACCTGGCTGGCCATGTCCGCAGCCGCCGTCCCCTGGCGGGGGGAGTAGGGGAAGACGTGGATGCGGGCGAACCCTGTTTCCCGGGCAAAGAGATGGCTTGTTTCGAATTCGGCCTCGGTCTCGCCGGGGAAGCCCACGATGATGTCGGTGGTGATAGCCGCCCGGGGCACCCGCTCACGGATTAAGTCTAGGGTGCGCCGGTAATCTTCGGCGGTGTAGCGCCGCCGCATTCGTCTGAGCACCGGGTCGCAGCCGCTCTGGAGGGCAAGGTGGAAATGGCGGCAGAGTCTGGGGTTTGCCCAGAGGCCAACCAGTTCCTCCGAGATTTCCTGGGGCTGGAGGGAGGAAAGTCGCAGCCGGCTGATGCCGGTTTCTGCCAGAATACGCTTGGTTAGTCCCGTTAGCGTAGTCCCGCTGCTCAAATACGCGCCAATCCTGGTGCCGGTGAGCACCACTTCCCGGCAGCCTTCTTCGACCCGCCGGTTGATTTCTCCAAGCAGGATTTCGGGGCCGAGGCTTATCTCCCGGCGGCGGACAAAGGGCACGATGCAGTAGCTGCAGAAGTTCTGGCAGCCGTCCTGGATTTTGACCAGGCTGCGGTTCCGCCCGCTATTTGGGGCAGAATGGCAGCCGTCATGATTTTTAGGGGTTTGCCGTCCCAGATGCTGACTCACCACTTGGAGAAGGCTATCTTTGGTTTCATTACCGGCGGTGATGGCGCCGGTGGCTTTGGCAAGCTCGCCGGCGGCCCGCTCGGCGTAGCAGCCGCAGGCCACCACCAGGGCTTGGGGCGAGCGTTTGCGGGAGGCCCGGAGCCACTTGCGGGCCTTGGCGTCGGCGATGTGGGTTACGGTGCAGGTGTTGAGAAGGTAAACGTCGGCCTCGCCGTCCGGCGGCACGATTTCATAGCCGGCTCTCGTGAAATTGCGGGCGATAAGCTCGCTCTCGGCCTGGTTCAGCTTGCAGCCAAGAGTCGCCAGGGCGACCCTGACCGGCTGGTTTTCAGCCACTACCTCTCTCCGGGCTAAAAATCACGCTCTAAATTATACTCGTCCGGTCGCGGAGGGGTCAAACCTGCCCTCCGGCTTGCTGTTTTGGCGGTAGTTGTGGCAGAATAGCTATTAAGGGTATTTGTCCCGGCACACCGGGGAGGCCGTTTTTGACCGAAGGGAGTTAACTTGGTTAGATCTCAAAAAAACCGGGTTGTTGTCACCGGTCTGGGAGTAGTCAGCCCGCTTGGTTTGAACCTGAAGGCTACATGGGAGGGCCTCATCGCCGGTAAGTCCGGTATTGACCGTATCAGCCTCTTTGATGCCAGCAACCTGGAGACTCAGATTGCCGGTGAGGTCAAAGACTTCCAGGTCACCGATTACGTCAGCCGCAAGGACGCCCGCCACATGGACCGTTTCGCCCAGCTTGCGGTGGCCGCCAGCGTTCAGGCGCTGGAGCAGTCCGGTATCAAGCTCAACGCCGGCAATGAGTGTGACATCGGTATCGTGATTGGCAGTGGTATCGGCGGCCTTACCACTCTCTTCGAACAGACGAGAGTGCTTGTGGAGAAGGGACCGGGAAGGGTCAGTCCCTTCCTGATACCGATGATGATTGCCGACGTCGCCGCCGCCCAGGTGTCCATTGTGCTGGGCGTAAAAGGTCCCAATCTCTGTACCACCTCCGCCTGCTCCAGCGGCTCCGACGCCATCGGCGTGGCTGGCGAGGTCATCCGCCGGGGCGATGCCCAGGTGATGATTACCGGCGGCAGCGAGGCGGTCATTAACCCGCTCGGTATCGCGGCTTTCAATGCCTGTAAAGCGCTCTCCACCCGTAACGATGAGCCCAAACTGGCCTCCCGGCCCTTCGATGCCGAGCGGGACGGCTTCGTTATCAGCGAGGGGGCCGGTATCCTCGTCCTGGAGAACTTGGAGCATGCCCGCCAGCGGGGTGCCGAGATACTGGGCGAGCTTATCGGCTACGGCGCCAGCGCCGACGCTCATCACGTGACCAAGCCGCTGGAGACCGGCGAGGGGGCGGCTTCCGCCATGAGGATGGCGCTCGCCAAAGCCGGTATCGCGCCCGGCAAAATCGATTACATCAACGCCCACGGCACTTCCACACTCTTGAATGACCGCATGGAGACCCGGGCTATCAAGGCTGTCTTCGGACCAGCGGCCTATAAGATACCGGCCAGCTCGACCAAGTCCCAGCTGGGCCACCTCATCGGGGGCGCCGGCGCGGTCGAGGCGGCTATCAGTATCCAGGTGATACGCCGGGGCGTCATCCCGGCCACCATCAACCTGATTTACCCCGACCCGGAATGCGACCTCGACTACGTGCCTAATGTGCCCCGCCGGGCTAAGGTCAAAACCGTGCTTTCCAACTCCTTCGGTTTCGGGGGACATAACTCTTCCCTTATCCTGAGACAATTCTCCGAGGACTAAGTTTGAACCACAGGCACTGGCACCTCCTGCCGCCGTCTCCCGGAGATTTCTTCGACGGCGCAAGCGGCTTATCGCCGCTGTTGGCGCAACTGCTCTATAATCGCGGTATCAGCCCTTCCAGCCTGCGCTCTTTTCTCAAGCCCGACCGCGACCAGCTCGGTGACCCCTTTCTTTTGCCGGGTGTGCCGCAGGCGGTAGCCCGCCTCTATCAGGCCCTGCTTTCCGGTGAGACCATCGCCGTCTACGGCGACTACGACGTTGACGGCATCACCGCCACCGCCATCATGGTGACCGGCCTTGCCCGGCTCGGCAGCCAGGCGGTGCCTTATATTCCCCACCGGCTAGCCGAGGGCTACGGTCTGCGGACGGCGGCTCTGGAGCAGTTGAAACAGCAGGGCGTGGGTCTGGTGGTCAGCGTGGACTGTGGTATCACCGCCTTTGAGCCGGTGGCAAAGGCCCGGCGGTGGGGGCTTGACATAATAATCACCGACCACCACGTGCCTTTACCCGAGCTGCCGCCGGCGCTGGCGCTGGTAAATCCCCGGCTGCCCGGCTCGGCCTATCCCTTCACCGGCCTGACCGGTGCCGGCGTTGCCTTTAAGCTGCTGCAAGCGTTATTCCAGAGCCTGGGGCGGGAAAACGAGATGGACGACTTCTTTGACCTGGTGGCTCTGGGCACTATTGCCGACATCGCTCCCCTGCTCGGGGAAAACCGCTACCTGGTCCGGCGGGGATTAGAGCAGATTAGCCGCGCCCCCAGACTGGGCCTGGGGCAGATTATCAGCCGGGCGGGACTGGATGCCAACCAGATAAGCGCCGAGAATGTTTCCTGGACGATTGCCCCCCGCCTGAACGCGGCTGGCCGCCTGGCGCATGCCCTGACCAGCTACAAGCTGCTCATTACCGAGTCGCCGGAAGAAGCGGCGGAGCTGGGTTTGTGGCTGGAGCAGAAGAATACCGAGCGGCAGCGCCTGCAGACGAGGGCGCTGGCCCGGGCGCGGGAGCAGGTGCTGGCGCAGGGCAGTCTGCCCCTGTTGTTTTGCGGCGACGGCGACTTTGCCGGCGGTATTTTGGGTCTGGTAGCTGGCCGGCTGGCGGAGGAGTTTTACCGGCCGGCGGTGGTGGTTAAAGTCGGTGAAAAGCTCTCAAGCGGCAGCTGCCGCAGCATCCCCGAGTTCAATATTGTCCAGGCTCTTGGCCAGTGCCGTAGCCTGCTCACCGAGTTTGGCGGCCACTCCCAGGCGGCGGGGTTTACCCTGCCCACCCGGTCTTTGCCCCGTTTCCAGGAGATGCTGCTTGAGCTTGCGGCCAAAGCGCTTACCGGGGTGGAGCTGCGGCCCCGGCTGGATATTGATGCCGAGGTCAGCCTGTCCCATATCAGCGGCGGTGCCTTCCGGGAGATGCAGGCGCTGGCCCCCTTCGGCCAGGGTAATCCGCTGCCCACGCTGCTCAGCCGCGACGTGAAGGTGCTTGATTGCGTTACTATGGGCAGCGACGGCGGCCATCTGCGGCTTAAATTAGAGCAGGGTAATAAGAGCTGGACAGGGGTGGCTTTCGGTTTCGGCGACTGCCTGGGCGAGGTCTCGTCCCGGCTTGACATCGTCTATAACCTGGAAATGGACTGGTGGGGTGGCGAAGGCAAACTGCGGCTCAACATCCTGGACTTCGCCCCGGCCGGTCGGGACTAAGCAGTTTGGCTTCAAAGACCGGCTTTAACTCGCCTCATCGATAGCATTAGACAGGACTTAAATAGCGCACTTCTTTATGGGCCATGATTTGAAAGACCGGTTTTATCCGGCCTTGTTGACAGCATCTCCGGCAGCGGCATCACGGATGTTCCTCTCTTTCT
>JAZDKE010000029.1:0-8208 GCA_043803245.1 Chloroflexota bacterium
GTGCGGCCCGGTTCCATGGGCCGGCCCATCCCCGGTATCAAGGCGGCTATCCTGGATGATAACTGTGCCGAGGTGCCGCCTGGAACCGAGGGACAGCTGGCAATCAGGCCCGGCTGGCCATCAATGTTCCAGACCTACTGGCGCAGCCCCGAACTTTACCAGTCGCGTTTTCAAGCGGGCTGGTACATCACCGGCGACCGTGCCCGCCAGGACGCTGACGGCTATTTCTGGTTCGTGGGCCGCGCCGACGATGTCATCAATACTGCGGGGCACCTGGTTGGGCCTTTCGAGGTGGAGAGCGTTCTCATCGAACACCCGGCGGTGGCCGAAGCCGGGGTCATCGGCAAGCCCGACCCCATTGCCATGGAAGTAGTCAAGGCCTTCGTGTCCCTCAAGGAGGGCTACCAGCCGACGCCGGAGCTGCGCCGCGAGCTGCTCCAGTTCGCCCGCCGCAAGCTGGCAGCCGCGGTGGCCCCCAGGGAAATCGAGTTCGTGGATTCGCTGCCCAAGACCCGCAGCGGCAAGATAATGCGCCGCCTGCTCAAGGCAAGAGAGCTGGGGCTGCCGCCGGGTGACACTTCCACCCTGGAGGATTTTTAGCACCGGGTGGTGTAAAAGGGTTTATATGGCAGGATATTGAACATGGTATTTTAAGAGGGGAATTCCCCCCTCTTAAAATAGTTTCCCCTTCTCCTGCTGGAGGAGAAGGGGTCAAGGGGATGAGGTCATTGGATTCGGGAAACTAAGAGCGTTTTCTAAAGTCTTAGGTGATACCTTGCGAGGAGGGGAGCGATGTCCGGCGACCACCAGATAAATGCGGAGCGGAAATACTTTAATTTCAGGGGAGGGTTGCCGTCTTTTGAGCTTGAGGTTACCTCGTCCGCCGTGCCTGCCCCGGGGCCTAAAACTCATCCCAAGCTGATAACTGATACCACCCTGCGTGACGGTGCCCAGGACCCGTGTTTTGCCATCTTCCCCAACGAGACCAAGCTCAAGTACTTCGATTTATTGCACGAGCTGGACAACGGCACCGGCCTTATCGACTCGATTGAAGTTTTCATCTACCAGAAGCGTGACCTTTGGACTCTGGAGAAACTGCTGGAGCGGGGCTACGATTACCCCCGGGTCACCACCCGGACGCGGGCGACTCCCAAGGATATCCGGGAGATGGTGCGGGTATCCGGCGGGAAAATCAAGGAGACGGGGATGCTCGCCTCAAGCTCCGACCATCACATTTTTGACCGGCTCGGCTTCCGGAGCAAGCAGGAGGCGGCGGAAAAGTATCTCGCCCCCATACTTTCGGCCTGCGAGAATGACATCACCCCCCGCATACACCTCGAAGATGCCACCCGCTCGGACGTTGAAGGCTTCGTTATCCCCTTTATCCGCTGGGTGATGGCGGAGACCGGAGGCCGCTGTCTTTTCAGAATCTGTGATACCCTGGGGCTGGGGACGCCGGAGCCTCTGGCCGGTCTCCCCTTTGGCATTCCCCGGCTGGTTTCAAGGCTGTATGAGGCTTCCGGGGCTGAATTGGAGTTTCATGGCCATAACGATTTCGGCAATGGGACCGCTAACACCATGGCCGCCCTGCGCTACGGCTGCAAAAAGGCGAACGTCACCTTCGCCGGTTTCGGCGAGCGCACCGGCAACGCTGCCCTGGAGCAGGTGCTGGTAAACTACATCCGCGAGTACGGTAATCCCGGTCTCAAGCTGGAAGTTCTTACTGAGATAGCCAGCTTGCTGTCGGTAGAGGTCGCCCCAATCCCACCGCAGTTACCCATCGTGGGCAGCCGGATTTACACCACCCAGGCCGGCCTGCACCAGACGGGCGTGCAGCGCCAGGCCGAGGCCCCGGGCGGCCTGATTTATCTGCCTTTCGACCCGGGCCTGCTTGGCCGTTATAATGAGGTGATGCACCGCATCGGCGCCCTTTCTGGTATCGACGGCATTGTCTCGGTGCTTAACCACCACCGGGAGACCCATGACGGCAATCTCCCGGTCTTTACCGTCACCAGCCGGCTGGTGAAGCTCGTCTATGACTGGGTGCATGATACCTATGATGGTCATTATGACACGGAGCAGGGCCGCTACCTTGACTACCGGACCACCTTCTTCGAACCGGAGGAGCTGGCGTGGCTGGTATACGAGTTTCAGAACCGCCATGGACGTTCCTCCTCGGAGCCGCTGGAATAGGCGGGGGGCGATAAGATGGCGTCAGTTGGCGGTAGGCTTGGGGGATACTTGACAGCCGCATAGCACGGGGGTATCATCTATCATATATCATACCCAAAGCGCCGTAGCGGATGATAATCGCTTAACTTCGAGTTGGTATGGGGAATCCCAGTTCAAATCTCTTAATTGGCATCGCGGACAAACTAAACACCACAGGAGCTTTTCTATGAAAAAAAACCATAAACATTTTCTTCGTTATTGGCTGGCTCTAGTTTTGGTGATGTCACTAGTCACGGTCATGGGAGCGTGCTCCTCAACGCCCACGCTATCTTCAATTACGGTGACACCAGCATCACCGGCGAATCTGGTAGTGGGTTCCCTGCAGCAGTTTAAAGCTAACGGGACCTACTCTGACGGCTCGACCACGGATGTCAGCTCTCAGGTAACTTGGGCTAGTTCTGATACCGGCATAGCCACTATCTCTTCTGCAGGGTTTGCCACCGGCATAGCTGCTGGAAAGACTAGCATTAAGGCGTCTATGTCCGCAGTAACCAGCCCGACGATAGCCCTGACGGTGGTCACGCTATCTTCAATTACGGTAACACCAGCATCACCGGAGAATATATTAAAGGGTTCCTCCCAGCAGTTTACAGCTACCGGTACCTATTCCGACGGCTCTCAAGCGAATATCACCTCTGAGGTAGCTTGGGCCAGCTCTTCCTATATAGCTACTATCTCTTCTGCAGGGCTAGCCAAAGGCGTAGCGGTTGGAAACACTAACATTACGGCGTTAATGTCCGGTATAACCAGCCCGGCTATAACCATGGTAATTCATCCGCCTACGCTAGTTTCAATTGCGATAACGCCAGCCCCACCCCCAAATATTACGGTGGGTATCAGCAGGTTTTTTACAGCTACCGGTACCTATTCCGACGGCTCTCAAGCGAATATCACCTCTGAGGTAGCTTGGGCTAATTCTGACACAGGTGTAGCCACTATCTCTTCTAGTATATTCACCGGCGTAGCTGCTGGAAGCACTAACATTACTGCGTCCATGTCTGGAATAACCAGCCCGACGGTAACCCTGACGGTCGTCGTTTCACCTTAAACCATTGGTGAGTCAAGATAAGAGTTCGCCGCGTTTGCGCGGAGTTGGTTGTAGGATGTAGTGACTATTGGCGTTAAGGTTTTTAGGGAGGAGGCTTGAAAAGTGAAAATCTGGGTAAAAGCGCTGGTCAGCATCACCCTTGTTCTCGTTCTTCTGCTTTCGTTTGGCTGCACGCCCGGACCGGCGGGGCCAGCCGGACAAAAGGGGCCAACCGGTCTAGCGGGGTCGCCAGGGACGCAAGGACCAGCGGGACCAAAAGGACCCGCCGGACTTGAGGGACCGGTGGGACTCCAGGGGCCTCCGGGAATATATTATTCGGCTGGCGAAACCATTCCTCCTCCACCGAGCTACGATGTCCCGTCCTGGCCGGTAATCTGGGTCTCGGTAGACCCGCCGAACAGCGGCAAGCGGGAAATCGACGTGGTAAAGATTACCCTCAAGGTGCCTCCTAATTCAAAGAATGACATGGTATATAAAACGGTGTTGGGTGGCCATTACGGCACCACCACCTTCGACAGCGTGACTGCCGATGCCGATGGCAACGCGGTGATGAGTTGGCCGATTAACCGGAATATTACGCCGGGTGTCACTCAATATAACGCCGCTGGAGATATAGCAGGGGGATATTTCCGACTCACCAACACCAAAGCCGACTTAAGTGGCCAGATTGAGGTGGATTATCCCTATACCGTGACAAACCAGGTTGGTAGTACAGAGGCACCTTACAAGACTTCTCCTTACCCACCTAAAGCTCCCCCATACTACACTATCAAATAGATTCTAGGACTGGCTGAAAATTACGGGGCTTGCTCCTCGATTTTTAAGGAGCAAGCCCCGGCTTATTACGCGCACTACGCTTTTAGCCCGCCAGCTTGCCCAGGCTTTCGAGTTCGCGAGCCACATCCTCAAGCCCCAGCTCTTCTAACTTAGCCCTGGTCTGCCAGCCGGTGCTTACGTCCCAGCCCCTTAGCCGGTAGTATTCATCAAGGGCTTCTTTCAGTTTCTCCCGGTCGGCCCATTTATTCTTTTCAAAGAAATAATCATTCGCCCACTCATCGTACCTGCTCCAACCCTCTCTAATCCAGATGGCCCTTTCCAGGTTGTAGAGTCTGTCGCCGGTTTTCAGCATCTCCTCATCGGTGGCGTCGATGCCGGTGATGGCCGGGTAAAGTCCCGTAAACCAGAGCTCCGGCTCAGCCAATCTGTCCCCGGTATAGATAGAAAAGGCCTGGTATGGCCAGTGGCAGAACATCAGGGACTCTACCAGTGAGTTCAGATTATTCATATAGACCAGGCGCGGCATCTTGGCTTTATACCAGTCTTCACGGTCGAGCAACGCTCTTTCATCCCCGTAGAACTTCCTGCCGCCGCGTTTCAAAATTGCCTCTCTTGCCTCGTCGGGGAGAGGGTTCCCCCTATCATCACAAAGGATGGGGTCAGTGGCCCCGTCAACTTTGTATCTCGGCAAAAATATCTCCGGGCTGAATATCATGTGAGGGTACACGAAAGAAGCCATGAGGCTGGGCACCCCACATACCGTGGCCGGGCTCCTCCCGTGGAACTTATCGGTCCGCCGCTGGCAGATTTTGTTGATTTCATCCTTTACTTTCCGGGCTTTTTCGGTATCGCCGCTCTTTTCCAGGTCGCTGGCTATCTTGTGGAAACACCGCAGCCGGTCTTCACCCAGCAGGTCGCCGATACCTTTTCGGTGGGCGATGGCATCAAGTAATTCCAGTGCCCATTCCCGGCTCCCGTAATCCTCGATGTGGGCTAAACCGGTATTCTCACTGGTTAGAACACCCAGCTCCACCAGTTTCTTAACGAATGAGGGATAGACCTGGTTATTGAGGCCTAACAGGTCGCAGACCTTGGAAGTTTCCCAGGCGACCCGGCCGGTGTGCTTACCGCCGTAATACCGGTCGTCAGCCCCCGGGTAGCAGGCGGTATCGTGACATTTCCACTCTCCTCCAGGGAGGGTGTCATCCATAAACTTTACCGAAGCCCGGCTCATTATGGTACAGGCCCAGCAGCCGGCATAACCCAGCCTGACCGTCCCTCTGGCGGCTTCCTCGTCGAGGGCGGTATCCTTAAAAGACTTCGAATAGCGGTTTTGTCTTTTCCAGAACGGCGGCTCTTTCTCGGTCTGCTTCCGTGTCGTGAGGCGCTGCAGCCGGTAGGCCACCTCCATGAGGTCTTTGGGCCGGGCGACCGGCACCCCCATCGTGCCTCTCACCGCGATGGCTTTCAGGTTCTTACTGCCCATCACCGCCCCGAAGCCGCCGGTGCCGGTAGCATTACCGGCGTCGCTGATTATCACCGCTCCCCGGCACCGGTTCTCACCGGCCGGCCCGATAGCGGCCACCCTGGTCTTTTCGCCGTGCCTCCGCCAGATATCCTCCTGTGTGGCATCGGTGGTGTATCCCCAGAGGCGGCTGGCGTCCCTGATTTCGGCTTGCCCATCATTTATCCACAGGTACACCGGCCTGGCTGCCTTACCCTTGATGACAATCCCATCGTATCCGGCAAACTTAAGCTCGGCTCCCCAGTGTCCGCCGAAGGTGCTCTGGAAATAAGCTTCCCGGGGGTACCACATCGGCGACTTGGCGGTGACGTTGACCTTGCCGGAGTGCGGCGCCAGCGTGCCGGTATAGGGGCCGGTGGTGAATATCAGCACGTTCTCCGGGTCGAATGCCCCCACCCCCGGGGAGACCTCATCCCAGTAGATTTTGCAGGCCAGTCCCCGGCCGCCAAGGAACTTGGGGACATATTCGGTGGTGGGTATGTCCGTTAGCTTGCCGCTGGAGAGGTCCACCCGGAGGAGCTTTCCGGCCCAGCCGTACAGCTTCGCCATGCCTATACCCCCTCAGCCTTGAGGTAGGTTAATGCTCCCATGGGGCAGAATTTCACACATTGGGGGTCTCCGCCACAGAGGTCGCACTTGAAGCAGACATTCTGCTCGGGATGGTAGCCGATGCGGGTTGGGGTGACGGGGCAAACCTCCAGGCATAACTGGCAGCCATCGCATATACGGTCATCTATTACCCTGGCCCCGGTCACGCAATCAATATGCAGGGCGCCGGTGGGGCAAGCGAGCAGGCAGGCTGGGTCTTCACACTGTTTACAGGGAATCGGCTCGCAGATATAGCCGCCAAGTATGTCCTTCTTCACATATATCCGGGATAGCTCGGGGTTTACAATGCCTTCCTTATCGAGCGAGCATACCGCCTCGCAAGTCCGGCAGCCGCCGCAGAGGCTTGAGTTGGCGAGGATATGTGCCTTCGCCGGTTTTACCGTGGGCACATTAACCGACTTATCCGCCACTGATTCCCAACCTCCGCTGTCCCGGGTAGTTTTTTCTCCACCACTCCCGAATTACACTTCTTCCCCCGATAGTATCGTTATCCGGGTACTATCGTTGCCGATGCAACCTTACCGGCCTGGCATCAGGCCTGCCCCGGCCCTGCACTGGCAAGGCTAGGTCTTGCGGCTTAGCCGGTGCACCGTCTCGACCAGGGCTTTGGTTTTGGCCACCGGCGTTTCCGGCTGAATGCCGTCACCCAGGTTGAAGATGTGCCCCCTGGCCTTAGCGCCCATGGTCAGGATTTCCCTGACCTGGGTCTCCATCCTTTCCTGGGAAGCGGCCATCATAACGTAGGGGTCGAGGTTGCCCTGGACGACGGCTCCCGGGCCCAGGCGCTTGATGGCGTCGTCGAGCCTCACCCGGAAGTCAATGCCGAAGACATCGGCCCCGCAGTCTTTTAGCTGTTCCAGCAGGGCGCCGCCCCGGTCCGGGAAGTATATTACCGGCTTGCCCTCTTTTTTGAGCGAGGTGATGATTTCCTTAACGTAGGGGTAGGCGAACTCCATATAGTCGCGGTGGCTTAAAATCCCGCCCCAGGATTCGAACATCATTACCGCCTGGGCGCCGGCCTTGAGCTGGGCGCGGAGAAAGGCGGCGTCGAATTTGGTAATCTTGGCCATCAGCGCGTGGAAAAGCTCCGGAGCTTCATTAATCATGCTTTTTACGTAGAAATATCGCTGGGAGACCCCGCCCTCGACCATGTAGGCCGCCAGGGTGAAGGGACAGCCGCCGAAACCGATGAGCGGGACTTTATTTTTCAGCTCCGGTAAAAGCAGCCTGATGGTCTCCAGCATGAAGGACAAGCCGGCCTCCGGGTCGGCTACGACCAGCCGGTCAACGTCGGCCTTGCTCCTTATCGGGTTGGGATATACCGGCCCCAGTTTTTCCGTGTATTTCAGCTCGATGCCCATCGGCACCACCATCAGCGGCAAATCGGAGAACAGAATCGCGGCGTCAACCCCGAAGGTGTCCACCGGCATCATGGTTATTCTGGCGGCCAGCTCCGGCGACCGGCAGAGGCTCAAGAAGTCCACTTTAGCGTTAAGCTCCCGGAACTGGGGCAGGTTGCGTCCCGCTTGCCGCATCACCCACACCGGGGTGTAGGCGGTCTTCTCCCCGCGACAGGCTTTCAGAAAGGTATCGTTCACTGATCGCTCCTCCTGGCAGCAAGTTTTAACTTGCCGCGGTTTAATATTTCCGTCTTAACGAAGGGTATCGTCCTGGTTGCTTTTCTTACGGTAAGACTACCGTTTCTGCCTTCTTCTAAGAGTGGCGAAAGCCACTAGAAGGATACCATGTTTTCACTTCATAGTTCCAGCTATTTTAACGGGGGGGAAAAAGAGAATTCGCATATGTGAGGGCGGTGTCAGTTATAACGCAATCTTACCCCGGAATTAGTGTCACCACTGGCTGAACTCCAATCCCCACCATACCTAAGTAACACGCGGTACCTGACTAATTGGCTATTTACCCGGAGCGCCGGTTCGTGAATGATAATATTACGGGCGGGTATTGCTATCGCCCAAACCGTGAGTGGCAGGGATAGGACGGGATAATTATGCCCGGC
>JAZDKE010000030.1:0-12742 GCA_043803245.1 Chloroflexota bacterium
CTGTTTTTTGGCCGCTTTAAGAGCTTCATCAAAGGCCTTGCGGTAGCCGGTGACCAGCGCCAGCTTGCGCTTTTCGCGCTTTTCGTGAGAGTCGCTCCAGAGGCTCTTTTCCTTGAGGTACTTTATCAGCCCGGGATGGAGTGGTATGAAGGTGTGCTTGAGGCCTTTGAGCAGGGTCTCGCGCGAGCGGAAGCGGTTGTCCTTGTGGAGGGGGGCAAAACGGGCATAGTTGGCGTCGAGCCACCCGGCCAGCCGGTAGACCAGCTCGCCGTCCGCCGGGGCAGCCGCCAGGTAGTAGTTGATGCTCTCGGTGCCCCAGGTGCCTGCCGCGCTCGGGTCGGCGCCTTCCGGCACGATGCCGAACTGGGCGAGCGGGTAAATCTCGGCAAAGCGGGCGGCGCCGGCCGGGTCCTTTTCGGCGTTGAGATTAATCCAGTGTATCCCCGATGGCCCGGCGGCGGCAATGCGGGTTGCCTTTGAAATGGGCGTTGCGAAAGCGACCGAAGCTTTGCCCGAGGCAATCAGTTCGCCCACCTCTTCAATGTTCTGCGCCGGCACCCACTCGATATCTGCCCGGTCCACCTGGGCCCAGGCGAGCAGGGCGTGGTAAAAGCGCATGCTGATGAAGGCGCTGGCGTCAACCATTTTCGTGCCGGGGTTAATGTCGTGCGGCTCATAGATGGGCACTTTGCCGTTCACGATGAAGCCGCTGTTGGACTTGGAGTAAGCCCAGACGATGCCCGGGGTAAAAGGCGTCTGGCGGTTAAAGTCCCGCTCCGAGGTGAGTAGTTGGGCGGTCTCATTGCTGAAACCGGGCACCAGGTCATAAAGGCCCTCGCCGACCCCCATGTAGCGCTTTACCATGTCGGGCTCCACCGGCAGGTCCACCGCCATACCGGTGTCCTCGGCGAGCAGCTTTCCCCAGCTGCCATTGGAAGTTGCGGTCTCCGGGCTATAGTTGACCAGTGTCAGTTTTGCCGGCCACTGCCAGGCTGCTTTTGCCGCCATTTTACGCTACTCCCCTTTCTTTATTTGGGCGGGTTATTGAAATCTGTTACGCGGTAACAATTACCCCAATTGAATACCGTCTTTTAATTTTAATCACCCGGTTTCTCGGGAATTATGAAACCCGTTACGGCGTCAAGATTACCCCAATGCCGCCAGCCTGTCAAGCCTACGACCGTTATATGCGGCGTCTTAATGAGTGAAGTAGCTCTAAAGTCGTATTGACAAAAAGGGAGGCTTAGCCTAGATAATGGAACATGACCATTGTCAAGTTACCGGAGCGTATCATGCGTTTGGAGGAGCTGGCCTATAACCTGTGGTGGAGCTGGCATGAGGACGCGCGCCACCTATTCCGCTACCTGGACCACCCTCTCTGGAGGATGAGCGTTCATAACCCCGTCAAGTTGCTGCATGAGGTTAGCGTGAACAAGCTGCTGGCAGCCTCCAATGACCCGGCTTTCCTCGCCCGTTATGATGCCGTGATGAACACTTTTGATGCCGAGATGCAGGTTGCCCGCGACTGGTTCGGCGCCTTTCCCAGGGAGGGAAAGCCGGAACCGGTGGCCTATTTTTCAATGGAATTTGCCTTTCACAACTCGTTGCCCATCTACGCCGGAGGCCTGGGTGTCCTGGCCGGTGACATCTGCAAGGAGGCCTCTGACATGGGACTGCCGATGGTGGCCGTCGGCTTTATGTACCCCCAGGGCTACTTCCACCAGCACATCAACGCCGATGGCGAGCAGCAGGAAGTCTACCGCCAGCTTGATTTTAGGGCGGCGCCCATCAGCCGGGTGTTTTCCCCGGAGGGGGACCAGGTTATTACCACGGTGCCGCTGGGTGATGCCGCTCTGGCCATCGGGGCCTGGCAGGTAGAGGTGGGGCGCACCCGGGTTTACCTGCTGGATACCAATCTCGAGGAGAACCCGCCGGCTTTCCGGCAGATAGACACGCGCCTCTATGTTGCCGACCGAGAGCAGCGCCTGCTGCAGGAGGTGGTTTTGGGCATCGGCGGGGTGCGCGTCCTGCGGGCGTTGAAAGTTAACCCGGTTCTCTGGCACGCCAATGAGGGGCACACCGCTTTCATGATGCTGGAGCGTGCCCGGGAGCTGGTGGCCGGGGGGTTATCTTTTGATAAAGCTGCCGCGCAGGTGCGGGCGAACTCGGTGTTCACCACCCACACCCCGGTGCTTGCCGGCCACGACATTTTCCCGATACCGCTGGTGGAGCGCTACTTCAGCGCCTACTGGCCTGCCCTGGGCATTAACCGGGAGACGTTCTTACAGATGGGAGGGCAGGACGGCACCACGCCGCCGACCTTTAACATGACGGCCCTGGCCCTCCGGATGGCCGACCAGCGCAGCGCCGTGAGCTGGCTTCACGGGAAGGTCACCCGGAAGATGTGGCACAGTCTCTGGCCCCAGGTCCCGGAAAACCAGGTGCCGATATCATACGTGACCAACGGCGTGCACGTGCCCTCCTGGATTGCCCCCGAAATGTACCGCCTTTTTGAAAATTATATTGGTAAGGACTGGGTAAAAGAGCCGGACGACGCCAAGCAGTGGGACCGTACGCTGGACATCCCCGATAAGGAAATCTGGAGGGTGCGGCAGGTGCTCAAGCGGAAGCTGTTCGGGGCGATGCGGGAAGGCGCGCGGAGCCGCTGGGTGCAGGATAATATTCCCTCCCGGCAGGTGCTGGCGATGGGGGCTTTGCTCAGTCCGGACGCGCTCACCATCGGCTACGCCCGCCGTTTCGCTGAATACAAGCGGCCAGACCTGCTCTTCAAAGACATCGAGCGCCTTAAAAAAATCGTGACCAACCCCTGGCACCCGGTCCAGATTGTGTTTGCCGGTAAGTCGCATCCCGCTGACCTGCCCTCCAAGCACCTGCTACAGCAGGTCTACCAGCAGGTGATGAGCCGTGACTTCCAGGGCCGGATAGCCTTTGCCGAGGACTACGATACCCACATCGCACGCTATCTGGTCCAGGGGGTTGACGTCTGGCTGAATACCCCCCGCCGTCTCCAGGAGGCCAGCGGCACCAGCGGCATAAAGGCCTCACTGAACGGCGTGCTTCATTTGAGCGTCCTTGATGGTTGGTGGCGCGAGGGCTTTCACGGCGCTAACGGCTGGGCGATTAACGGAGAAACTGTTTTCCCTGACCCGGCCCAGGAAGACCAGGCCGATGCCGAGGCGCTCTATCACCTGCTGGAGGAGGAGATTACGCCGCTTTACTACGCGCGGGAACGCAGTGGCCTGCCCCATGGCTGGATTCGCATGGTCAAGGAGGCGATTCGCTCCGTCATACCCGTCTTCTGCGCGCGCCGGATGCTCAAGGAGTACGCCGACAAGATGTACCGGGTGGCGGCCAGGCCGGGGTAGTCACGCTCGCTCCCGCATCAGCCAGGACTCATCGACAGTCGCTCTCCCAGAGAAACGAACCGGGCCAGCCATTCTCCAGCGGCTTTATCCCCTTTGGCCTTTTTCTGGAATTCGGGGTAATTGACTTTGAGTATTTTGCCGTAAAGGTTTTGCACTTTCCAGAGGTCTACCGGGAACGGCAGGGAAGGTAACATTTCGGCGGCTGCCGCCAGTTCCTTAAGGAGTGCGGTATCTTCCGGGGCAGCCACCAGCCTGGCCATCATTTTCTCCAGGCTCTGCTGCATGAGGTAGCTCAGCCCTTCGGTGTCCAGCTCCGCCCGCCACGCCCGGATTTCTTCCAGCAGGCGGCTGATGCGCTCTCGCTCCAGAGGTTCTTCACGGAAGGCTTTGCGCAGGCCGCTGTTTAAGATGAACTCGGCGGCCTGTTGAAAACTCTTGGGAACCGGGTTGTGCAGCTCGGATAGGAAGCGTATCGGGGGGTAGTAGTGCTCGTACACGCGATAGTAAGCGGCCCCAATCTCGGAGATGGCTTTCCCGAGAATGCTATTGAGCACCTTGCGCTGTTCATCCTGGAAGAGGTCCCTGATGGAGTAGGTCGAAATGCCGAAGTGCTTGTCCAGCAGCCGGATAACCCCGGGGAAATCGGCGGCGGCACAGGGGTGAGTCGTCTCATTAACCATCGTCTGGAACGCTTCTTCCACCAGGGAGTTGCAGACGCCGGCGCTGACGTTGTGGTCGCCCAGGTGCAGCGCGCCGAAGCTGAGGGTGGCCGATTCCCCTGTGATGTTGGAGGTGACCCGGGCCTGCCCCACGGCTAGCCGGCCTTTGCCGCATTCGGTTGTCCGGTAATCTTCGAGGTCAACGTGGTAGCAGTAAATCTCGGCCTGCTTACCGTACTCTTCGAACAGGGAGCTTACCGCGAAATGCGCGGTGACCCCGGTCAGGTCTACCATGGCCGGTCTTACGAGTTCTTCATAGATGCGGCGGCCATGGGCGTGTTCCGGGATGTGGCTCCTGGCCATCTCGAGGCGCTCAAGGAAACGCGCCTCGATGTCGTCGCCAAAGAGCTCCCCGGCGAGCTGGACGGCTCGGCACGCGTACTGGATGACCTGTACCGTTTCGATGCCGGAAAGCTCGTCAAAAAACCAGCCGCAGGAGGTGTACATTAGCATGGCGTGCCGCTGGAGCTCAAGAAGCTTAAGCACGGTGATGGCCTCGGTCTCGTTCAAATCGCGGCGGCGGTGCTTTCTCAGGAATTTCTGGATATTATCCGGCGAGCGGTCGAGGATGACGCTAACATAATCGTCTCGGGCTGCCCAGGGTTCCAGCAGGAACCGGCTGGCCATTTCCTCGTATTTGGGGGCCAGGGTGTCGCGGAGCCAGTCCATGGCCTCGCGCAGGGGAGCCCGCCATGCCTGATGCCAGGCAGGGTTGCGGCCGGCGTTACAGCCGCAGTCGCTCCGCCAGCGCTCGATGCCGTGACTGCAGCTCCAGGAGGTGTTCTCGATAATCGTCACCTCGTGGGTCGGCGGGTGCTCAGCCAGGTACTGGCCGTAGTTGGTAATCCGGACGAGGCCTTCTTTCTCAATCCGGCGCAGGGCGAAGGCCAGGGCCATGTCCCCGAAGCGGTGATGGTGGCCGTAGGTCTCGCCGTCGGTGGCGACGTGCACTAGCTGCGCCCAGGGGCGCTTGTCCGAGAAAGCTCCGGTAAGGCGACTGGAGAATTTATCGCCGTTTTTCAAAATATCCTCGAAGGCGACGCTGTGCGAAATGGGGCCATCGTAGAAGAAGATGGCCAGCTTGCGGCCCTGCGGCAGGTTAAGCTCGTAGGCCATGGAAGGGTCGATGGCGGCGTTAGCGACATTTCGCCAGTTGCCGGCACCGAGCCGGCGTACCCGGCTCGCCTGATGCGGCGACAGGATGGTGAACCTGATGCCCTGCTCCGCCATGAGGTCCAGGGTCTCAAGGTCAACCGCGGTTTCGGGAAGCCACATGCCCTCCGGCTTGCGCCCGAAGCGGTGTTCGAAGTCCCGGATTCCCCAGACCACCTGGGTTTCTTTGTCCCGCCGGTTGCCCAGGGGCATGATGATGTGGTTGTAGGCCTGGGCCATGGCGGAGCCGTGCCCCGAAAAAGCCCGCTCGGTTTCTTTGTCGGATTCGATAACCGCCCGGTAGGTCTCGGGAGAATTGGTCTCGAGCCATCTGAGCAGCGTCGGCCCGAAGTCGAAGCTGATTTTTGCGTAGTTGTTGGCAATCTCGGTGATGCGGCCCTGGGCGTCCAGGATTCGTGAGGCGCTGTTGGGGGCGTAGCACTCGGCGGTGACCCTTTCATTCCAGTCGTGGTAGGGATAGGCCGAATCCTGCGTCTCGACGTACTCAAGCCAGGCGTTCTCCCGGGGCGGCTGGTAGAAATGACCGTGGATACAGATATAGCGCTCCATATAAGCCTCCTTTTCCGGCAAGGCGAATCTTTTACTTCGGTGTTACAATATTTGTGAACGGGTGTGGAAGTTCTATTTAACTCTTCTTCTACGGCAAACGGACGCCTGGGAGTCAGGGATATGATGGTTGCCTAACAGTCGGAGTACCACCCGCTCGGCCAGCGGCGCCCAGACCAAAAAGTGGCTGCGGTTATCGCCCAGATAGGTGGCCCCCAGGCTGATTTCCGGTTTCATATCTTGCGCCACAACAACACGATTCATTGATGCTCTTTAATCAAAAACCCCAAGCCTGCCTCGGTTTCTATGTTTTGAGTCCGGGGCTTTTAAAGCAGACGATGGCCAGGGGGGGCAGCGTTATTTCCAGGGAGTAGTGGTGGCCATGGGCCGGGATTTCGGCGGCGGCAAGCTCCGCCGGATTGGTCTGGCCGCTGCCGCCATATGTGGTGTCATCGCTGTTCAGCCGCGCCTGCCAGGTGCCCCCGCGGGGGACGCCCACCCGGTATTTGAAGTGAGTCTCCGGCGTAAAATTGCCGATGAAGAGCAAAATATCATCGGTTGACTTACCCCGGCGCAAAAAGCTGGCGACGCTTTGCAGGGCGTCACTAGCGTCAATCCATTCGAAGCCGCCGGGTTCGCAGTCAAGCTCGTAAAGCGCCGGCTCACCGCGGTAGAGCCGGTTCAATGCCCCAAGCCACCTCTGGATATCGGCGTGCCCCTGGTATTGCAGCAGGTGCCAGTCGGGGCTTCCGTCGTGCTGCCATTCCCGCCACGGGGCAAGTTCCGTCCCCATAAACAGCAGCTTTTTCCCCGGCTGGCCGTAGGTGTAGCCCAAAAGGAGCCTCAGGTTGGCGAACTTCTGCCAGTCGTCGCCCGGCATCTTGCCCAGGAGCGAGCCTTTGCCGTGCACCACCTCGTCGTGGGAGAGGGGCAGGACAAAGTTTTCGGTAAAGGCGTAGAGCATGCGGAAGGTCAGGTTGTTATGGTGATACTTCCGGTAGATGGGGTTGCGGGACATGTACTGCAGGGTATCGTGCATCCAGCCCATGTCCCATTTCAGGCCGAAACCCAGGCCGCCCAGGTAAGTCGGCCGTGAGACCATGGGCCAGGCGGTCGATTCCTCGGCAATCGTCTGCACGTCGGGATAGTTTTTATAGACCGCCTCGTTGAACCGGCGCAGGAAAGCAATGGCTTCGAGGTTTTCCCGTCCGCCGAATTTGTTGGGAAGCCACTCGCCCTTTTTGCGCGAGTAGTCCAGGTAGAGCATCGAGGCCACCGCGTCAGCCCTCAGGCCGTCGGCGTGGTATTTGTCCAGCCAGAAGAGGGCGCTTGAGATGAGGAAGCTCCGCACTTCGGGCCGCCCGTAGTTAAAAATACTGCTCGTCCAGTCGGGGTGAAAGCCTTTCCGGGCGTCGGCGTGCTCGTAGAGATGAGTGCCGTCGAAGAACCCCAGGCTGTGCTCGTCAGCGGGGAAGTGCGAGGGCACCCAGTCTAAAATCACCCCGATGTCCCGCTGGTGCAGGTAGTCAACCAGGTACATGAAGTCCTGCGGGGTGCCGTAGCGGGCCGAGGGGGCGAAGTAGCCGGTGGTCTGGTAGCCCCAGGAGCCGAAAAACGGGTGCTCCATCACCGGCAAAAACTCCACGTGAGTGAAACCCGTCTGCCGCACGTGCTCGGCCAGCGGCGCTGCCATTTCCCGGTAGCCCAGGGAACGGTTCCCGTCTTCGGGCACCCGCCGCCAGGAGCCGAGGTGCACCTCGTAAATCGCCATCGGGGCATCGAGCCTCTGGCGGGCGTGACGCTTCTCAAGCCAGTCCCGGTCGCCCCAGACGTAGTCGGTGTCCCAGACAATGGAGGCCGTCTTGGGCGGGATTTCATTGTAGAGCGCCAGGGGGTCGGCCTTGTCCACCCGGTAGCCACGGTAGCGGGAAACGAGGTGGTACTTGTAGATGGCGCCTTTGGACACCCCGGGCACAAACCCTTCCCAGATTCCCGACTGGCCTCTGGGATGCAGGGGATGGCTCTCTTTGTTCCAGCCGTTAAAGTCGCCGGTAACCGATACCTTTCTGGCGTTGGGTGCCCAGACCGCAAAACTGGTCCCCGGCTGGTTATCTTTCACCATCGGCCTGGCGCCCAGTTTCTGGTAAAGGCGGAAGTGGGAACCTTCGTTGAAAAGGTAAAGGTCGTCGTCGGTAATCGGCGTTACCGGCGGTGGGGTTGGCGCTTTTATTTCCGGCGTCATTGGTGGCCACCGTTCCTTCTCTTGCGGTCAACTGTCTTCAGTGTATCAAGTACATCGGGCATCTGGCAAAACTCTTCGAAAAAGTAGCGCGTCTTGCGCCGCCAGTTCGGGTATTCGGCAAGAGTACCGGGAATGTTCTGTGGCAGGGTCTCCTGCCACAGGTCTTCCAGATTAACCAGCAGGACTTCCGCCCGGCTTGCGGCCAGGTATGAAAGAAAGCTCTCGATAATGTTGGCGGTATTCTCTTCCGACGCCGCCAGCCAGCCCCGTTCCCTTAATAAAGCCACCAGCGCCCTTTTCAGGTTTGAGAGGTTACGCCGTGCCTCTTCTGCGCCTGCCTCATCCAGCAGGCCGAGTTCCCGCCGCTGGGCTATTTCCCGGAACTGCCAGAAGGCGGCGAAGGGCGGCATGTCGTGGGTGTTGAGGCTGGCAATCGAGTCCGGGGTGGGTGGTGGCAGCCCCCCTGGTAACCCGCCGGCGACTTCGTATTGCAGCACGTACATGCGGTGCAGTCCGTGTTTCTTCATCGCTGGCCTCACGTAGTGGGGCACGGTGCCCAAATCTTCCCCGACGATAACCGCCCGGTGGCGGTGTGATTCGAGGGCTAAAATGGCGTAAAATTCCTCGGCGCGGTAGCGCAGGTAGACGCCCAGGTCGGCGGTCATGCCGTGGGGGATGCAGAAGAGGCGGTGAAAGCCCATAACGTGGTCAACGCGCAGGACGGCGGCCTGCCGCAGGTGGTGGCGCAGGTAGGCGATGGGGTAACGGTAGCCCTGCTCCCTGATTTTTTCCGGGTGCAGGGGTGGTAACCGCCAGTCCTGTCCCCGGGTGAAGACGGCGTCCGGGGGTGCCCCGGCGGAGGCGTCGCGGATAAAGGCGTTGCTTTCCCGCCAGACGTCGTAACCGTCGGGGTGGACTCCCACCGGCAGGTCGAGATACAGCTTCATCCCTTTTTCCCGCGCCGTCCGGCCAAGCTCCGTTACCTGCTGGTGGGCGAGCCACTGCCCGTAGAGGTGGTAGCGCCGGTCGGCCTCGCGATAGTCACCTTCTCTCAGGATGCCACCTCGGAGTGGCTGGGGCCAGGAGCGCCATGGTGTGCCATGCTTTTCACCGGCGGCGCGGAAGCGGGCATAGTCCTCGGCGGCGGGACTTGCGGCGATAAAGCGCTGTAAGTCCCGAAGCCGCCCGGAGGCTTCGTCAAAGCAGGTACGGCTCATCTCCTCGATGACCCGGCGCTTTAGCGCCACCTGCCGGGGATAATCTATCAGGCTTGAGTTACGAAATGAACGGACTTCATCCTGGAACGATGACGACTCGAGCAGGCGGCGGGCCTCCGGGCACTTCTCCAGCTCGGGCACCCGGCTGGGGTCAATGTAAAACTCGTTCCAGAACAGGCGGCTTATCGGTAGATAGGGGCTGGGTTCATCACCCTCATTAAAGAAACCGGCCAGCAGCGGCAGGGTGGCTACCACCCGCCCCCCCAGGCCGGCGACCCAGTCCGCCAGCGTCCCCAGGTCAGAGAAGTCGCCGCTTCCCCAGTTATTTTTTGTCCGCAGGGCGTACAGGGGGAGAAAGACGCCCCAGTCACGCTTATCTCCCCCATCCGGCGGGGCATAAGCCTTTTGGGGTGCCGAGATTACCAGGCTCCGGGCCGGCCTGCCCGCCAGTTCTACCGTAAGATGGTGGTATCCCTGGGGCAGGTCGCGGGGTAAGGGGAGCGGTTTGCTTAGGTATCTTGTGCTCCCAATCTCCGCCGCAGCCAGTGCCGCGTGGTCTTTGCCGTTCCACTGCCAGCGCCGCTCTTCGCCGGTCTCAAGCTTTAGCTGGCAGTCCAGGGTACTATCGGCGATATTGGACGGCAGCCGCAGCGCTGCCGGGGCGAGTGTGCCATCCCAGGCCACGATGACGGGTTCCAGCGGGTGCTGCCAGACTTTTTGCCGGTGTTCCCGTAATGCCGGGCCGGCGTCCGCGAGCGTTGCCACCGGCGCCCCGAGCGAGCGCAACATCGCCAGCAGGGACTCCGTTGGGGCGTACTCGCGGTGGCGGCGCATGTCATAGTACGCCGTCTGTATCCCGTGCTGGTGGCAGAGCTGGTGCAGAAGGCTTGTTTCAGACAAAAAGCTTACCTGTTTGGGGCTGGTCTTTGGCCTTACCCGCGCTCAACTTTCCGGCGGCATTTGCATAGCTGTCAGCTAGCTATTGGGCCATTATCATCAATTTGATTACATTATACCCCATAAATATTTCAAGCGGATGCGTTTATATTCGGGTAGCCTGCGCCACCCGGTAAAGAGCCTCATACTCCCCGGCGGATTTATCCCAGGAATAGTCAGCCTTCATGCAGCGTGTTACCAGTCGGCACCACGAGTCTTTTTCCTTAAAAGCGTCGAGCGCCCGGTTCAGGGCTTCCCGGAGGGCGTCGGCGTGGTAGTCGTTGAAGACGAAGCCGAGGCTGCGGCAAAAATAACCTTGAAAGACTGATTCATTGATTCCCCCTATCTCATTTTAACATAGCTACACTCGGGGACGTGAACATGAGCCGGCTTTTCTTGAAAAGGACTCTTGCTATGAGATAGTGGTAGAATTAGGCTGAGTCGTTACTTCGAGGGGAATGCCATGCAAGAAATAGGCCCGGTTGCCGGGGTTGCCATTCTGTTGGCGGCTGCCCTGGTGGGCGGCATGGTCGCCCACCGTCTGAGACAACCGGTGATACTGGGATATCTAGCTATCGGGGTGGCGGTTGGCCCCCACGCTCTCGGTATCGTTGGTGATTTAACGCTGGTTGAGGCGGTCGCCACTATCGGCGTTGCCCTGTTGATGTTTACCCTGGGGCTGGAGATTTCGATTGACCAGTTGCGTGAAGTGGGACGGGTAGGCGTCTGGGGTGGCTTGTCTCAGGTCTTACTGACTTTCGTCCTGGGGACAGTAGTGGGTATCGCTTTATTCCGCTGGTCGGCGCCACAGTCGGTACTGTTCGGCCTGATTATTTCTCTGAGCAGCACCGCGGTGTGTCTCAAGTTGCTGATGGAGCGCGGCGAGCTTCCCTCGGTGCATGGCCGCATCATGCTGGCAATCCTTATCCTGCAGGACATCGCGGTCATCCTGATGATGATTGTAATGCCTATCCTGGGTGGTGCGGCGACGAACATTCCCTTAGCTCTGGGGATGGCACTGGTCAAAGCCGCCCTTTTCATCGGTATCGCCATTGTCTCAGGCCTCTGGCTTTTGCCATGGCTGCTCGGTCGCGTCGGCGGTGTCCGTTCCCGCGAGTTGTTTCTGCTGACAATCCTGGTGCTTTCCCTGGGGGCAGCGGTTAGCACCCAGATTTTCGGGCTTTCCCTGGTTTTTGGCGCCTTTTTAATTGGCATGGTTCTTCGCGGACCGCAGTTTGGCTACCAGGCAGTGGCTGAAGTAACGCCGCTGCGGGACATCTTCGCCACGCTGTTTTTTGTCTCCTTGGGCATGCTGCTGGACCCCAGGTTCATCGTTGAACGGTGGCTGCTGGTTATCGCAACCGTGGCGATTGTCATCTTTATCAAGATGGCGATTGTTTTCGGCATCGTTCGGCTGTTTGGCTACCGGAACCGGATTGCGGTGCTTTCCGGGGCCGGTCTATTTCAGATAGGGGAGTTTGGTTTTATCATTGCCCAGGGCGGTTTAGCGGCTGGCCTGGTTTCGCACGAGTTTTACTCTCTGATTTTGTCAACGGCCATCATCACCATGCTTTTGACCCCGTTATCCCTGGGACTGGTTGGCCGTTTCTACGCGCACCGGCTGCGCGGCGCGGTTATGAGTGGGGGGTTTAATTCGGGAGAAGTTAACGCTGCGTTAGCTTCGGAATCTACGCCGCCGAGAGTGGTGGTGGCCGGTTATGGCCGGATTGGACGTAATGTTGTCCGTGGCCTCGGGGAATTCGGTGTGCCCTTCGTTGTCATTGAGATTGACCCGAAAGGAGTTGCCGCTTTGCGGCGCAGCGGCAAGCCGCGTATTTACGGGGATGCCAGCAACGCCCAGGTTCTCTCTCAGGCGGGTCTGAAAACCGCCAGCACGCTGGTGGTGACGTTTCCTGACCCGCTGGCGGTGGTTAATACCGTCAAGGCGGCTTTGGAGATTAATCCGGAGCTGAATATCGTGGCCAGGGTCCACCGGACGAAAGAGGCTAACCTCCTCAGGAGCCTGGGAGTTAAAGAACTGGTCAGCCCGGAATACGAGGCCAGCCTTGAGCTCCTGAAGAGGACGCTCGCGGTATCAGGCTGGAAGAAGACGGAAATAAAGCATAATCTGCCGGTGGTGCCGCAGGACAAGGGCTTCGCTGAATTCGGCACCGGTGACGAAGTTTGAGTTATCGGAGACCAGTTAAGACGGCTTAGCCGGTAAGGTTAAGGACACCGAGCAGGCCAAGTCCCCGGATAATCATGCTAACCGCGATGGCCGCGAGCAGCAGGCTGAAAACCCGGGATATTGCCTTGATGCCGCCTTGCCCCGTGAACCGGACAATCTGGTTGCTCAGCAAGAAGATAAGCCAGGTGATTGCCATGTTCAGTAAAAAGGAAATGAGCACGATGTACAAAGGGAACTGGGCGGCCAGCAGCAGCAGGGTGGTAATCGTGGCCGGCCCGACCGTGAGCGGCGTGCCAATCGGGACAACCGCCATCATTTCCTCTTTGACTACGTCA
>JAZDKE010000031.1:0-37504 GCA_043803245.1 Chloroflexota bacterium
GACTGCGCCATGTGCATGATTTCCCCCAGGCTGATTGACGTCAGCAAGCACCCCAATATCCAGCTGCTGACCAAAGCCGAACTGGTCTCGCTCGAAGGGAAGGAAGGCAATTTCAAGGCGAAGGTAAGGCTGAGTCCCACCTACGTCAACCCGGAAAAGTGTAGCGCCTGCGGCGATTGCGTCGAGGCCTGCCCCGTTGACCTGCCCAACGAATTCGACCAGTGTTTTAATACCCGTAAGGCGGTCAACAAGCTCTACCCCCAGGCCATCCCGAACACGATGATCATCAGCAAGGCCGCCCGGCCGCCGTGCAAACTCACCTGCCCCGCAGGCTGCAACGGCCAGGGGTACGTGGCCCTCATCTCCAAGGGCAAGTACCTCGAAGCGGTTAATCACATCAAGCAGTGGATACCGCTGCCTTCGGCAATCGGCCGCATTTGCCATCACCCCTGCGAGGCCAAGTGCAACCGCGGCGAGGTTGACCAGCCGGTGGCCATTGCCCCCTTGAAAAGTTTTGTGGGCGACATCGTCCGCCGCCGGCGCAAAGAAGGCAACCTGCCGCCGGAACCAAAGCCGGTAATCGACCCGGGTAAGCCTAAAGTGGCGGTGGTGGGCTCGGGGCCTTCCGGCCTCGCCTGCGCTTACGACCTGGTCAAGCAGGGCTACCCGGTGGCTATTTTCGAGGCCGGTTCCCAGCCCGGCGGCCAGCTCCAGTCCTGCATCCCCGCTTACCGCCTGCCCAATGATGTGCTGGCGGCTGATATTCAGGATATCATTGATACCGGTATTGAGCTAAGACTCAACTCCCCGGTAAACGATAAATTCTCCATCAACCACCTTAAGGCACAGGGCTACCGGGCAGTCTACCTGGCCATCGGCGCCCAGAAGAGCCGCAGCCTGCCCATCCCCGGCGTTGACCTGCCCCAGGTGGTTTTGGCGCTTGATTTCCTGCGAGACGTCAAGCTGGGCAAAGAGACCAAAATCGGCAAGAAGGTGGTGGTCATCGGTGGCGGTAACGTGGCCATGGATGTTGCCCGGAGCGTCCGGCGGCTGGGCGTAACCGATGTTACCGCGGCCTGTCTGGAATCGCGGGAGATAATGCCGGCCCATCCCTGGGAAATCGCCGAGGCTGAGGAAGAGGGGACTGCCATCAGACCCTCCTGGGGGCCGAAACGCATCATCTCCCAGGACGGTAAGGTAGCGGCGGTGGAATTTGAAAAGTGCACCTCGGTTTTCGATAGCGAAAAGAAATTCAACCCGACCTTTGACCCGAAAGTTACTCTCCGTCTCGACTGCGATACGGTAATCATCGCCATCGGGCAGACCACCGACGCCACCCTGCGGCCACCGGAAGCCGGCGTAAAATATAACCGCGGCGGCTTCATTCAGGTTGAGCCGCTCACGCTCGCCACCGAAGAAGCCGGCGTCTTCGCCGGCGGCGACGGCGTGACCGGCCCCAAGTCGGCGGTGGAAGCCATCGCCCAGGGGCACGAGGCCGCCATTTCCATCATGCGTTACTTGAATGGGGAAGACCTCCGCCAGGGCCGGGAAAAAGCTAAAGAAGAGCCGGCGCCGCTGCCCGAAGGCAAGCACCGGCCGCTAAAGCGTTTGACGCTTAAGAAAATACCGTGGGACAGAAGGGTCGCCGGCTTCGACGAGCTTGAGATAGGCTACACCGAGGAGGAAGCCCGTGCGGAGGCCGAGCGTTGCCTCGACTGCGGCCTGTGCAGCGAGTGCCTCCAGTGCGTCGCTGTCTGTCAGGCCAAAGCCCTCGACCACACCATGAAAGAGCGTATGCTCGATGTTTCAGTTGGCTCGGTGATTTTAGCCCCGGGCTTTGAGACCTTTGACGCCACCATCAAGGGCGAATACGGCTACCGGCGCATGGCCAACGTGGTCACCAGCCTCGACTTCGAGCGCATTCTTTCCGCCTCCGGCCCCTTTCAGGGTCAGGTGGTACGCCCCTCGGACGGCAAGCACCCCAAGAAAGTGGCCTGGATTCAGTGCGTCGGCTCCCGGGACTCAACCTGCGGCCGCGACTACTGCTCCTCGGTCTGCTGCATGTACGCCACCAAAGAGGCGATTATCGCCATCGAGCACGACCGTAATATCAACGCCGCCATCTTCTACAACGACCTCCGGGCCTTCGGTAAGGGTTTCGAAAGGTATTATCAGCAGGCTAAGAAAAATCCCGCCGTCCGCTATATCAAGAGCATCGTCTCGGCGGTAAAAGAAGTCCCCGGCAGCCAGAACCTGCTGCTGGAATACACCGGCGAGGACGGGAAGAAAGTCGAGGAGGAGTTCGACATGGTGGTGCTGTCGGTGGGGCTCGTACCCACTGCCAGTGCTAAAGGGCTTGCGGAACGGCTCGGCGTCGAGACCGACCGTTTCGGCTTCGCCCGGACCGATGCCTTCCAGACCAACCGCTCCTCGCGGGCGGGCGTCTACGTGGCCGGCGCTTTTGAAGCGCCGATGGACATCCCGGAATCAGTGATGAGCGCGAGCGCCGCCGCCTGCCTGGCCTCGAGGGAGATTGCGGGTGCCCGCGGCACGATGGTCACGGAGAAAGTCTATCCCCCGGAGATTAATGTTAACGGCGGCGAGCCGAGAATCGGCGTCTTCGTCTGCCGCTGCGGTGCCAATATCGCCCGCGTGGTGGCCGTCTCCGAGGTCACCGAGTACGCCCGCACCCTGCCCAACGTCGTCTACGCCGAAGATAATCTCTACACCTGTTCCACCGACACCCAGAACCGGATTGTCAAGGCCATCAAAGATAACAATCTGAACCGCGTGGTGGTGGCTTCCTGCAGCCCCCGCACCCACGAGACCCTCTTCCAGGACACCATCCGGGAAGCCGGCTTAAACCGTTTCCTCTTCGAAATGGCCAACATCCGCGACCAGTGCTCCTGGGTCCATGCCGGGGACGTCCGGGGGGCCAACGAAAAGGCGAAAGACCTGGTCCGCATGGCGGTAGCCCGCGCTGCCACCTTGCAACCCCTGCAGAAAATGCCCCAGGACATCAGCCGCCGCGCCCTGGTGATTGGTGGTGGGTTGGCCGGCATGACCGCTGCCCTGTCGCTGGCAGCCCAGGGCTTTGAATCGGTGCTGGTGGAAAAGGAAAAGGAACTGGGCGGCAATCTCAGAAGGATTTATAAGTCGGTGGACGGTGCCGACCCGCAGGCCTTGCTTGAGTCACTGGTGCGCCAGGTAAAGTCGGAATCAAAGATAACGGTCTACCTGGGGGCGCGGATAAAGGACTTCTCCGGCTATCTGGGCAACTACCATACGGAGATAATTGCCGATGACGGCAGCTCCCACCGGGTTGACCTCGGGGTGGTCATCGTGGCCACCGGCGGCGCCGAGTACCGGCCGACTGAGTATCTCTACGGCCAGTCAGGCCGGGTTATGACGCAGCTTGAGCTGGAAGAGAAGCTGGCCCGCGGCGATAAGGCGTTAGCGCCCGATTCGGTGGTGATGATACAGTGCGTGGGCTCCCGTGAAGAAGACCACAACTATTGCAGCCGCATCTGCTGTACCCACGCCGTCAGGAATGCCATCAGTCTCAAGGATGCCCGCCCGGAGACCGAGGTCTATATCCTCTACCGCGATATGCGCACCTACGGACTCCAGGAACTCGACTACCAGAAAGCCAGAGAAAAGGGCGTTATTTTTATTCGCTACGATGAGATGAAGAAACCCGGGGTCAGCCTTAAGGACGGCAATCTGGCCGTCAGGGTTTTCGATACCGTGCTGGGCGCTGATATCGAGCTAAGGCCGGACCTGCTGGTCTTGAGCGCGGCGATAAGGCCGCCGCCCGACACCGAAGAGATGGCCAGCCGCCTGAAGCTGCCGTTGACCCAGGACAAGTTCTTTATGGAAGCCCATTTGAAGCTCCGCCCGCTGGAGTTCGTTAACGAAGGTATGTATCTTTGCGGACTGGCCCACTCCCCGAAGTCTATCCCTGAGTCAATCGCCCAGGCACAGGGGGCGGTATCACAGGCGCTTACGGTACTCTCCCAGGAGCACCTGATGGTGGGTGGGGTGGTCTCGGTGGTTGACCCGGAGAAATGCGTCGCCTGCCTGACCTGCGTCCGGTCCTGCCCCTTCGGCGTGCCCCGTATAAATAGCGACGGTGTCGCCCAGATTGAAATCGCTGCCTGCCAGGGCTGCGGCATCTGTGCCAGCGCCTGCCCCCGCAAAGCCATCACCCTGCAGCACTACAGCGATGCGCAGGTCACTGCCAAGAGTGCGGTGCTCAATGCGGTCTAGGCAGCTAAATCGAGGAAGGAGTTGGTAATGACGGAGACTTACGAACCGAAGGTGGTGGCCTTCTGCTGCCACTACTGCGCCTATTCGGCGGCCGACCTGGCCGGTTCGATGCGTCTGGAATACCCGGCTAACGTGCGCATCGTCAAGCTGATGTGCACCGGCAGGGTGGACACTCTCCACCTGCTGAAAGCCTTCGAGGACGGGGCTGACGCCGCTTTCGTCGCCGGCTGAGAGGAAGGCAATTGCCATTTCCTGTATGGAAATCTGAGAGCTAAAAGAAGGGTGAACCAGGCTAAGAAGCTGATGGCCGAGGTGGGGCTGGAGCCGGAACGTCTGGAGATGTTCAACCTGGGCGCTTCGGACGCGCCACTCTTTGCCGCCGCCTGTAAAGAGATGACGGAAAGGGCCCGGCGCCTGGGGCCCAACCCTCTGAAAAAGGAGGCAACTGCGGTAAAATGATTGTCGCCGAAAGAAAACCGTTTGAGGAAATAAAGGGAAGCTTAAAAGACTACCGCCGTATCCTGGTTCTGGGCTGCGGCACCTGCGTCAGCGTCTGCATGGCCGGCGGTGAGAAAGAAGTCGGGCTGCTCGCCTCGGGACTCAGAATGGCCGCGGGCCTGGAAAAGCGCGATATTGAAATAAAAGAGGCCACCATCCAGCGCCAGTGCGACCGGGAATACATCGAGCCTATCCTGGAGGAAGCCCGGGGCTGCGACGCCGTCCTTTCGATGGGCTGCGGTGCTGGCGTGCAGCTTGTCGCCGAAATGCTGGAAACGACCCCGCTCATCCCTGCCTTAAACACCCGCTTCATCGGCATCACCGAGGCCGAAGGTGCCTGGGCCGAGCGCTGCCGCGCCTGCGGCGACTGCGTCCTGGCTACCTTTGGCGGCATCTGCCCGGTGACCCGGTGCTCCAAGGGCCTCATTAACGGGCCCTGCGGTGGCAACCAGGGGGGGAAATGCGAGGCCGGCAACGATAAAGACTGCGCCTGGGAGCTGATTTACCACCGCCTTAAGAAACAGGGCAAACTCGCGAACCTGCGCCAGACAGTCGCGCCCCGCAATCACGCCGCTAACGCCCACCCGACCCGCCAGGTGGACGAGGCTTACCAGACGCCGGAAAAGGCCGGGGTGAAGTCCTAGCGCACCTTACCCTGGGCCAGCGAAGCAAAAGGGGTTACAAACGAAGCCATGATGACCACCGGCAGGGTGGCCATTCGATTCGGGTGGCTAACTTTGCTCCCCGCGCCAGCCATCAGCGGAAATGGGCTTCGATGGCCGCCACCAGGCCGGGCATGCTGAATTCCTCGGGCAAAATATCAACGTTGAGGCCCATTTCCCGGCCGGTCCGGGCGGTGTACTCGCCCATAAAGGCCACGGTGGTGCGGTTGATTACTGCCCGGTCGCCGTTGAGCTGGTCAAGCAGGCTGAATATCTCCGCCGAGCTGGTGATGGCCGTGATGTCAATCTCACCGGCGAGCAGGCTGGACTTGGCCGGCTGGTTACCGTCGTTGGTGGCCAGGGTCAGGTAGGCCGGGACCCGGTGGGGCACCATGCCGATGCGCTCAAGCTCGGCGATAAACTCCGGGATGACGAAAGGCTCGGGCGTGCCGCGCACCTCCGGCGCTGGCACCAGCACCCGGCCGCCGGCCGGGCCGATTTTCACCATCTCCTTAATCATCACGCTCGGGTAGCTCACCCCGGGCACCAGGTCGGGCTTGATGCCGAGCTGGCCAAGGGGTGCCGAATCGGGGCCGAAAGACGCTATCTTGGTATTTTTGACGGCCTCGCGGCCGATGCCCATATCGCAGAGCCGGTTAACGAAAGCCTGGGCGCCCATCAGGCTGGTAAGAGCCACCCAGGCGTAATCGCCGAGGTTTCGGATTGCCCGGTCAAACTCGTGATAGTCGTCTAAGGGGTAGATGGCGATGGTCGGCATCCAGACGGGACGGGCCCCGCGCTCCACCAAACATCGCGCCAGATTACCGGCATAGTGGCGCGGCGCGGTAAAGAGCACCCTTTTGTTGAGGAGCCTAAGCTCCGCCCTGGAGACCAGCTTCTGCCCGAAGTCGATTTTATTAATCCGGGACACGAGACCTCCCTTCTTCTAAAGAAAGGCGGTTAGCCAGCGCTTTAGTGTTATCAAGCCCCATTATAACATCAAACCGCAAATCGCGGCTGCCGTCGGATAACGCCTATCCCCTCCAGAGGTAATGCGGTGATAATAAGGTGGCAAGGCATATCCCGGGTACCAAGGAGGTAGAGCAATTGTCCGGGGAAAGATGGCCGCCAGAGAAAAGGATGATACCGAAAGCCATTTTATGGTATAATTCGGCCTGGCTACGAAAGCCCAGTGACGCCGGAGAAGGCTGGCCGGGTAACCAGATACCCTCCAAAGTAATTTCCCCCTATCAGACTGCCAGAGTAATCCGAAGCCGACCACGGATAAGGTTGCGATAGTGCTGCGAAATGAGGGCGGTTAAATAATAAGCCTAATTTGGAAGGTGATGGGGAAATGAAACTCTACGACAATACCGGTACCACGATGGTGGAAATCCATAAGTTGGAGCGCCGGGGTGACAACCTCGTAATGCAGACCAATATTATGGAGAGCATGCCCACCGATGTTTACGTTAGGCCAGCGGAATTCTGGAAACTGTTCGGGCTTGTCCTGAAATGGCAGATTATTTCCTACTTGCCGGCACTGGTATGGAAAGCGTGGCAAAAACGCGAGCGGAAGCCCGTGGTAAAGGAAGCCGCCGCCGGGCTGAAAACCGGGGCCAAACCGGTCGAAGCTCCCAAGGCGGCCCCGGCGGCACCAAAAGCGGCCGCTGGTGCCCCCAAACCGGTTACCAGAAGCAAAGCACCGCTTGGTCCCGGCGAATATGATATCATCGTCGTTGGCGCCGGTAATAATGGTCTCATCGTCGGCGGGTACCTGGCAAAAGCCGGTCTGAAAACCCTCGTCCTCGAGGCGCGTTCCTTTCTCGGCGGCGGTGTCGTAACTCAGGAAATCACGGTTCCGGGATTTCGACATGATGTAGCCTCTACCGCTGCCGGCTGGCTCGACATGAACCCCCTCATCAAGGACGATGAACTGGGCCTCGTAAAACGCTCCGGCATCAAATTCCTGCCGCCGCCCGAGGTGCAGGAGGCCCAGATATTCCCCGATGACCGGGCGCTCATCATTTACCGTGATATTGATAAGACCTGCGCTTCTATCGAACAATTCTCTCACAAGGATGCCGATTCATTCAGAAAGCTCTATGACCGGGCTTTGCCGCTGCTCCAGACAGTTCTGAAGGGCTCGAATATGCCCCCGCCTTCCTTCGGTAGCTATCTCAATATGATGAGCGGCTCACCCACCGGAATAGAGCTCATGCGGACCACCCTGATGAACGGCGTTGACTTTGTGCAAGAGTGGTTTGAAAACGACTACGTCAAAATCATGATGACCCGGTGGGCGGCTACGGCGCGCATCAGCCCCTATGAGGCCGGGACGGCCAACGGCGTGCTCTTCCAGGTGCCGTGGACGGTCGGCTATGGTATGAAACTGATGGAAGGCGGCGCGGGCAAGTTCACCGATGCCCTCGCCGAGGCTATCAAGGCTTATGGCGGTACTATTCGTACCGAAGCCACGGTAAAGCAGATAATTGTCGATAACAACCGGGCTACCGGCGTAATTCTGGAGAACGGGGAAAAGATTGCGGCCAGGCAAGGGGTCGTGGCCAGTATCAACGTTAAGTCGCTCTTTCCGGGCATGGTCCCTGATGCCAGGTTGCCCGCCGGTTTCGTGAACTGGATTAGCCGGCTCAAACCGCAGCGTGTCCAGTACTACACCATTCACCTTGCGGCTCACCAGGCCCCGAAGTATAAAGCCGGCGGCGATGCCGACCGCGGCTTCCAGGTCCATATTTCCAGTACTGCCGATTACGAAGATTATCTTAATGGTCTCAACACCCTGTATCGTGGCGGTGTCCGCTCCGGCTCGGCGGGTATTGTCACCGCGACTCTCTTTGACCCGACGCGTGCGCCGGCGGGCAAGCACACCATCTGGATAAACACTCAGGAACCCTTCTATTTGCAGGGTGGCCCGCAGCGGTGGGATGAAATTAAAAGCGAGGTGACGGCGGGTATCCTCAAGGCCATACGGGAGCGTACCACTAACATGGGGCCGGAGAATATTATTGCCCAGAAGGACGTTACCCCCCTCGATTACGCCCGCTGGAACCCGGCCTGGATTGAGGGCGACCCCAGCCATCTCGGTGGCTACTCTTACCAGTCCATGTCCAACCGGCCGGTGCCCGGCTGGGGCGCTTATAAAATGCCGATTGAGGGACTTTATATGTGCGGGCCTTCCACGCATCCCGGCACCGGGTTTAATGCCGGCGCCCGCGCTCCGGTTAACACCATCCTGAAGGGCTGCGGCATCGAGTTCAGCGAGGTTATCTAGCGTAGGGCCGTTCGGGGGGTGGGGAAGTGCCCCAATCACCCCCTAATCTTTACGGCAGGTGATAGCGATGTTTGGCGAAAAAGCGAAAGCAGGCTATCCGGTGGTTCCGCTACGCAGCGAAAAGATTACGGTGGTTATCATCCAGTCCCGCATCAAACAGGTCAGTATGGATGATATCAAGGGGAGCTTTAAGCAGAACCTCGACCATATGGCGTATTTGCTTAGCCGTGCCCGGGGTAAAAAAGACCTGGTGGTTTTCCACGAGTTCCCCATCAACGGTTTCGCCGGGGCAAGTACCCGGGATGACCAGCTTAAGACCGCGATAGAAATCCCCGGCCCGGAGACCGAGTTCGTTGGTAAATTAGCCAGGGAAAATAACTGCTATATCCATTTTGGCTGCTATGGTAAGCTGCCCGATTGGCCGGGTCACTTTACGAATATGGGGATTATCGTCGGGCCAAGCGGGAAGATAGTCCACTTGAAGTGGAAACAACGCAACATGGCTGGCCTTGGTTTTTCCACCACGATTTTCGACGTGCTGGACAAATACATCGAAAAATATGGCTGGGATGCGGTATTTCCGGTAGCACGGCTGGACATCGGTAACATCGCCATCATGCCGGAGGTCTTCGAGCCGGAAATCGCCCGGGTATTTGCGACCAAGGGCACCGAGATTCTCATCCGCTACATGACGGCTGGTTCGGGGTACTGGGGCACCAACCCGGTAACGCTGCGCGGCGGCGGTATTAATACCTTCCGCATCGATTTCCAGGCCACCTGCATGCAGAACAGCATCTACGGCATCTTCGTCAACAACGCGGTTTCACCGGATGGGGGCACCATCACCGATGCCGGCGCCGGTGGTGCCAGCATCTATGATTACGACGGCCGGGTGATGTGCGAATCTACCTCGAACCAGGAAACGATGGTGTGGGCCACGATTCCCCTGGCCGATTTCCGCAAGGAGCACGAGTTACCCAAATGGCCCAAGGAGCTTTTCACTAATTTCTACGAGAACTACGTCTCTAAGTTCCCGCCGAACTCATTTACCAAGTCCATGCCGATGAGCTTTGCGGAATCGTTAGAGCACTACCGCAAAATTGCCCGGTGGTAAATAGTCTTTTTAAGTAGCCAAGTAAAAAAGGGGGGAGAATTAACTCCCCTTTGTCCGAAGTGGCAAACATTTTCCCCAACGAGTTTTTCACTACCATAAAAAATAAGGTGGTGCTTTACGGCACCACCTACGCTAAAAACCCGAGCTAAAGAACAGAATAAGTTACTGGGATTTAATACAGACGTGCAAACTATTGATGCATAATACGGTATCTCTACTGTTCGGAGAACGCCGGTAATGTAACAACTTCTGAGACGTTTGTATTAGTTGTTACCGGTGAGGCTTCAGCCGGCTTACGCACAATTCCCGAGAGTTTTTCCGCGGCCGCCCGCCGCTTGTCAGCCGCCAGTTCGTCCACGTCAACGTATTGCAGCGCCTTGTAGAAACAGAACTTGACACATTCGGGGTCGCCATCGCACAGGTCGCACTTGGCTACCCGTTTGGAAACACTATCGAAATTCATTACGCCAAAGGGGCAGGCGGCGACACACATCCGGCAGCCGATACATTTGTCGTAGTCAATCACCACCCGGCCCAGTTTCTCATCCCGGGTAATAGCCTTTACCGGGCATATCGCGGCGCACTGGGGGTCCTCGCACTGGACGCAGGTCATGGGGACCCCTTCCCACTCTTTTTCCCGGATGACCTTGATGCGGCTGCGGTAGGGGTTGATTACCCCCTCGTGTTTTGCCGAGCAGACCATCTCACAGGTACGGCAACCGACGCACTTTTCCACATCTATCTTTAACGCTTTAGCCACGGGCTACCCCTTCCTTTTTAAGCCTTTTCTCAAAGGCCTGCCACTCGGACGAGAGACCGTATTTCTCAAAAGTTTCTTTTTTGGGAACGCCGTCTTCGTCCCAGCCGCATAACTCGTAGTACTCACCGAGTAATATTTCGAACTTATCTTTCTCCAGCGTCTCCCCTTTGAAAGGCCCACCCGGCACCGGGGTCTCAAATATTCTTTTGGGCAAGGTGTCGTCTTTTCTTCTGATGCCACGCGTCACGTCAAAAGCCCTCTCCAGCACTTGTACCCTTTTGGCCGCGATTATCAGTTCATCGACGCTGGCATCCTTGCCGGTGGCCAGAGAAAACAGCTTTATCGGGAACTCCAGAGACCGGTTGAATGCCCAGGAGAAGTAATTTTTGCAGATACCGAGCATATCCACAATCATGTAGATATACGTGGACTCGCAGACCACCTCGGCCTTGTTTTCGTAAGAGGAGGGGTAGACCGCCTCTTTGCTCACTTTGCTTTTGCTCCAGATAGACTCAGGATGTGGGTACTCACCCCCGCCCCGCTTGGTGCCGGCGGCCAGGACCAGCGCCGTGCCTTTGCGCCCGCGAAATTCGTGCAGGCCCATCTCCTGTCCCTTGACCGACATCGCGAACTCTTCGGCACCCCGGCCAATCTTCCTGGCGCCGCTCATCACCCCGTCCCGGAAAAGCTTGCCGAATCCCTCCTGCCTGGCCAATTTGTGGATGGTGGAGATGATGGCCTCTTTGTCCCCCCGCTTCATCGGTATGCCGTCAGTGTCTTCCTCGGTGATGATGCCCCGGTGGTACAGCTCCATCAGAAAAGCGATGATATTCGCGGTTGACAGCACGTCCAGGCCGTAGTTATTGCAGAGGTGACCGGCGGCTTCCATGACCTGCCAGTCCCGGTTCCATACCCGGAAGGTGAACATTGGCTGCGAGTAGCACTTGGCGGTTCCCAGGCCGGTCTCCGGGTCGTTACAGATGCGGTAACAACGGAATATCGGGCACCCGACGCACCCGACCCTGGCATGGTAATACTTGTCATAATATTCCGCGCCGCCGCGGGCGAAGTTTACCGCGTCGATTTCATCCCAATCAACTTGTTCCCAGTTACCGAAAACCGATACCCCCCGGTCGTTGGGGCTGTCATTAAGGTCTACGGCCAACTGGGACATTTTGTCGCCGGCGACTGGAGAGACTGGTGGTCTAAGAGCATTTTGCCCGTCTGGTTGGCTACTTTAAGGAATTCTCCCAGCCTGGCAATTTCTACACCGCGTTTGCCCCTCACGGCGATTGCCTTGAGGTTCTTGGAGCCCATAATCGCGCCCATCCCGCCCCGCCCACCGGCAGCCTGCACCCCGGTCCTGACCGAGGCAAAGCTGACTATGTTCTCACCGCCGGGCCCGATGCAGGCGACCTGGACATCCGGGTCGCCGATTTCTTTTCGGATGAGCGGCTGGGTCTCGATGGTATCTTTACCCCATACCTGGCCGGCATCCCGGAACTCGACAATGTCATCGTGGAGATAAAGGTATACCGGCTTATCTGCTTTACCCTGGATAATAATGTTGTCATAGCCGGCGTGCCTGATTTCCGCGCCGACATAGCCGCCAAACCCTGAGGAGCCAATTGTCCCGTTGGGGCAGAGCGTGGTCACGGTTGTCCGGCTGGCAGTGGGTGCCGGTGTTCCAGTTAAAACACCAGGGCCAAATAAAAGCCGGTTCTCCGGGTCGAAAGGGGCGACCTCGGGGCCCACCTCGTCATACACTATCTTGGTGTTGATACCCCGGCCGCCGATAAAAGAGGTATAAGGGGCGGTCGGCACGGTTGAATATGCCTTCTTCGATAAATCAACCCTGAGAATCTTTCCAGACCATCCTGACATAGCTCACACCTCCAGTCCAATTCTAACACAGTCCAGCCTGGAATTAAAGATTACATAATGTGTGGGAGGCGACGGTGGGTAGCTATCTGCCCTTATCTTTCCCGGTCCACGGCCCGTGGTGGTAAGACCCCCGGCAATATTTTACTCGAGCGGTGCCCTTACCCTGATAGATTTTTGACTTATTATTACACATAATTTAGAATGGAGTTGCGATAACCTAATGGTGTGTGACATCGTTATACCATGTGTGATATCAGTGGCTGGCTCATTTAGTGTTGGTGTAATTTCTTCAAATCGGGCGCAAACCGGAACTTACCGGGGAGGTGGGTTATGAAAAAATGGTCTATCCTAGTTGCGGTGGTAACGATACTGGCCATGCTGCTGGGCTGCGGCGGTAAGACGCCAGATTCAAACCCAATCACGACGTCGAATAATATCATCACCCCGACCCCGACTGAGCGAACCCCGTCAGGGGCCTATCTCACGCCTAACCCGGTCGAAACCTCGATGCCCGTCTACGGCGGCACGCTTATCCGGGGCTACTGGATACCGAGGACCTTCGATGCCCACCAGAAAGTGGCCTACGGGCCGACGGCTACCCTGCTCGTCTTCAACCAGCTGGTGATGTTTGATATCAACTACAAGGAGACTGTCCCCGAGACCATCATCGGCGACCTGGCCGAAAGCTGGGAAACGAGTGCCGACGGAACTGAAATCACCTTCAAGCTGCGCCAGGGGGTGAAGTGGCATGACGGGGTGCCCTTTACCGCCGATGACGTGATATACAGCCTGGACAAGATGACTGACGTTAACCGCAGCGCGATATCGGACTGGTTCCCGGCCTACCGGAGCACGGAGAAGATTGACGACTACACGGTAAAAGTCCACCTCAAATACGCCTCCGCCGGCTTCATGCTGGCGCTGGCCCAGGGTGAATCCCAGATTCAGGCCCTGCACCTGGCGGGCACCGATGACCAGACAACCGCGTTCATGGTGGGCACCGGGCCCTTCATCCTTACGGAATACCTGCCGCAGGTGCACCTCAAATTCAAGCGGAACCTGGACTACTTTAAGAAAGACAAGTACGGCAAACAGCTGCCTTACCTGGACGGCATGACTTATGCCCATTTCCAGTGGACGCGCACCACTGAGATGATGGTCGGACGGCGGTTGGATATTCTGGACACGACGACCGGGGCCGGCCGGATGGACACTTATGAGTTATTGAAAACCGGGGCGCCGGAGCTGCTCTGGCAGAGGCGGGACAGGTACAATGGTTCCATAATTATCATTAATATGAAGAACCCCCCTTTGAACGATATTCGCGTTAGGCGCGCGATGGCTTTGCTAATAAAGGAAGATGACCTCATCCTCGCCTATGCCGGCGATAAGATGTGGGGCATCCCCGATAGCGGCATCCTGAGTCCCGCCTGGGGGCTGCCCAAAGAGGAAGTTATTAAATTAATGGGCTGGGACAAGCCCTACGAAGAAAGGGTGGCCGAGGCCCAGCGGCTGATGGCGGAGGCCGGCTATCCGGGCGGCTTCAAGATGGAAGCCTTATCCGCGGAGGCTGCCGGGACCAGGACCGATGCCACCCTGGTATTTGTCGAAGCCCTGCGCAAGTACTTGAAAATTGATACGTCTGTGAGAGCTGGTATGGGGACAATCGAAATTGAGAACCGCCTTAGGGAGAACCGCTACGATACCTACACGCGGACTCTTGACATCATGGACCCGATTCAGCTTACCAATTTCTTTGGGACTGGCGAGTTCGCCAACTACGCGAACTACTCTAACCCCGAGCTGGACAAAAAGCTGGCTGAGCTTGACTATATCCTGGACCCGGACGCAAGGCGTGAAGCCATCTGGGCAATCGAGCGTATTTTGCTCACCGACCTGCCCGCCCTGCCTACCGGGTTGTTTATCCCGAACTTTATGCCCTATTATCCCCACGTGAAGAATATCAGGTGGAACAACATCTCTTATTCGAACACCAACCGGCTGGAAGACGTCTGGCTTGACGAATCCCTGCGGGTGAAATAGGTTATTGCAGTTAAAAAAAACAGGGCGGGCCTCCACAACGGGGGCCCCTCTGTTTTACTTTTACCCGGTGGGGGATTTTCATGGTGAGGTCATAAGCTTTGAGTTACGCTAAAGCCGTTACTGGTAGCCGAGGTTACGGCGTTGTCCCGCTTGGCGAAGTCGAAAAAGACTGGAAAAAAGTGGCCCTGACTAATCGCTTGTTGAGACTCGGCTGGGATGTCTACCGTAATACCACTTCTTTGAATCATTACCCCGCCGGCAGCTTCTATATCCCGCTCGGAGGGCTGCCCATCAGCCAGGCCAGGGCCAGTGCCTATCTTAAAAAGCGGGCGCAGGAACTGGGGATATCTCCCATCTTCCACCGGGAAGCATTACCGGCTGGCGGGCTGGTGAAGCTGGTAAGACCCCGGATGGCCGTCCTTTTTGCCACCGCTGAGAAATGGGCGCTGATGACCCTGAATGTTCTTGAGGTGATGGGGTTTGATGTAAACGCGCTTGGCGCCGAAGACATCCGCCAGGGTGCCCTTGACCACGCTAATATCCTCTTTATTCCCGGCGGCAGCCACTCTGATAAGGCAACCGACGTCGGCCCCGAGGGTGAGGCAAAGGTAAAGGAGTTTGTAAAAAGGGGTGGTGGCGTGCTCGGCTTCTGCGGCGGCGCGGCGCTATCGGCCCAGGTCAAGGAGGGCTGGGGTCTCCTCGCGGTGGAAAGAGAGCCGGGGAAAGTGCCCAAGGCGATGCACGGCCCCATCTGGATAAAACCCGAGGTTAGCGACCACCCCCTGTGGTACGGCTATCCCTCCCGGGGATTCCCGCTGGCACCCTGGTACGGCAAAGCCCTTCACCCGCTGAGTGACCAGGTCAGGGTTCTGGGAAGGTACGACCGTCCCACCGATGATTTTTACATCGACCATGAGCTGACCGGCAGCTTTTTCAGCGAGTATCTCCCGGAAGAGATAGAAACGCTGGATAAAGTCTATGATGGCTATGCCAATCCGGCGACTTTACAGGGGATGGTGGCCATCGCCGAGGGTGAGTACGGGGCTGGCAGAATCATCGTGGGTTATCCCCATCCCGAGACGCCCGGCCTGGAAGGCGGTTTCCTGCTGCTGGCCAATGCCGTTTATCACGTCACCCAGAACCCGCCCCTTGACGACCGGCCATGGCTACCGCCGGCGAGCAAGAAATCATCATACAATGAGGCGGAAGTCGTATCGCTTGCGGCCTCGGTTAAAGAGGCCCACTCTTCACTGGTATTACCCATTGCCAGAGATTTGGTCAAGTTCGGCACGAACAACCTTTACTGGACACCCCGCCCGCATATTCCCTGGAGCTACATCGGCATTAGCGGCCCATTCTATATCTGCGAACGGCTGGAGGCCTACGGTGACGAGATATTGCGGCAGCTTGATGACTTACCCCGCCTGATAAACGAGATTAATGCCAAGCGCGGGCGCCTTGTTCCCGGAGCAACACCGGAGATAAAAGAAGGCCTGGGGCAGGTCGCAGTGCGTTTGGACGGCGTCTACCGCTTGAGCGGGCAAGCGCTCAGCGATACGCTTGAGATTTACCGCTCCCGGATGAAAGTTAGCCTTACCGACTGGGCGATTCACTTCAAGAAGATACTGCTTTACCTCCAGCTACTGGCAATCATGAAAGCTAAAGACGCCGACCAGGGCCTGATTGAGGAAGTATCCCGGAAAAAAAGCGAGCTAACCAACGAATATCTGGGAGGCTGGCGGTGGTCACAGGCCTCACCAAAATGCCGGGAAATCTTCATCGCGCTGGATACCGCCAGCTACTACCTGGCCAACCTGAAATTCGAGCTGGTGGACATCTCGCTCGAGCTGGACAAGCTGTCGCTTCTTGCCAGCTCGGAATAAGCCAAGTAGCTACGCAGACCGGGGCAAAAGCAAGGGGATGGCTCCGGAAGACGTACTTCGACTAGAAGCTCATCAAAGCGGGTTGATTCTACCGCAGTGAGGGCATCTGATACCAGGTGCTTTGAAAGTCGCCGGCACTCTCAGGTTAGTGCCGCACTGGCAGGTAACGGTGCGGTAGTTCCCCAGACGCCACATCAGGTTGGAGGTCTCGCGGGTACGTTTTAGCCGGTCGGCAGTTTCTTCTTCTGCCCCCGTTGAGGCAGCCGCTGGGCGGAAGGCTACCAGGCCAGCGCCGGCTAATGCCGAAGCCGGGATAACCCCGCCGCCGGTAATCCCCTGGTAAGCCTGGTTGTAGTCCGCCAGCGAAGCCCCGGCCATAGCGCGGAGGATGCGTATTCGCTTCGATATGGGGGGGTGGGTGCTGGTGAGGTCGCTGGCCGCCAGGCCTCTTTCCCGGAACGGGTTGATGATGTACATTGGCGCCGTCGCCTTGTTGGCGGTTTTGAGTTGCTGGGTAGAAGCCGCTACCTTCTCCAGGGCCGAGGCAAGCCCATCGGGATAACGGGTATACAGCGCACTGGAAGCGTCCGCCAGGTACTCTCTTTTCCTTGAAATGGCATAGTAAAGGAGCTGGGCGGCGATGGGTGCTAAAATCATGAGTACAATGCCGACGGCCAGGATGATTATCTGTCCCTGCCCGCCACCCTCGGACCGGGAACTCCTCCGGTTGCCGGCCATGCCGCTGAAAAACAGCATGCGCGTGGCGTACCAGGCGAGAATGACCACCGTGCCGAGGATAACGCCGGCCAGGGACATCAGCATGACGTCGCGGTTTTTGATGTGTGATATCTCGTGGCCGACAACCCCCTGCAGCTCGTCGCGGTTGAGTTTCTCCAGCAGCCCCGAGGTAACGGCCAGGCTGGCTTTTTGCGGTGAGCGCCCGGCGGCGAAGGCATTGGGGGCGGGGTCGTCGATGATGTAGATATCGGGCATCTTTTCCAGACCGGAGGCGATTTTCATTTCCTCGGCGATGTTGTAGAGGCGGGGATGGTCGTCCCGGGTAATCTTCCTGGCCCCGGAGACGGCCAGCAGTATGCTGTCCCCCTGGAAATAGGCTACCAGGTTCATAACCGCCCACAAAAGCAGGGCGATGACGATGCCGGCAGCTGGGTTGCCCAGGAAAGTTAAGCCCAGGAAATAGCCGAGCAGGAGCAACAGCGCCCCCATACCGGCTACCAGTATTACCGACCTGATGCGGTTAGACCTGATTTGTTCCCACATGACCTAAACGGTTTTCCCCCAAATCCCATTGTCAGGTGCCTCGCACCACCAGCGGGTTAGCCCGAAATTGTCCTTCCCCATGACCTGGATGTCTGCGCTAGCTGAAACTCACCTTTGGGGCCGTCCGCTCCTCAGCCACCGTAACCTCGAAGAACTCACCGGCCTTGAAACCCATCATGCCGGCCATGAAATTGGAGGGGAACATCTGGGTCTGGTTGTTGTAGTTCAGCACGGAATCATTGTAATACTGGCGGGAAAAGCTTATCTTGTTCTCGGTTGAGGCAAGCTCCTCCTGGAGGGCCAGGAAGTTCTGGTTCGCCTTGAGGTCAGGGTACTGCTCAACCACCACCAGCAGACGCGCCAGGGCTGAGCTCAGCTCGCTTTCCGATTTGGCGCGGACACCCGCTCCAGACGATGAAGCCTGTTGCGCCTGGTTCCGCGCCTTGGTCACGGCTTCCAGCGTCTCCCGCTCGTGCTTCACATAGCCCTTAACGGTCTCTATCAGGTTGGGAATGAGGTCGTAGCGTCTCTTGAGCTGCACGTCAATCTGCGCCCAGGCATTCTTGACCTGGTTACGGAGCCGGACCAGCCCGTTGTACATGGCCACCAGTATTATCAGGAGAACCACGACGATGCCGATAATGATATAAAAAACTGCGGTCATAGACCACCTCCTAAGTCTCGCTATTTATTAAACGGTTTGTGTCCTGCCGGGTATTTCACTCTGAACCTCTGAATACTTCTCCCAGGAACCCGAAAACCAGTTGCTCAGGGCAAGCCTTAGCGGCTGAATTCTCCGCCGTCTGCTTAAGAATATGGTTTAGTTCGCCGCCGTCGAACCACAGTCCGTCTGCCCGGCGGCAAACGTCAATACCAATGGCAGGCTGGCCGATGGCCACCGCTTTCATGCCTTGACCACAGATAGGGCATTTTCGCGGCTTGTCTGAAGACTCGGCATCGGGCAGGTTGATTATGTTTTTAATCTCAAGCTCCGGACACGTCATCTTGACCGATTGAAGGAGCAGGTCCAGCTCCCCGCCGTCGAACCATACCCCCTCGCACCGGGTGCAATAGTCAAGCTCAATCTGGTGATATTCCACCACGACCATAGCCTGCTTGCATTTGGGACATATCATTTTAACTGATTCCCGGGTCTCTATTTTTAGGTCAGTCCGACACTTGCTTTTTACCGGTAAACCTTACGACAAAACCCGCCAGTTCATTCACAGGTATGCCGGCTCCAGGTGTGTTATATGCCTGTGGGGCCATCAATAAATGTATAATTATTCGCTCGCGGTGTCAAGCTGACCCACTATGTAAGGTCTTTCTTTTTGGCCTCGTACTCTTCTTTGTTTACCTCACCGCGGGCGTACCTTTTCTTGAGTATCTCCAGTGCCGAGTCAGCTGACCTCGCCGTGCTCTCGGAATTACCCGCCCCGCGGGCGGCAGCCACCACCCACCAGATTATCAGACCCACAACCACTATCCACAAAACCGGCATTAAAAACATGAGGGCGATGCTTTCCATCATGCCCATCATGCCGTAGCCATTACCCCACCACCCCCAGCTAAGTCCCGCAAGGACAGACAGGATGACGATGACCGCAAGGACGGTGCCCCCGATGATTAACAGAGTTTTCAAGTTTTTGTTCATATCGCTCGCTCCTTAGGGTTTCTGCCCCTCTTATTTCAATGATATTCGGTTCAGGCGAAGATTGCAATTGTTTTGGGGCATCGCCTGCCGCGGGACGTTACCGGCCTGTCGCTGGAGGCAACTATCGGCAGGTTCTAGCCCCGGGCTTGACTTGTAAATTAGCTTACAATACTATTCAGTAGTACTGATTCACCACCCGGGTTATCGAGAACTCCAGAAAAGAGGGGGCGCATGGAAAAGAGACTCTACCGCAGCGAGACCGACCGCATAATATGGGGCGTTTGCGGCGGCCTGGCCAAGTACTTCGACATCGACCCGACCATCATCCGCATCATCGCGGTGCTGAGCATCTTCTTCAGTGGGGCGGGCATTATTGCCTACATCATCCTCGCCATCGTTATCCCCTCGGAGAAGTCCCGCGCGACCGACCCTAAAGAGGCCGTCAGAGAGAACATCGAGGAGCTAAAGACCGCCGCCGACAGCTTTGGCAAAGAGGTGCGGGAGACATTCAGCACCTTGTCTCCGTCACCCCGGCCGCAGGTGAGTTATCGCCGCCTCTGGTTCGGCCTTATCCTGATTGCCATCGGCATTGTCATCGTCCTGGTCAACTTCGATTCCTTCTGGTGGCTACGCTGGAGATACCTCTGGCCGGTAATTCTTATTCTCATCGGCGTGGTCATCATCTTCGGCACCCGGAGAAGGAGCTAGTCCATGGCGAAAGACGGGAAAGCTGCGAGTTACGCCGGCCCTTTCTGGGGCATATGCCTCTTGTTTTTGGGCGCAGTCTTCCTGCTGCAGACCTTTAACGTGCTTCCCTGGAGGCTATGGGAAACACTCTGGCGCTTCTGGCCGGTGCTGCTGATTATTGCGGGGCTTAGTGTGCTGCTGCGCGGTAATCACCCCTGGCTGACGGCGCTGGTCACGCTGGTATTACTCATCGCCAGCCTGCTCATCGCCATCGCCCTGTACGGGGGGCCGCTGTTTATCAGTAAGCTTTGACAGGGCGCGCCCGGCTCCCTTGCCGGGCGGACACTTACTCTTAAGCCGGTAATTGTCAGCCATCACCGGGCCTTAGTGCCGCCGGAAAGGAAGAGAAGTTGATAGGCCGGACCGGGGAAATGGGGCCTATTTCGTAAATCTCAAGGCGAAGCGGTATTCCTCTTCCTGCTCAAAGCTGGGTTTGATGCCTTTAGCCTTCAGTTCCTGGGCGACATTCTTGAGAGACTCGCTGTCCCCCAGTATTATTTTCACCTTCTCCCCTTTGTCAAGGCTGTCAACCAATTCCGCCACTTTGATTTTTGATAAAGGGCAAACAAAGGCAGTAAAATCGTGTTCCTTTTCCCCGGTATCTCCGGGAGCCTGACACTCTTTATCCAAAAACTCGCGGTAAAAGCTCGTGTATTTGAAAGCATCGTCAGGCGCGATGACGACCGCCAGACCGGAGTTCGACTCCGCATAGCGCAGGGCAACGGCGAGGATAGCCCCGGTGGTAGGCCCTACCAGGATGCCGTCTTTTCTGGCCAGTTTGATTGCGGTACGGTACGCTTGCTCATCGGCCACTTCTTCCCGGGCGTCGATAACCGTGTTGTCCAGAATTTTAGGTACGTACCGTTCATCAAGGCCGGTAATCCTTTTCATGCCGGGTAATTTGTGGTCCGGCGAGTCGGGTTCCACGGCGATGACCTTGATTTGAGGGTTCCTTTCCTTAAGGTAGCGGCCCACGCCCGAGATTGTGCCGCAGGTGCCGAAAGCGGCAAAGAAGTGCGTTATCTTGCCCTGTGTCTGGTGCCATATTTCAGGCCCGGTGGTGCGATAGTGTGCCCGGGTATTCAGGTTGTTCTCGTACTGGTTGGGGCTGATATACCCGTCCCGGGTTGCCGGGCTTTTCAGAAGAGAATCAACCAGCCCTCTGGCACCTTCGGAAGGGAACCGCGGGCAGAGGGCGTCATCGGTCTCCCAGAGTTTAACGCCCAATAACCTGAGTATCACCTTCTTTTCCTCGGGGATTCCCTGGGGAACGGCCACCTCTACCGACATTCCCCGGCTGTTGGCAATACCGGCGAGCGCTATCCCGGTATTGCCGGATGACGGTTCCACCAGTGTCTTGCCGCCGGTATCCAGGTCGTTCAGTATTTCCGCCACGATTCGGTCTTTAACGGAACCGAACGGGTTGTATCTTTCCAGCTTCAGATAAAGGCGGAAGTTTTCATTGGGGTTACTCCGGTTCAGCCTGACCATCGGCGTTGGGTTTTCCGGGCTGGCAATCAGCTGCGTGATGTCGGAATATACCCTCAAGCGGTGGTCGAACCCCCGGCTATTATTTAGCTTTTTCTCGGAGCTAGCGTGCCGGTGATTACCCATGGCCGTTCCCTCACTGTGAAGTAATCGTCCTTTTCAACTTTGCTTTCTTTCTGGTTAATTCTGGCCCGCTTTACCGGTCAGCATTTCCTTAAACCGGTTTATGCCGACCTTATCAATTACCCCGGACGCCCTGGAGTTATTCTCCTTCAGAATCTCAAGGCATCTCCTGGTCAGGACAAGCGCTTCTTTTTCGGAGACAAACTCGGCGATAAGCTCACCCAAACGGGTAGCTTCACCTCCCTGGCCACCGACCAGCACGGCGAAACCGCGTCTTTTTTCCACGATGGCGTTAGACGGGCATACCGCAATACACTGGCCGCAATTCCTGCATTTCTCCCGGTTGATTACGGCTACGCCGCCGGCCACCTTGATGGCTTTTCTCTTGCACACCGCAACACAGAGATCGCAACCGTTGCAACTGGCAGCATCAATCCCGGGTTCCACCACCCCGTAAAAACCGATGTCGCTGAGATGGGCAATGCCGCAGGAGTTGGGACAGCCGGAGGCAGAAATTTTGATGTCCAGATTGTTCAACCCCAGTTCGCCCACCAGCTTATCGATATTGTTGAGCAGTGACTGCGGGTCGGCATTGCTCTCGGTGCAGTAGCCACCGAAGCACGTCTGGATATTGTCAATCCCCCGGTCAAGTAATTCCAGGCCGGCGTCTCTTAATTCCTGCCTGGCGCTCTCCAGATGCTTTTTTTCAACGCCTGGTATCTCCGGCGCACCGCGGACCGAAAAATGGACAAATCCGTTACCGTACTTTTCGGAGACGGCGGCAATGCGCCGCAGCTGGTCGGATTTAACCTCACCGCAGACGGCTTTTACCTTTAGTATCAGCCGGTCGGTAACGGCCTTCGGCATCCGGGAGGGGCATTCAATCGGTTTTATCTCCGAGACCCGCTGCAAATTGCGGTTAAGCGCCTGCTGCACCCGGCCAACGCCCAACCGGCCAATCAGGTCGGCGCCCCTTTCTTCCGGCTTCCCCTCTTTCGTCATAAGCGCAAAATAGTTTTCCACCAGCCGGACACACTCGTCTTCGGCGAGGCAATCGGCGATTTTCACGCCGAGGAAAGGGTTCAACCCGAGCCTGCCCCCGACGTAGGCGTCGTACCCCCGTCTGGCTTCTCTCTCAACGCCGACAAAGCTAATGTCGGCCAGTGCCCGGCATAAAATGCAGTCCCGGGCGCAACCAACCACGCCGAGCTTGACCTTGTGTGCCATCGGGGCATAGAAGAAGTTGTCCAGCTTCTCCCCCAGGGACAGCGAGTTGGTGACGGCCTCGGGGCAGATGCGGTCTTCATAGCAGACATTGACGTTGCGCACCGTGGGACCGCACCGGTCGAGTGTGAGATAGACCGTGCCAAGCTCTTGCTGCGCAGTTTCCAGGTCTTTTAAGTGGACGAAGGGGATAATGGGTATCTGTCTGGTAGTGAACAGGAGATAGCCCCGGGCATACGTCTCCGCGACATCAGCGAGCTTGTTTAATTGTCTGGCGGAGAGGTTGCAGCAGGCGGTCTTTACCCATATGGCAAACATATCCTTGTCTCTGAGCTTGACGATGCCCCGGCTCCTTAGTTCCGCGACATTTATGGCCTTTTCTCCTAGCATATCTTCCCCCCTCAAACACTTGTCGGCAAAATGCCCTGTCTCACCATGCGTTTACTCTGTTTTTAACCTTAACGACGGCGGCCTATTTCCCGGAACGGACCTAAATTGTATAGTTGAGGGCCCGGTTTTTCCGGTCAATCAAGTCGAGGGACCTTCTTACTACGTCTCTTAGTGAAGTGTTGTCCAATATGTCGGATACGGCATTTCTTACTTCGAGCATGACGCTGTAAAGGCCGCAGGAGCCTTCATCGGGGCAACTCGTATGAGCCTCGGTGCTGACACAGGTTACCGGTGCCAGCGACCCTTCAACCGCCCTGATAATCTCTCCCAGGCTGATATTCTCCGGCGACCGGCTCAAGGAATAACCGCCGCCAACGCCGCGCTTGCTTACCAGTATCCCGGCATTTTTAAGGCTGAGCAGGATTTGTTCGAGGTATTTTTGCGGGATACCTTTCCGCCGGGCAACGTCGTTAATCAGCGTTACCGTGTTGCCCCGGTCGTAGTCAATTGCCAGTTCGGTTAGTGCCTTGATGGCGTATTCACTCTTGCTGGTTATCTTCACACCAAATACCAAAACCACTAATCTATATAAACTCTATAAACATAGTAGAGAATAGCATACGAAAGATACCCTGTCAAGTGGTTTGATGGAGATTATACCGGAATACGGCTCTTAATGCTTGTTTTATACGTAAGACTCTAATCCTCGGTTAATGACACTCTAATGCAAGCGTAAGCTGCGCCCGATAAAATAGAGGTACCAGTCCTGTTCGCGAGTCTATCATGTTACGGGAGATGGAATTTGAAACGGCTTAAATTCGTTATCGCGGCGATTATCGTGGTTATCGCTCTTGGCTTCCTGGGATACAAGGGTTTCATGTCTTCAGCCACTTACTACTATACCGTGAGCGAGTTCGCCGGGCAGCAAGGCGCCTTCGCTGATAAAAGTGTGCGGGTCTCGGGGACCGTGGCCGCCGGAAGCATCGAGAAACAAGGCGCCACTTTGAGATTTACCATAACCGATGGACAAAAGGACCTGCCGGTAATCTACCAGGGCGTTGTTCCCGATAGCTTCAAGGCTGGCGGCAAGGCAGTGGTCCAGGGAAAACTTAACTCGGCGGGCACATTCGAGGCGAAGACACTCCTGGCAAAATGTCCTTCGAAATATGAGCCGGTCAGTGACCAGCCGAAGTAATCGGTCGGTAGCTTGATTTCGCGGTTACGGAGTATAGAATTGGTTCCAGAAAAAGAGATTCGCGCTGGGAAAAGGCGTCTCCGTCTCTTCCAGGTGGTAATATTTGTCGCCGTGCTGGGGCTGGTAGGGTATGGCTTTGGCAAATACGTCCTGGCACCACCAGAGTCATCAGCCGTGCCGCAATATGTCGGGTCGCTGAAGCTCACCAGCCTTGTCGAAGGTACGGAGGCCCGGTCCCAGATAAACCGGTTGCACGGCACCAGCATAAGCCTGGAAAATGCCTTTATTGCCGAGTACGAGCCCCCTTATGGGGGGGAACACCTGATGGTCTGGGTCGGGGAAGCTGGCAGTGAGGCCGCGGCGGTAGACCTGATAAACCGGATGGTCGAGGGCATAAACCGGGGAGGCGCCGGATTCAGTAATCCCCGGCAGGTACCGGTGGCCGGCCATGATGTGTGGCAGGCGGACGGAGCCGGCGGCAATTTCTTCTTCTACAAATCTCTGGAGCCTGGCGACCGGGTCGTCTGGCTCACTATCAAAGCAAGTAACAGCGCGGCTCTCCTGGAACGTGCGGTCAGGGAGTTCTAAAAAAAGAGTAAACGGTACGATGAAGAAAAAACATTTAGGGCTTATGCTGGCGTGTTGCCTGTTGCCGGTGGCGGCGATAGTGGCGGTGAGCGTCTTTAATGTCCCGGTGGGTACACTTGGATTATACGCTTTGGTTCTTCTCTGTCCCATAGGGCATTTATTGTTGATGCGCGGGATGGGAGACAAGGGGCATCATCAAAAAACGGCCAACCCCGGTAATCCGACAATCGAAGACATCAAATAACAGGGGTGAGGCACTCAAGAGGCCAATGATACCGGGAAGGCCAAGCCCGTTTTACACTGGCACTGTTACCGCAAACCGAAGGCGATGCAATCTGGTATGTGCCCGGGATTACTTCACCCCGACCACTGAGTTATCAGACAACCTCTAAGGCTACTTGCTGAAATGTAACCTTTCCCAAACCCTGGTTGGTCTTGCAATTTGAAATATGAAGAAAACCACGAGGTAGCAGGCGGCGCCCAGTAATAGCGCGCTGGTAAAGCCGGATGTCACCGCTACGACAATGGCTGCCGCCGAGCCTAACACCGAGCCGACGCCGTTTATGCCCCACATCCAGGGAATGTAATCTGCCATACCGGACTCATTGAGCAGCCTGAGCCCTAATGGGAAGGGGAAACCCATCAGAAAGCCAAGCGGGGTTATCATGACAACGGTGACAAACAGGCGGGTGGCGAGTTCCGCGCCGAGTAATTGCCGGAAGATAAGGGGTGTGGCAAAGGCGTAAGCGAAAAGCACGGCGATGATGCCCAGCGAGACTACCGCTATCACCCTGGCGGGCTTTCGGGTAAGGCGACCGCTGCACAGGCTGCCGATGCCGCCGCCTGCCAGCAGCGATGATAGTAACACGGCGAGCGAGAGCACCGGCTGGCCAAGAAACAGGCTGAATCTCTGAAAAATCGAGATTTCAACCAGCATGAACCCGGTGCCCAGCATCGCGAAAAAGACCAGGAATCCCAACCGCTTACCGTTCCGCCCGCCGTCTCCCGGCAAAGCTTCCCCGTCGGCGAGTATCTTTCTCCGGCGTATGAATGGCACCATCATTAAAGAGAGCAGGATGAGCGCTGACGAGCGGAAAATGATGGACACCGCCGGGGGTATCCCCGCCTCCAACTTGTAGAAGAACGGGCTATCGTCAGTGGCTGGCCTGATGTCACGTCCTTCCTTTTCGAAAGCTTTAGTCAGTTCACCAAGACTGATATCCCCCCGGCTCAATCCAGCAAGTAACGGGTCGAGCATACCGCACTCATCGAAACGCACCCCGCTCTCGTGCGGCTCGCAGCTGCCCGGCTTGATAGTTGGAATGTAGGAAAAGGCCGGGTCATACCCGAGCTGGTGTATGGACTGGTGAACCGGCTCCAGTTCTCCTGGTACGAAAGGGGTTTTTTTCATCACGAAGACCGGGTTGTGATGGGCGCCAATCACGTAGATGCGCGCCATCGCGGCTTTGTTGTCAATGCCGTTTTGATTAAGGGCCGCAAGCGAGGTAGCGAGAAGTTTCAATAGCTCGGTCGGGTCATGGGTCACCACTACCAGTTCGCCGTCATCGCTCAAATGCGCCAGGTAATCGTTGATGGAGTCGGTAGTGAATAAAAAATTCTCGGTAAGGGCATATCCCTCCAGGCTGCGGCTGGTCTTGGTAACGGGCAGGCTGAGCATAATGACATCGTACTTTGCCTTCTGGCGTCTTAAGAAGCTCCTGCCTTCATCCACCACCACGCTGACATTGTCGAGGTCGTAGATGCCGCCGTTGTACCAGGAATATTTACGCATAATATCCACCAGGTCCTGGTTAACCTCAACGGCGGTTATTTTGTCGATACCGGCTAGCAAAGCCACCAGTATATCCCTGCCGCCACCCGGCCCGATTATCAGGGCGGTATTTTTCTCTTCCGGCGGCAGGTTAGAGAGGGCAAGGTAGCCCGGGAACTCTGTCTTCAAGGCCTGAATGGCAGGCCCTGCGGTCTTGACATCTCCGCTGAACTGGTACATCTGCGAGCCCGCGGTCCCGTCCAGAAAAAGGAGCATCTGGTCGGGCTGGTTGCGCAGGGCGACCAGGTCAGTGCGGCCAAAAGCGCTCCACTTCGTTTCGACGATTTCCGCACCCAGCGAAGGCTCGTTAAGAGCGTAACCCATTTCCTTGCCCGGGTTTTTAGCGAAAGACACACCGGTAATGTCTTTCCCAACCAGCGCCGTTCCGGCCAGAATCAGTATTACCAGCGAGCCTGCCACCGGTGCCACCAGCCTTCTTGAGTTAAGCCCGGTTGCTTTTGTGGCAAAGAGCGCGGCGGCCAGCAAAGCCGGCAGGCTGATGATGGCCACCGTTCCCGGGCCACCGAGGACGTTTAACATAAAGACTGCGGCGAGAGCGCCAGCCGCCGCTCCCAAAAGGTCCATACCGTAAAGCCTTGAGCTTTGGGCGGGAAAGAAGCGAAATACCCCGGCCATAAGAATGCCGCCGAAGAAGAATGGTGTAAAGAAGAGCGGGATGTACCGGAGAATCCCGCCCTCACCGCCTGGGCCACTAATCCGGGCTATCAGGTTGAGTGAAAGCGGCATGGACAGCGAAAGCAACCCGGCGAACAGGGCTAAAGAGTAGAACCGGTGGTGCCCGGCGGGCAGCTTGTGCCGGAACAGATGGACGAAAACCGCCCCAAGCCCCAGCCCAAGCAAGGCCATGGACAACACCAGAAACACATAGTGGTAGGCAAACATCACCGAGAGCACCCTGGTGAGGCTTATTTCGAGGGCCAGGAGACTAAACGACACCAGAAAGATGCCCGCCAGAAGAAGCTTTGATGTTTTGCTGTCCGGACGGTCATCATTTGCGGTCGCGCTATTCATCATTAGTAATTGTCAGTTCAGCTTGTGCTCGCCTTGTCCGGGTGAAGTACACGATGGCCGCGAGGGAGATAACGAAGATGACCAGGGCGATAATCTGGGCCTGCTGGAGTCCCCAGAACACGTTCTGCTCCCGGATAAAAGTGAGAAGAAACCGCCCCAGCGAGTAGCTTAATAGATAGCTCAGGAAAACCAGGCCATCCCGGCTGAATTTACGGCCAAGCCCGAGGAGAATTAGCAGGGTAAGGCCATTCCACAGCATCTCGTATACCGGGTACGGGTGCGTGGGCACGCCGAACAGGGAGGCCGGTATCATGCTCTGGGGATTAATGTAGATGAAACCCCAGGGCAGGCTGGTTGCGCCGCCATAGGCGTCCCCGTTGATGATGCAGCCGAACCGGCCGATTATCTGAGCGGTCAGCAAGGCGGGAGTCAAGGCGTCAAAAACGCGGCCCAGGGACAGATGTCTTACCTTCGAGTAGGCGACGGCGGCAACTGCGCCCCCCACGATTCCTCCCCAGATAGCCAGACCACCCTGCCAGAGTGAGAAAGCCTGCACCGGGTTTGCCGAGTAGTACCCCCACTCGTCTATCACGTGAAATAGCCTGGCGCCCACTATCCCGGCCACCAGTACCCAGGGCAATAGGGAGTAGACTTCCTCCGCTGGGACGCCGTGCCTCTTAAACTGCCGGGTAGCCACCAGTACCGCCGCCGCCACTGCCAGTATGATGATGACGCTGTACCAGCGAATCTCAACGTGTCCGAAGTGCAATATCGTCGGGTCGATGTCAATGATGATGCCGTTCATTCGTTTCTCCAGTTGCTATCACATCTCGCCCTTTAAGGCACTGATAGAATGCGAAAACCGCTAACAATGAGCACCAGCGCTGCCGAAACCATCACGCCCTTCGCCACACGGCGCATATTCCATTTCCAGCCAGACACCCAGGGGCATAGGCCATGGCGCTGGATGGTCTCCAGCATAATGGTGATACCCACGATATTCGACAGCACGCCAAGAATGATAAAGAAGGTCTGGTAATTTACCAGAAAGGCGGTTAGACCGGCCACCCCGATTAGGGGCAGGATGTCGCCGAGGTGATGGGCACAGCAGGCAACCATCGAGCCGGCAGAAACGCCGCTGGAAGCGGCCAGGCTGGCCGTGGCCGATGCCTGGCGCTCCCGGAGAGCCTGCCTGATAAACGAGAACAGGCCGGCTTGAATGCCGAATCCGGCGGCCAGGGCCGCCAGCCAGTACCACAGCCTGGCGGTCTGCTCAAGCATATGCTGAGCGCCCTGTGCCAGGGTAATGACACCGGCATAAACCAGGAGCAGCAGGATGCCGGCCCCGACGCCGATGATGACGTGCCTTCTCAAGCTCATAGGACTCTCACCCCAGGATGCCTGGTCTTTAGTCCAGTTCCCACTTGAGGTCTCTCTCTTCAACCCCGGCGATGTCCCTCAATATCAACTCAAAGTATTTTGCCGTTCCCGGATTGGAAGGGCCAGAAATTGGAAAGGTCAAAACGCCTTTGCGGTGGTGGCCGCCGGGGGGAGCATCCCAGCTGCCGGGGCGATATTCCTTGCCGCTACTGTCTCTTAAAATAGCGAGGTCTCTTAAGTCATACTGGTCAAGGCTACCGGAATGAGTGTCCATAGTCACCCCGAGTACCAGTGAGCCGTCCGAGAACCCAAGCCATTCGACCTCAATGGTCACGCCGCCCCCGCTGCTGGTCTGGACAAGCCCGCTGGCCGGGCCTTGTGAAGGGGAAGCTGATGGGGACGGAGACACGTTGCCCCGTTCCTGGGCCGCGCCGCGGGCACAGCCGGTCCCCAGTCCGGCTAGCAGAGCCAGAAGAACCGCGATGAATGGCGCCAGTTTTAGCAATATCGTGTTACTTCCTTACAGACATCTGCGACCACCGTGCCCTCTGGTTGCTTAGCCTTTCGCATGAACAAAACTGACCGTCTGGCTGATTTTCCCCCGGCAGACTTCCATCACGACATTACTGCCCGCCGGGCAACCCCTGATAACGCCCAGCAGGGGGTTGCCTTTTTCTACGGCGGCGCCGTTGTAGCTCAGGATGACATCCCCGACCTTGAGCCCCGCCTTATCAGCGAGGCTGCCGGAAGCTATCTCGGTAATCAGCGCTCCCGAGTCTACTCCCAGGTCGTAATAGCCTGACAGACCGGGGGTAAGCGGCAGATAGGTGATACCCAGGTCGGCGGCTCGCGCATTCTCTTGAGGCGGCGCTTGCGGCATAGTGCTCCGGGTCGGTCCAGGGATAAAATAGCCCAGCGTGAGCACGAGTACCACAACGGCAACGGTAACCGCCATGGCGGCTTGTCTTATTAGAGTTACTCTACGAGAATGTGAGCGTATCATAACCTTGTACCCACCCACATCTATAATGTCACCGGCCGATGATGGGGGCATTACAGACTGGTTAGAAGACGATTAGAGTTAGAAGTTAACCCGGGTAAAATCATCAACTGCTATGGCAGGTCTTGCACAGCGGTGAGGTTGTGGTGGTAAGAGACGTTGCCTCAAACACCCCGCTGGCAGCGTAAGTGCCTTCCACTACCAGGGCCAGGCCTGGCTTGAAGTCATTAGGGGCCGGCCCCCGGTAGACCACCGGCATACTTTCCCCCTCGCCGGTAAGCATAAATCTCAACAATCTGGAGGCGTTATCCCAGCTGATTGACCCCGGAACGACATCCCCACCCACCTTCACCACCTGCCCGGGAGTGCCAACTCTGGCCTGGGCGATGGTTATGTGCTCCGGCATGCCTCCTGGAGCGCCGGGCGAGGTGAACGCCTTCGCCCCTATGGTTATGGCTACGGCGATGACAACCAGGGTGGCAAAGCCGATAATACGCTTCCGGCTCATCCGCATCCCTTTACGTGACTCTCCCGCGCTTCCCGGCGGTGCTTAACGCCGCACCGCAACGGAAACAGAAACGGTCTTCGGCGCTAACTTGCGCCGAGCAACCCGGACATTTCGCATTTAAGGCAGCGCCGCAACGGGAACAGAACTGGTCATCAGCTTCGAATTGCGCTCCGCAACCGGGGCAGTATTTGCCTTCCGGTGTCCCCTTTTTTGCTCCGCGCAACCCCAAAACCCTGACTTCAATTTCTTCGTCGATATGATTTATCCCCTGAAAGCCGCGCGCGCGCTTCAGTTCATCCACGGTCTTGATGAGGGCGACCGCTTTTTCCTCGTACTTCTTCCTCAGCTCCCGATAGTCGCTCTGCGACAGGCTGCCAATCTCATAGTCGGACTCGAGCTCGCTTATGGCAAAGAGCGTGGTATCTTTCTGGGCGAGCAGCTCACTGACCTCGGTGTCCTCGAACAACCCTGGGCCGTTTTTTGCGCCAGTTCCCCTTAACAGCGGCCAGGAGACTATGCCGATGGCGGCCAGCACCATAATCGCAGCCAGAAACGTAATCATGCGGAACCCTCTTCCTTATACCTCTTCAGCTCTTCTTCCAGTCGCTCACGATATTCCTCCGACTCCGGCGCGGATGGCTGCAGGAGGGTGATGGTCTCTTCAGCCCCTCTTTTCCCCTTTCGCGCCCAGGCTCTAAGGATGAAGAACAGGGCGGCGCTACCGGCGGCCACGGCGGCAAAAGGCGACACCCAGGCGACCAGATTGAAGCCCTTCTTGGTCGGGGAAGCCAGCATCTTCTCACCGTACTGGCCTACGAAGTACGCCAGTATCTGGTCTTTGCCCTGGCCCTGGTCCATCAACTCGGTAATTTTAGCCCTTATCTGGTTAGCCGTTTCGCAGTCGCACACGTCCACCACCATGGTGCAGCCGCACTGGCACATCAGCTCTTTCTCGATGTCTTTAGAGGATAGCGCATCGGCGGGAGTCGCCGGCCCCAAAAGGGCCAGCACCGCGACCAGCAGTACCGCCAGCCCCCTAAGCTTCATACACTGCCTCCCGCACCGCGACCCTGGCCTCGGCCAGTCTCGCCGCATCCCTCTTCGCCTCTCGCGCGTCAGGCCAGAAGGCAATCACCGTGCCCAGTATCATCACGATGCCGCCGAGCCATATCCAGACCACCATGGGGCTAATGATGAACTTCAGCGTGGCCTGCTGGTTTTCCCAGCCTTGGAGGATGGTGTAGAGGTCACCCGTCAGCGTGGTCCTTATGGACACTTCGCTTACGGGGTTTTCGGAATTTTTCTGGAATGTCTTGGCTGGAGTCAATACTGCCACTTTGCGCTGGTTGCTATCATAGACGTCGAGGGTAGCCGTGACAACCTCACGGTCTAACGTGGGAAAGACATCAAGTCCCCGGTACACCAGCGTGAAGCCCTCAATCTGGGCCGACTCACCTGCCGACAGGGTGACTTCCTTCTCCACATCGTACGCCTGTGAGGCGATTACCCCGATGGCAATCATTATGATGCCGAGGTGGACGATGTAGCCGCCGTAGCGCGGCTTGTTGCCCCACACCAGGCTTATGAAGGCAGACAGGTAGTTGTGCCCGGAAGTGCGGTGTCGCGCCAGTAGGCCACGGCCTATTTCGAGAAGTATGGTGAAGACCACGAATGTGGTGAGCCCGAGGCCGAGTAGCACGGGCGGTTCGCGGACGCCGAAGACGAATAGCGCCACTACGCCGGTGACGGCAATCGCAAAGGGATACAGGAAGTTCCTCACCACGTTATCGCGGGAGGCCCGGCGCCATCCGATGAGGGGACAGATACCCATGAGCGTGATGAGGCCCAGGAACAGCGGCCCGGTCACGGCGTTGAAGTATGGGGGACCCACGGTGATTTTAACCCCGCGCACGGCTTCTGAGATAAGGGGAAATACCGTGCCCAGAAAGACCGCGAAGGCCACCCCCACCAGCATCACGTTATTGAACAGGAAGCTGCTTTCCCGCGACAGGAGCGAGTCGAGCTGGTTTTCGCTCGTAAGCTGCGGCGAACGGAACCATATCAGTCCTGCCGAGCCAATAATCGTGACCATCATGAGACCTACGAACATGGGGCCGATGTCCGACTCTCCGAAGGAATGCACCGAGGAGAGGACGCCGCTCCTGGTCAGGAAGGTGCCGAAGATGGTGAGTGTAAACGTGGTTACTATCAGTCCCACATTCCACACTTTTAACATGCCGCGGCGCTGCTGTATCATGACGGAGTGCAGGTAGGCCGTGCCCACCAGCCAGGGCATAAATGAGGCGCTTTCCACCGGGTCCCAGCCCCAGTAACCTCCCCAGCCCAGCTCGTTGTAGGCCCACCAGGCTCCGAACAGGTTTCCCAGGCTTAAAAACAGCCAGGCAAAAAGCGTCCAGCGGCGCGTGCTTTTAATCCACTGGTCGCCCAGCTTGCCGGTGAGCAGGGCGGCAATACAAAAGGCAAAGGGAACGGTGAAGCCGACATAGCCCAGGTAAAGCGTGGTGGGGTGGAAGAACATGCCGGGGTTGGTCAGCAGAGGATTAAGGCCGTTGCCATCCGGCGGCACGCCGTCCAGCCTGGTAAAAGGCTGACTGCCAAAGTTCAATATCCAGAGGAAAAAGGCCTCGACCGCAACAATGATGAGTAAGGCGTAGGGCGCCAGGTCGGCATTGCGCTTCCTGGTCTGGAACACCACTACCGCACCGAAGATGGCGAGCGTCCATACCCAGAGCAGCAGCGAGCCTGACTGCCCGGCCCAGAAGGCCGATATCGTGTAGAAGGTACTGAGCCCGCGCGAGCTGTACTGGTAGACGTAGCTCACCTGGAAGTCGCGCGTGAGGAACGCGTACCACAGCGCCGCCGAGGCGATAGTGGTAAGCCCGCACACCACGAGTATGCCCCACCGGCCGCTTGTTACCAGCTCCGCTATGCCGCGCCGGGCACCGATGATGATTGCCAGCCCCGAATATACCGCGATGAGCAGCGCGATAACCAGGGCAATTTCTCCAATCTGTGTCATGCCAGAATATCTCCGTTCTGTAGTTTCACGGCGGTCATTTTAACCTAATCACCGCTAGTCAGAGCCTTTCGCCTTTTCGCCGCAGAGGTGGCAGAAAATGGCTCCCGCCGCAAGTTTTGTGCCGCATTTGCGGCAGAAGACGGCACCGGTGCCCGGCTGGTCGGGTTTTGCGGCCGGGGCGGCTCTGGCCGGTTGTTTTGGTCTGGGCAGTTTGGCGGTCGGTGGCCGGTGCTCAGGCTGGGTCTCGGCACGTTGTACCTCCGCGCGTCTCGCCTCAATCCTCGCCGCCCTTCGGGACGGGGCCGTCCGCGCCGGTGCCGCCGCCGGTTTTCGTCTGAGCAGCACAAATCCAACCGCCGCCGCCGCCAGGAGCGCCGCACCGATGCCGATAACGCCGTAGGCGCTGCTACCGGCGGCACTACCACCGGCATTACCTGCGCTACTCGTCTCCTTGGCCACCGAGGGCCTGTTGTCCGGTTTGGTGTAGGAAGCGTCAATGCTTATCACCTGGCCCGGGGTAACATTGCTGAATAAATAACGGTAATACTTCATGCCCCGGCTGTCCGAGGTGGCGGAGATATAGGGCTGGGCCAGCTCGAAGCTAGTCGCCTTTAGCGGCTGCTGCACTTCAAGCTCCAGGGTATCTACGGCATAGGGGGAAACGTACTTAAAGGTGAAGGACTTGTCCGGTTGCGCCTTGATGGCGTCCCAGTAGTACTCCAGGTAGTAGGTGGGTATCGGCAGGGTGAAGGCTACGGCGAGGTCGTCTGATTCTGTCAACATGTCATATAACTGGCACAGGTGCTCATTGTTAGGCGGCTGCAGCGCGCAGACCTGGTTCATTTCCGAACCCAGCGGCACCGGGAATTTCACCGGCTGGGGAAACGAAGCGCCGTTCTTAAACTCACCCTGGTAGGTCACCAGGATGCGGGGGTCATCGTATTCGGGCCACACTGACACTTTCATGCTCTTGATAGTTAATGGCTCATCTGATGCACCCATCGCCGGCGAGGCCATGAGGGCCACCGCCAGAAGTAACCCCAGGATAGTGAAAGCCCGCATTAATGCGCCTGTCTTTTTCACGCGTGTCTCCTGAATCTAGTCGCCTGGAGAAAAAATACGACCGATTTCCTGAAATGCAAAAATCTACCGGTTCCGGTACTATTTAATCAGACCAAGCTTAATGTAGTATTAGGGGACAGTTGGAATTGGATTAGAAGTTGCCCCAGGGAACGTGGTGAACTTAAGAAGTTAGCGGTCTACGGCTTCGGGGTGGCATTCTCGGGGGGTAGCCGCTTTCATCGGCAAAAATACGCTGAACCGGCTGCCTTTGCCCGGTTCGCTCTCGGCCCACACCCTGCCCTGGTGGGCCAGCACCAGGTGTTTGACAATCGCCAGTCCCAGGCCGGTGCCGCCCTCGCTGCGGGCGCGGGAATCGCTCACCCGGTAGAAACGCTCGAAGATATGCGGCAGGTGCTCGGCGGCGATACCCTCACCGGTATCCGCCACCGAAATCAATATGCCTCTCTGGTTATCTACGGGTTGCGTCGCGGTTTTTACTGATACCGTGATGCTGCCGCCGGGCGGCGTGTGATGAATGGCGTTGGTCAGCAGATTCGCAACCACCTGCTCGATGCGCATATGGTCAGTTTCAATTAGCGGCAGGTTGTCCTCGGCTTCGAGCTTGAGCAGTATGCCTTTAGCCTGCGCGGTCAGTTTTACCTGTTCGAGCTTGCCTCGAACGAGTCTGGCAATATCGCCCGGGGCCAGCTCCAGCTTCAGTTGCCCGGCCTCCGCCAGAGACAGGTCGCGCAGGTCGCCGATTAACCGCGTAAGCAAAGCCGCCTGCTCTTTTATGGTGGTCAGGCGCTCACGGTCCGGTGCGAAGACACCGTCCAGCATGCCGTCCACCGTGCCTTCGACAATCGTGAGGGGGGTGCGCAACTCGTGGGCAATATCGGCGGTCATGCGCCGCCTTTGTTGCTCGCTTGCGGCGAGGTTAGCCGCCATAGTATTGAATGACTTAACGAGTTCACCGACCTCATCCCCCGATTCCGCCTTCACCCGGTAAGCGAGATTACCCCGGCTTATTTCGCGGGCACCTCTGGTCAAGGCGCGGACAGGACTGGTAATCTGCCGGGTGAGAAACAGGCCTGCCAGCAGGGCTACGGCGGCCGCCGCCAGGCCGGTAATCCACAGTGAACGGTTGACCCGGCTGAGAAAGTCCGCCTCGGCGGTATTGGCACCTGCCGGAACGGGCTGGCCGCCCATCATGCCCATCATGCCGCCCATCATCCCGCCAGCCTCGGAATACAGGAAATAAAAGGTGCCGACTTCCTGCCCGGACACCATCACCGGCGTCCCGTAACCGGCAAGACCCAGTTTGGAGATAGTATCTCCCAGTGCGGTCCCATCGGTGTCGCCGGCAATGGTTCCACGGCTGTCGGCCACGATAAGGCGGTCGCCAGCCATTCTCAGCAGCCCGGGCAGTACCGCCTGCACGCCGTTCCAGCTCCCCTGCCGCGAGTAATAGCCACTGAGGCTGTCTCCGACACCGTAGGCGTGCATGGCATTGCCCCGTATCACGTACTCCCGGAACTCACGGGTAGTGCTCAAGTTAGTGAGGTAGGTCATCAACCCGACGGACACTATCACGATAAGCAGGAGGGCGCCGGCCAGTTTCCAGCTCAGGCTACGCATCGGCGGTCTCCGGTACCTTATAGCCCACGCCGTGGACGGTGATGACGTATCGGGGTTGGCTGGCATCGGGTTCAATCTTCTTGCGCAGGTTCTTGATATGGCTATCAATGGTCCGCTCGTAGCCTTCATAGGCAACCCCCTGGACTTTGTCCAGAAGCTGCATGCGGCTGAATACCCGGCCGGGGTTTTGCGCCATTGCGGCAAACAGGTCAAACTCCATCGGCGTGAGCAAAATACTTTCACCGCGCCGGCGCACACCCCTTTTCTCCAGGTTGATAGTGAGGTCGGCCACCTTCAGCACCGGTTGCGCCGCCGGTCGGGTGGCAGTGCGTCTCAGCACGGCTTTTACCCTTGAGACAAGCTCCTTGGGGTCGAACGGCTTGGTCACATAGTCGTCGGCGCCGAGTTCCAGCCCGATGATTTTGTCGGTAACATCGTCACGGGCCGTCAGCATGATGATGGGGATATTTGAGTCGGCGCGCAGGCTGCGGCATACGTCCCAGCCGCTTACCTGCGGCAGCATAAGGTCAAGAATTACCAGGTTGGGAGGCTGCCGCTTCACCGCTGCCAGCGCTGATTTGCCGTCATAGGCAGCGATGACCTCATAACCTTCTCTTTCCAGGTAGGCCTTCACGATATCAACTATTTTCTTTTCGTCATCAACGACCAGTATTTTAGCCATTACAACCTAATCATAGCACAGGTAATTTGTCTGGTTTGAAAAAGAGAGAGGCAGATAATCGTCTGCCTCTTCTTATCGTTTGCCGGGACTGGTATCTAATACGGACGGCTTAATTAATGTTGCATAAACGTTTTATCTTCTTGGATGACCAGTGGCGAATTCTTTGAGTTATCCTGGTATGTATACTGTCCAAGTCGGGAAACCAAACGTTTTTGGTGACCTCATAGCGAGTCTGT